>NZ_CP114058.1:2783577-3092864 GCF_026967475.1 Rouxiella chamberiensis | reverse complement strand
CAGTGGCTCAAAGAGAAATCAAGAATCATGTTAAGCAAAATTTTAACCAAAGTATTTGGTAGCCGTAACGATCGTACCCTGCGCCGCATGCGTAAAGTGGTGGATCAAGTTAACCGTCTGGAGCCGGAAGTGCAGGCGATGTCCGATGAACAGCTGCGCGCCAAGACCGACGAGTTCCGCGCGCGTCTGGCGAAGGGCGAAGTCCTTGAATCGCTGATCCCCGAAGCCTTCGCCGTAGTGCGTGAGTCGAGCAAGCGCGTCTTTGGTATGCGCCACTTCGACGTTCAGCTGCTGGGCGGTATGGTTCTGAACGAACGCTGCATCGCGGAAATGCGTACCGGTGAAGGTAAAACCCTGACCGCAACGCTGCCGGCCTATCTGAACGCGCTGAGCGGCAAGGGCGTGCACGTCGTGACCGTGAATGACTATCTGGCCCAGCGTGATGCCGAAAACAACCGTCCGCTGTTCGGGTTCCTCGGCCTGACCGTCGGTATCAACCTGCCGAACATGCCTGCACCGGAAAAACGTGCGGCCTACGCAGCAGACATCACCTACGGCACCAACAACGAATACGGCTTCGACTACCTGCGCGACAACATGGCGTTCAGCATCGAAGAGCGCGTTCAGCGCAAACTGCACTATGCGCTTGTGGATGAGGTTGACTCCATTCTTATCGATGAAGCCCGTACGCCGCTGATTATCTCCGGCCCGGCCGAAGACAGCTCCGAGATGTATATCCGCGTCGACAAGCTCATCCCGAAACTGATTCGTCAGGAAAAAGAAGACTCCGACACCTTCCAGGGTGAAGGTCACTTCTCCGTGGACGAAAAAGCCCGTCAGGTGCATTTGACCGAACGTGGTTTGATCCTGATCGAAGAGATGCTGGCGGAAGCGGGCATTATGGAAGAGGGCGAATCCCTGTACTCGCCGAGCAACATCATGCTGATGCACCACGTGACCGCCGCACTGCGCGCGCACGTGCTGTTCACCCGTGACGTTGACTACATCGTGAAAGACGGCGAAGTCATTATCGTCGACGAACACACCGGTCGTACCATGCAGGGTCGTCGCTGGTCGGACGGTCTGCATCAGGCCGTTGAAGCCAAGGAGCGTGTGGATATTCAGAACGAAAACCAGACGCTGGCGTCCATCACCTTCCAGAACTACTTCCGTCTGTACGAGAAACTGGCCGGGATGACCGGTACGGCCGATACCGAAGCCTTTGAATTCAGCGCCATCTACAAGCTGGATACCATCGTGGTGCCGACCAACCGCCCCATGCAGCGTAAAGATTTGCCGGACCTGGTCTACATGACCGAAATGGAAAAAATCGGCGCGATTATCGAAGACATCAAAGAGCGCAGCGCCAACGGCCAGCCTATTCTGGTCGGTACTGCGTCCATCGAGAAGTCTGAAGTCGTCTCTCACGAGCTGACCAAGGCCGGTATCGAGCACAGCGTACTGAACGCCAAATTCCACGCCAAGGAAGCCGACATCGTGGCACAGGCCGGTCAGCCGAGCCGCGTCACCATCGCAACCAACATGGCGGGTCGTGGTACGGATATCGTGCTGGGCGGAAGCTGGCAGGTAGAGATTGAAAATCTGGGCGAAGAAGCAACCCCGGAACAGATTGCTGCCATCAAGGATGCCTGGAGCCTTCGTCACGAAGCCGTACTGGCCTCGGGCGGTCTGCACATCATCGGTACCGAACGCCACGAATCTCGCCGTATCGATAACCAGCTACGCGGCCGTGCCGGTCGTCAGGGTGATGCCGGTTCGTCCCGCTTCTACCTGTCGATGGAAGATCCACTGATGCGTATCTTTGCCTCCGACCGCGTGACCAACATGATGCGCAAGCTGGGCATGAAGCCGGGCGAAGCCATCGAGCACCCGTGGGTGACCAAGGCGATTGCCAACGCGCAGCGCAAGGTTGAAAGCCGTAACTACGACATGCGTAAACAGCTGCTTGAATACGATGACGTCGCCAACGACCAGCGTCGCGCCATCTACACCCAGCGTAACGAACTGCTGGACGTTACCGATGTGAGCGAAACCATCGCCAGCATCCGCGAAGACGTGTTCAAGAGCACCATCGACAGCTTCATTCCGCCGCAGTCTCTGGAAGAGATGTGGGACATTGAAGGTCTGGAACAGCGCCTGAAGAACGATTTCGAGCTGGAGATGCCTATCAAGGAGTGGCTGGACAAAGAGCCTGAGCTGCACGAAGAGACGCTGCGTGAGCGCATTCTGCAAAACGCCAAGGACGCCTATACCGGCAAGGAAGAGGTGGTAGGTCTCGAGATGATGCGCAACTTCGAGAAAGGCGTGATGCTGCAAACGCTGGATTCCCTGTGGAAAGAGCACCTGGCCGCGATGGATTACCTGCGTCAGGGTATTCACCTGCGCGGTTATGCCCAGAAGGATCCCAAGCAGGAATACAAGCGCGAGTCCTTCGCCATGTTTGCTGCCATGCTCGAATCGCTGAAATACGAAGTGGTGAGCGTATTGAGCAAGGTTCAGGTGCGTATGCCGGAAGAAGTCGAGGCGATGGAAGAGCAGCGCCGCGAAGAAGCAGAGCGTCTGGCCCAGCAGCAGCAACTGAGCCATGTGGCTTCGCTGGAAGAAGAGCTGTCGACCACTGCCGGCACTCCTTCTGCGAGCGATCGCAAAGTAGGGCGTAACGATCCTTGCCCATGCGGTTCAGGCAAGAAATACAAACAGTGCCACGGCCGTTTGCAGAACTAATGACACGGCATTGAATCATCAAGGCATAAAAGGGCGGCTAATCACCGCCCTCTTTTTTGAGACGTAATTGAGGGAGAGACAATGACGTTGAAACAATTGAATATCGCAGTCGGGATTATTCGTAATCCAAACCATGAGATTTTTATTACTCAGCGCGATGCCTCGTCACACATGGCCGGTTTCTGGGAATTCCCGGGCGGCAAGATTGAAAGCGGCGAAACACCGGCGCAGGCATTGATCCGCGAACTTCAGGAAGAGGTCGGCATTGATGCCCGCGATCCCGTAATGATCAGAACGCTCGAGCATCGATTTCCCGACCGCGTGGTGAATCTGCATTTCTTTATGGTCGAGACGTGGAGCGGCGAACCTTACGGCAAAGAGGGCCAGCCTAAACGTTGGGTTGCACAGACCGCACTGAAGGAAGAGGACTTTCCGCCCGCCAATGCCGAAGTTGTTATCGCGTTAATTAACGAGGCTATTTAATATATTTTATAAGCCAGGTTATTTCCTTAACCGATTCATCTTTGGATGACGGTATCAATTAATAAAGGTAATATCGCCGTACTCTATTTATACGGACAGAGTAAATATCATGTGCGGCATGTTCTTTGTTATTGTATCTTCAATTTAAATTTATGAAATTAATATCCATGCCGTGAGGGTTAATATTTATAAAGGGAATTAATCTTATGTCTGTCGGCAGTGTCATAGGTGCGCATTCTTTAAACGCTTTGCAGAGTCTTTTTGAAACAGTTAAAAAAGGTGGCGGCAAGATGCTGCACAGTCTGCATAATATCTCTAATTCAACGATTAAAATAAATTCATTTCCCGGCGATAACAAGGTCGATACCAAAGAGAAATATCTACCGCTGAGCGCAATGAATTTTTCCATCAGCGTTTTCCCCGCGAAGACAGAACGACATTCCGCCATCATTATTCCGGTTAAAGAATTAACCCCGAAAACGTTTAACCGTCTGGGATCCGAAAAGCAGGTTTCACAGATTGTCAGCCAGAGCATTCAGGAGAATCTCAGCCAGACAAGCCATAAATCGCCTGATGACCTGCTCTATGGCAGGCCGACGAAACTGGACCCGCTGCTGCTTTCCGCGCTCATGAATGTAAAAGACGGCGTAGAAGGCCTCACCGGCGTTAAAGGTAAAAAAGGGGAGGAAGCGCGGCAGGCGATACGACAGAAATTAACCGCCATCATGAATCTGCCGGACAATCGTTTAATTGAAAGTGAGATAAAAGGGTTGGAAAATAATTTACGCCAGCTCGGCACACAAATTAAAGGGGGTTATACCAAGGCATTCAATACGACTTTCGAGGTGCTTAAATATCGCGCCAGCCAAAACGTCACGGGTTCGCAAAAGCGTGATGCGTATATCAATCAATATCCGCTATTATCGGAACGTATCGAACGTGCAATCAGCGCATTTAAAAATAAAGATCTCGAATCGGCTAACTCTTGTCATCATGAATCGCGCGAAAGGTTGGCCGCCAGCGTAAGAAAGCTTAATGGATATTATAAAACCTTTGTCGGATTTAAAGAGGCTTATCACGAATTGATCAACTTGCGTAATATTGAAAGCAAAGGGTCAAAGGTCGATGTGGCTTTATATGAAAGTATTCTTAATCAGGCGCAAATGCTGAGTAAACTTGACGACCTGACTCAGCTTGAAGCAGATTTCACGGCGCAGTTGCAGGCGTTTCATCAGTTGACACAAGCCGTTGACGAAAGCGCGCTTTACTCTGTCAGCTCGGCCTATGTCGAGGACGATGCATACTCGTTGGGGAGTCTTTATGATGACAATGCCTAACTTCGTTTTGACAGGCAGGGCTTTGGCTATTATCGGTAGAGGTAAAAAAGGTGCCGATAAAAACAGTCGCACTTCAAAACCGTGCCGATAACACGCAGTGCCCATAAAAAAGGGGCAACACATTGCCCCTTTGCTGCTACTTGATGTCGTCTTCGCTCCAGTCGTCGAGATCGTTTATCTCGCCCTTGCTTGGAATGCGTTTTTCTTCATCGGCCCATTCGCCAAGGTCAATCAATTGGCAGCGCTTGCTGCAAAATGGACGATACGGACTCTGCTCGCCCCAAATCACTGATTTACCGCAGGTTGGGCAATTTACTTCAATCACGTCGTTTTCCATTTCCGGCTCCTAGCAGCAGGCAAGTTCAAAATTAAGTCGGGCGGGCACCTGGCCTTTTTCACTGTCGAGCGGCAGGAAACGAATGGCGTAGCGCGTCTTGTGGCCTGACACCTGCGGGTAAAGCTGATGCTCGAGAGAAAGGCGTAATCTCAACAGGTCGGCGTCTTCCGCATTGTCCTGGAAAAAACCGTTGAGGCTAATCTGGTTGCGGAAAGGGCCGGACTGGCGAATGAGATCCAGTACGCGGGTTAACGCGTTGTGCAGCGGGGTCAGTGATGCCAGCCATTTCTGTACATCATTGTCACGCTGCGACTGCGGCATGTGCAGCCAGATATGCAGGGTCGGCAAATCGAAACTGCAACAACCGCCCGGAATGCTCAGCCGCTGTTTGACCAGCGCGATCAGGCGATCTTCCTTCAATGCCTGACCCATTCTCGGCGCACTCATCAACACGGTGCCCGTCTCTTTCAACTCGGCACGCAGCTCTTGGATGCGAGCCATGTCGACACCCGGAACATCGGCCCATAGCAGCAGCTTTTGCTGTTGGCGCTCAAGCTCTTTCAGCAAATCGGTACGGATTTCGCCACGTTCCAGCACATCAAGAAGATCAGACACGGTGCGGAAGAAAGTCAGGGCAGGCGCGATGGCGTTCAGCTGCGAATTGGCATAAAGCTGCTCTAGTAGAAATTCGATACGCAACCAGGTGCGCATTTTCTCATTTAAAGGATGTTCAAAGAGAACGGTAGAAACCACATCACTCATTCTTGTTAATATCCTGTCGGGTCGCTGAAGCCGCTAATTCCAGATAGTGGCTATGTAATGAAGCAACACGCGGCTCGATCGTCTCGGGACCACCGTTGTTATCAATAATGTCGTCCGCGCAATCCAGCCTCTGCTGACGCGGGACCTGCGCGGCGATGATATTTTCTGCCTGCTGACGGCTGACGCCATCACGGCTGACTGTTCGTGCAAGCTGAACATCCTGATTGACGTCAACTACCAGCACCCGATTGGCGCGGGTCTGTAATCCATTTTCAATGAGCAGGGGCACAACCCAAAGCACGTAAGGCGTAGTCGCGTCCTTTATCAGGCGCTGTGTTTCGGCCTGAATCGCCGGATGGAGCAACTGGTTCACCCACGCCTTGGCCGCGCTGTCGCTAAAAATGATTTCACGTAGACGTGAACGGTTTAACGCACCGTCAGGTTGCAGGATCTGTCGACCAAACTTTTCGGCCAGCGCCTTCAGCGCCGGGGTTGCAGGCTCCACGACCTGACGGGCAATCACGTCGGCATCGACCAGTGTCACACCCAGTCTTGCAAACGCATTCGCGACGGTGCTTTTGCCGCTTCCTATTCCGCCGGTGAGTGCAACAATATAGCTCATGCTTTTACTCTGAAATGTTCGATAACGTAAATGATAAAGAGATCGGCAGTAAGTGCAAGCCGCGTTCTCTCTCTCTTTGAGGATGTTTTGGATATTTGAAAATCCCTGCAACATCCCCCATCTAAAATGATGAAGTGTGAAGAGGCATGCAAAACCGCCCCTTGCCGTGCGGCTATTCCTGAGTATGATAAAACCACTGGAAAAGGTGCAAATTGTGACTTGCCTGCTCACCCAAAAGCAGGCTTCTAGCCCAAACCAGGACATATCAATGCGTATTGAAGAAGATTTAAAATTAGGTTTTAAAGACGTCCTCATTCGTCCAAAGCGCTCTACCCTCAAGAGCCGTTCAGAAGTTGAACTCGAACGCACATTCACTTTCAAGCACTCGGGTCATAGCTGGTCGGGAACCCCCATTATTGCTGCCAATATGGATACCGTCGGGACATTCAGCATGGCTGAAGCGCTGGCCTCATTCGGTTTGCTGACCGCCGTTCACAAACACTACAGTGTGGAACAGTGGCAGGCATTTATCGCCTTGAGTAGTGAAAAGGTGTTACAGCACGTGATGGTCTCGACCGGCACCTCGGAAGATGACTTCGCCAAGACGCTGAAAATTTTGGCATTATCGCCGCTGCTGAAATTTGTTTGTCTCGATGTAGCAAATGGTTATTCGGAGCATTTCGTCTCCTTCCTGGTGCGCATGCGCGAAGCCTGTCCCGACAAGGTTATCTGCGCAGGTAACGTGGTCACCGGAGAGATGGTTGAAGAGCTGATACTGTCAGGAGCGGACATCGTCAAAGTGGGCATTGGTCCAGGTTCTGTCTGTACGACGCGGGTGAAAACCGGTGTGGGGTATCCGCAGCTTTCGGCGGTCATTGAATGCGCCGATGCCGCACACGGACTTGGCGGACAAATCGTCAGTGACGGCGGTTGCGCAGTGCCCGGCGACGTTGCCAAGGCTTTCGGCGGCGGTGCGGATTTCGTGATGCTGGGCGGTATGCTGGCAGCGCACGACGAATGTGAAGGCACCATAGTCGAAGAGCAGGGCGAAAAATTCATGCTGTTTTATGGTATGAGTTCGGAGTCGGCCATGAAGCGTCATGTTGGTGGTGTAGCCAAATACCGTGCCGCCGAAGGCAAGACGGTCAAATTGCCGCTGCGTGGGCCTGTCGATGAAACCGTGCGCGATATTCTGGGCGGCCTTCGCTCCGCCTGTACCTATGTCGGGGCAGAGCGCCTGAAAGAGCTGACCAAGCGCACCACCTTTATTCGCGTTGCCGAACAGGAAAACCGTTTGTTTGGTCAATAAGCGCGAGTTTCCACGCTGCGTTTTCAGCCAGCGTAAGGCGTCAACAACCTTACAGACCAAGGCTCATGGATGAGCCTACGTCCGGGTAGACCTGCTAACGCCCTAGCAGCTGGACTCTCAAGTGAACAGCCCTTTTACCCACGTTTCAATCGCCTTTCCATGCCCCTTTCCTCTGTGTAAACGCCATCAGTTCATGGCGGCGCCAAGATTAAAGATGGGCAGATACATCGCGATGACTAATCCGCCCACCACCACGCCCATAAACAGCATCATCAGCGGTTCAATCTTTTGCGCCATGCCATCCGCCAGTTCATTGGCCTGGTTCGGCGTGCCAGTGCGCCAGTTTGTCGAGAAGGGCATCCAGCGACCCTGACTCCTCGCCAATACGCACTAACTGCCGACACAGCGCCGGAAACAGTGGAGACTCGGTCAGCGCCTTATGCAGCGGAATACCCTGCGTCAGTTTCTGCGTCAATTGCCGGACAGCATGCCGGTAATGCAGATTACCTATCGATGTTTCAGCCGCCCGCAACCCATCGCTGAGTGTCATACCGGCATGCTGGGTTAGCACGAGCGTTTGAAACAGCTGGCAGAGGCAGCCGTCGGCAATGAGTTTTTTCACCCACGGCACGCGCAGCCAAAGTGTTTGCTCTCGCCAGCGCCATACCTCCTGCGGATGCAGATAGCGGAAATACACCCCGCCTGCCAAGGCAACAAGCAGAACCAGAAAAGGGCCAAATCGCACTATGTTTTCCGAAGCGCCTATCAGCACACGTGTAAACCAGGGCAGCTCGGCATCGAAAGAGGCGTAAATTTTGGCAAACTCCGGCAGTACCATTGTCAGCATCAGCAGGGTAATGCCCGTGGCTATCAGCATCACTATCAATGGGTAACGCAGCGCCTTTTGTACCTTTTTTTGCAGCGACATGATTTGTTCCTGCTGCACAGCGAGTTGGGCGCAGCAGTTTTCCAGTTGTCCGGTTAACTCCCCAATGGCAATGACCTGCGCATAAATGGGCGGAAAAACTGCCGGATAGTGCCGCATGACGGTGGAAAGCGGCTGTCCTTCGTTAACTTTGGTCACCATCTCACCCAACACGCAGCACCAGGCGGGCAAGGGATGATCGCTTGCCAGGAGCTTAAGGCTCAACGTCAGCGGCAATCCGGTTTGCAGCAGCGTCGCGAGTTGCCTGATAAACGCGATACGTTCCCTGTTTTTCCAATACCCTTTGCCGACGCGTGCAGACTTTTTGATGACAATCGGCTGGAGCCCGCTTTGCACCAGACTCTCAAGCACCGCCTGCGACTGTGACGACAGGCTTTCGCCACAGTGCAGCGTGCCCGGTTCATCCACCGCCTGCCACTTAAACAGATACAGGCTCACCCTGCGCCTCGTCGCCAACGACCCGATATAGCTCGGCCAATGAGGTTACGCCTTCTTTGACAAGCGCCATGCCCGAGGCAAACAGCGTTTTCTGGCTTTGCGAGGCGGCGATGGCGCTTAGTGTGGGCGAATCGGCACCGTTGACCAGCGCCTGTTGCAGCGCAGGGCTGTTCTCCAGCATCTCGTAAATGCCAATACGCCCGTAATAGCCGGAAAAACAGTGTTTACAGCCTTGTGCCTGCCAGACGGCGACATGACAGGCTGCATTGTCGGTGCCATTTTTTATCAGGGCCTGTTCGGGAATTTTGCAATGCGGGCAAAGTTTTCTTATCAATCGCTGGGCGATAACCAGCCTGAGGCTGGCGGCAATCTGATAACCTTCGATACCCATCTGCGCCAGCCGCACCAGCGTTTCTGTGGTGGAGTTGGTATGCAGCGTCGAGAGCACCAGATGGCCGGTCTGCGAGGCTTTGACCGCTATCTCGGCCGTTTCGGCATCCCGGATTTCGCCTATCATGATGACATCGGGATCCTGCCTGAGTAACGCGCGGAGTACGCGGGCAAAGTTCAGCGAGGTCTTGCTGTTGACCTGGGTCTGATTGATGCCGCGCACCGGGATCTCGACGGGATCTTCAACGCTGCTAATATTGCGCCCGACCGTGTTGAGATGCCGCAGTCCGGTATATAGCGTGACGGTTTTTCCGCTTCCGGTCGGGCCGGTGACCAAAACCAGCCCCTGAGGTTTGTCGAGCGCGGCATAGTATTGCTGCTGCTCGATGTCGGAGAAACCCAGCTGGGTCATCGTCAGCTCCTGCTGCGTTCTGTCCAGAATCCGCAGCACAATCTTTTCGCCGTACAAAACCGGCAGCGAGGCTATCCGCAACGAGTAACGCTGGTTGTCACAGCACACGGCCATCTGCCCATCCTGCGGCAGGCGGTGCTCGGCGACGTTGAGCTGACCCATGATTTTCAGACGCGCGACCACGCTTGTCGACAATGAAAACTCGGGCGGCGTAACTTCCTGCAATACGCCGTCAATGCGCAGGCGAACGCGAAGCAGATGTTCGAACGGTTCGATGTGAACATCCGATGCCCGCCGCTGGATGGCTAACCTCAACGTCTGATTAAGGTACTGGACTACCGGTATCTTGCTGTGTTCATCCAGATCGTAATCTTCATTCCTGCGGCCGGGTGCGGCGTTTTCGGCGGGCGTCGCCCCGACCTGGCTCAGCGCCCGTTCGATTTGCGTTTGCGGCCAATATTCCAGACACACCTTTAAATTGCTGGAAAAACGCAGTGAGGTCAGCAAGGCGGCGGTATCGGTGGTTTGCTGATGACAGGCCACCCGCAGGTTGTCGTTGTCGATGCCTATCATGACCGCGCCGTAATGCTGGCACTGCTGCTCAAGCGTTTCTCTTAACGTATTGATATCCATCTTCATGGGCGGCGACTCGCATCGTTGAAGTGGAACACCTGCCTACAGGACTCAACCAGACCCTGATTGCCCGCGTGGGTACATTGGCGCGACCAGTCGATGCTGCCGTCGGTGGTATTGACTCTTGGCGTCATGATGACCTGAAGCCCACTCAGCGCCTGCTGGCCGGAAAGTGTGATAGTACCGCCCTGCACCAGCACATCACTGACATAGCGGGAGGGTTTACTGAGAGGGATGTTCGAGACGCCGTTGTTGCAGTTGGTCAGCTCACCCTGATCGATACTGCAAAGTTCGCTGGCGGTTTTATACGGCACCATGGTTTGCAGCATATCGGTCAGCGCTGCTTTCTGGGTATAGGACTGATAAGCCGGAATGCCGATACCGCTCAGGATGCCGATGATCCCGATGACGACCATCAGTTCTATCAGCGAGAATCCCTGCTGTAAGGCGTACCGATCGCGAGGATGAAAAAAGTGTTCTGCCAGCGTTGTCGAGAAAAAGCGTTGCATGATGCTCTCCATTGCATGAATAAGTTAAGGTCGTGGTGAAAACAGACCCAAACTACCCATCGGCAATGGCAGGCACCAGTGGCAAAAAAGACCCTTCCGCGACGTTGCGCAAAAAGAAATGCGAGCAACGCGCCAGCAGACAAAATAGTGGAATGCAGCCCGCAAAACTTCGCGTCGTCAGGCGGGGTTTTGCGGGAAAGAATCAGCGAAAACGCATCGACAGATCCAGGGCGCGAACGTGCTTGGTCAGGGCGCCGACAGAGATAAAGTCAACGCCGGTTTCGGCAAACTCGCGAAGTGTGTAATCCGTGACGTTGCCGGAGATCTCCAGCAGCGCGCGGCCTGCGGTCAGCGCCACACTCTCGCGCATCATTTCAAGGGTAAAGTTATCGAGCATGATGATGTCGGCACCGGCATCCAGCGCCGCCTCAAGCTCGACGATATTTTCCACCTCGACTTCGACCGGCACATCGGCGTGGATCCACAGCGCGCGCTCGACGGCGGCCTTTATCGTGCCACAGGCGATAATATGGTTTTCCTTAATCAGGAAGGCATCGGCCAGCCCCAGACGATGGTTGCTGCCGCCGCCGCACAGCACGGCATACTTCAGTGCGGTACGCAGACCCGGCAGGGTTTTGCGGGTGTCCAGCAGGCGCGTGTGGGTGCCTTCCAGCAGTTTGACATAGCGGTTTACGACGCTCGCCACACCCGAGAGGGTTTGCACGAAATTCAGCGCAGTACGTTCGCCGGTCAGCAGCAGGCGGGCCGGACCCATGATGTCGAACAGCGGCTGATTTTCTACCAGCGCGTCGCCGTCTTTTACCCGCCAATGCACCTTGACCTTGTCTTTGCCAAGCTGTTTGAAGACTTCGTTAACCCAGGCTTCCCCACAGAACACCCCGGCCTCGCGGGTGATCACGGTGGCATGCGCCTGTTTGTCTGCCGGCAGCAGCTGGGCGGTCAAATCCCGATTGGCATCCACTTCGCCACCAAGGTCTTCGCGCAGAGCCTGTGCAACCGAGAGTGGAATATCATGGTGAATACGGTCGAGCAATTCGGCGCGGCGACTTTCCATACTGTAGCTGCGAGTCGGCATACAAAACTCCAAAATGGCGGGGGGATTATAAAAAAACATGCTACCCTTTTGCCATTACAAGTACCATATTTACGGCGTGTCGAGGTCATTAATGCAGTTAAATCAAGGTTGGATCACAGAGGCGCGGCAGGTGATCTCTCCGCATTGCGATAATCGCCCCGACGATGAAATTCCCTCGCTGCTGGTGATTCACAATATTAGCCTGCCGCCCGGCAAGTTTGGCGGACCTTATATCGACCAGCTGTTCACCGGAACACTCGACCCTCGCGAAGACCCCTTTTTCGAACAAATCCACCAGCTTCGCGTTGCCGCGCACTGCCTGATTCGCCGAGATGGCGAAATTGTGCAATACGTGCCTTTTGACAAACGTGCCTGGCATGCCGGTGTTTCGAACTGGCAGGGCCGGGAGCGCTGCAATGACTTCTCCATCGGCATCGAGCTGGAAGGGACCGATTTCGCGCCCTTTACCGACGCGCAATATCAGAGTTTACTTAAGGTTACTGATTTGATACTAAGGCACTATCCTGTGGATACGCGGCACATTACCGGCCATAGTGATATTGCTCCCGGGAGAAAAACCGATCCCGGCCCGCACTTCGACTGGCAGCGTTATCTTGATGCATTGAAGCAGCACGCCACGAACGCCTCACCAAAAGAGAGTCCTCGTCCATGACGTTATTTACTTTGCTACTGGTACTAGCCTGGGAACGTTTATTCAAACTGGGTGAACATTGGCAACTCGATCACCGCTTCGAGGTGATTTTTCGGCGAGGCCGCGCGGCGTCATTAACCAAAACGCTGGCGATTGTCATTATCTGGATGGCGGCTATCTGGGCCGTGTTGCGGCTGGTGCATGGGGTGTTTTACGGGATCCCGTCGCTGGTGGTGTGGGTGCTGGTCTGTCTGCTGTGTATCGGTGCCGGACTGAAACGTAAACATTACCGTGCCTACCTGAAGTCGGCGCGACAGGGCGATGTCATGGCCTGCTCGGAAATGGCCGAAGAGCTGGCACTGATTCACGGACTCCCGGTCGACTGTACCGATGCCGTGCGTCTGCGCGAACTGCAAAATGCCCTGATCTGGATTAACTTCCGCTACTATCTGGCTCCGCTGTTCTGGTTTGTGGTGTGTGGTCCGTACGGACCCGTTGCGCTGGGAGGTTATGCGGCGTTACGCGGTTATCAGAGCTGGCTGGCGCGCAATACGGCGCCATTGAAACGCAGTCAGTCCGGCGTCGACAATCTGCTGCATATCGTTGACTGGATCCCGGTGCGTTTGGCGGGGGTTGCCTATGCCCTGATTGGACATGGCGAGAAAGCGCTTCCGGCATGGTTTGCCTCGCTGGGCGACCTGCATACGCCGCAATACCAGGTGTTGACCCGTCTGGCGCAGTTTTCGCTGGCGCGGGATCCGCACCTGGATCCGGTACAAACCCCGCGCTCTGCGGTCGCAATGGCGCGCAAAGTCACTATTATCATCCTGATTGTGGTGGCGCTGCTGACCATTTACGGCACGCTGGTTTAAGCGGCCGTCATCACTGATTATCTGCCGGTGGTTCACCGAACACCGGCATGCCGTCATCGTCCCAGTCCAGCGTTTTCAAACGGGTATGACGATTCGGGTCATAGAGTGGGTCGCCCTGAATCTCCGTATAATTTCGCGCGTGATACACCAGCACATCTTCGCCTTTCTCGTTTTGCGTAAAACTGTTGTGCCCCGGTCCGAACTGGCGGTTATCGGCCTGGGTTTTAAACACCGGCGTCTGTGATTTATGCCATTGGGCAGCATCCATAATGTCGCTGTCGATATCCGCCCACAGCAGACCGATACAGTAATTTTCGTCGGTCGCGCTCGCGGAATAAGTGATAAACACTTTGTCGTAGCCGCTTAAAAACGCCGGCCCTTCATTCACCTTAAAACCGATGATTTCCCAAGGCAGTTCGGGTTTGCTTATCATCACGGGCGCGGTTTTCAACGTCCACGGATTGCTCATCTCGGCCAGATACAGATTTGAATTTCCCTCGATGGCAGGGTCTTTCTGCGCCCAGAGATAGTAGTTTTTACCGTTGTGGTTAAAGTGCGTGGCATCGAGCGAGAAGCTGTCAATCGGCGTCGCCACGCGGCCTTTTTCCTGCCATTTACCGCTGAGTGGATCGGCGTCCGAACACTCAAGCACAAACATGCGGTGCTGAAACAGACCGTTGACGATTTTCTCGGACGGCGCGGCGGCGAAATAGATGTACCAGTTACCGTTGATAAAATGCAGTTCCGGTGCCCAGATCAGGGCGCTCATCGGCCCGCCGCCGTGTTTGTGCCAGACAACGCGCGGTCTGACGTCGGCCAGCCCTTCCAGCGTGGCGGCGCGGCGAATTTCGAGACGATCGTACTCCGGCACGGAAGCAATAAAATAGTAATGGCCGTCGGTATGCCGCCAGATATGCGGGTCGGCGCGCTGGGTGATAAACGGATTCGGGTAAACGGTATCATTCATGTTTGGGTTCCTTGCCAACAAACACCGGTAATTCGGCTTCACCCTGTTTAGCCGCAGGGTAATCATTGAGTTCACTGAAGTTGCGACGGCGAACCGTCGAGATCGGCCTGAATTCTTTTCATCATCTCGCGGTCAACCTTCAACAGTTTTACCACCCCGGCGGTAATCAGATAACCGATCCCCGGAATGACGGTGAACAACAGCACGATACCGTTAAGTGCCTGAGGAGTCTGTGATGTAGCCCCGGCCTGATAACCATAAACCGACAGCAGAAAGCCGACAATTGCACCCGCCACCGCCAGTCCGCATTTCAGGAAGAACAAATTGCCCGAGAAGCTGATGCCGGTGCTGCGTTTGCCGGTCTTCCATTCGCCGTAGTCATCGACGTCGGCCATCAGCGACCAATGCAGCGGGGAAGGGAGTTGATGCAGGATATTGAGCAGGAAATAGGCCACCAGAATCAGCGTCGTCAGATGCGGATTAAGGAAATAGAAACCGCAGGAGAACACGGTCAAAATGATGTTGGTCCAGAAAAAGACTTTCAGCTTGCAGAATTTATCGGTAAGCGGTTTTGCCAACGCGCTGCCAATCATCATGCCGACAACGCCGAGGCTGATAAACAGGCTGGCGAAAGAGGTGGATTTCTCCATCACCCAGGTGACGTAATACATCGTCGCCGCCATGCGGATAAATCCGGGACAAACGTTGCAGAAGGTCAGCAGCAGAATACGTACCCACTGGTCATTCTTCCACACATCCTTCAAATCGCTTTTCAGCGCCCGTTTGGTCGGCACGGCAGGCTGAATGCGCTCTTTCACCGAGCTAAAGCAGAACAGGAACATCGCAAGCGCGATCACCGCCATCACGGCAATCGACATTTGATACCCCTTGGCTTTATCCGCGCCGCCGAACCACTGCGCCATCGGCAGCAGGGAAGAGGAGAGAATGAGCGTGGCAATACCGACCATAAAGAAGCGGTAGGACTGGCAGGACACGCGCTCTTTCGGGTCGGCGGTGATGACGCCGCCCAGCGAACAATAGGGGATATTGATGGCGGTGTAGGTCAGCGACATCAGAAAGTAGGTCACAAAGGCGTAGATGACTTTGTGGGTATAGCTCCAGTCCGGCGTGGAGAACATTAAAATGCTGAACAGGGCAAAAGGTACGGAAATCCACAGTAGATAAGGGCGGAAGCGACCCCAGCGGGTTTGGGTTCGATCGGCGATAGCCCCCATAATCGGATCACTGATGGCATCGACGACGCGAATCGACAGCAGCATCACGCCGACCAGCGCGGGAGCCAGTCCAAAAACGTCGGTATAGAAATAGCTCAGGAACAGCGTGATGGTGCCCCAAATCATGTTGCAGCCCGCGTCCCCCATGCCGTATGCAACTTTTTCCTTGAAAGACAGTGCGCCTTGACTCATGGATGTTCTCTCCAAGCCGATGACAAATAACCAAGTGCCTGAAGTATTGACGCAGGTTATGGGTTTCAGTCAGGAGATTAAGGTCGTAGAGATGGACAAACTGGTTACACAGAGCAAAGTGTGAGCCAGCCTGCAATTCCGGGGCAGAGGCGGGGCAATAAAAAACCCGGCAGCAGGGCCGGGTTTGTCGCTTTATTCAGGCTTTCGCCACCGCTTATTTGCTGGTGGCGTCGGCAATCTTGTTCCTGTTGCCTTTAAGCTTGTAGGTCACGCCCAGCACCACGAGCCAGACCGGGATCAGAATGACTGAAATCTGGATGTCTGGCGTCATGTACATGATGACCAGAATCGCGGCCAAAAACAGCAGGCAGAGATAGTTACCCACCGGATAAAGCAGCGCCTTGAACTTGGTGGTTACGCCCTCGCGCGCCTTCGCCTGACGGAATTTCAGGTGCGCCAGACTAATCATCGCCCAGTTTATCACCAGCGCCGAAACCACCAGCGCCATCAGCAGGCCAAACGCCTTGCCCGGCATCACATAGTTGATGACCACACACAGCGCCGTTGCCAGCGCCGAGATGCCGATGGCGACATAAGGCACGCCGCGACGGTCAACCTTCAACAGCGATTTCGGGCCGTTACCCTGTTTCGCCAGACCAAACAGCATACGGCTGTTGCTGTAGACACAGCTGTTGTACACCGACAGCGCGGCGGTCAGCACCACGATATTCAACAGTGTCGCAACCAGATTGCTGTCCAGCGCATGGAAAATCAGCACGAACCGGGCTGCCGCCTTCCACCACTTTGCCCCACGGATAAAGTGACAGCAGAATAGACAGGGAACCGATATAGAAGATAAGGATGCGGTAGATGACCTGATTGGTGGCCTTCGGAATGCTCTTCTCCGGGTTGTCGGCTTCGGCGGCAGTAATGCCGACCAGCTCGAGTCCACCGAAGGAGAACATGATAACCGCCATCGCCATCACCAGTCCTTTTACGCCGTGCGGGAAGAATCCGCCCTGCGCCCACAGGTTGCTTACCGAGGCTTCCGGACCCCCATGACCGCTTGCCAGCAGCCACGCGCCAAAGACAATCATGCCGACAATCGCGACCACTTTAATGATGGAGAACCAGAACTCCATCTCGCCATAGACTTTGACGTTGGTCAGGTTGATGGCGTTAATCAGCACGAAGAACACCAGCGCCGACACCCACGTCGGGATCTCCGGCCACCAGTATTGAACATAGATACCGACCGCAGTGAGTTCCGCCATCGCCACCAGCACGTAGAGCACCCAGTAGTTCCAGCCAGACGCGAAGCCCGCGAAGTTGCCCCAGTATTTGTAGGCGAAATGGCTAAAGGAGCCTGCTACCGGCTCTTCTACTACCATCTCGCCCAGCTGGCGCATGATAAGGAAGGCGATAATACCGCCGATGGCATAACCCAGCAGCACGGAAGGCCCTGCCATCTTGATGGTTTGCGCGATACCCAGAAATAGTCCGGTGCCAATAGCGCCACCTAATGCGATCAACTGAATGTGGCGGTTTTTTAATCCGCGCTTCAGCTCTTCGCCTTGTTGTCTGTCATCCATTTCCCGATCCTCTGTGTAAGGGAAAAGCGAAAAAATCAGCGTTACGCCCTGGCTGTAAGCTGAAAATTACGTGTTTTGTATCTAATTATTTACGGCTGCGATGCAGAGAAAATTCAGCACGAACTACCGTTTGCGCAAGAATAGTGTTAAGCGAAAAAGTTTGCACCTGGTTTATGTCGTGGGCGCATAAGAATCGAGCAAAGTGAGCAAAAGTTTGGCTGAAAACGGTTAAATGTGATCCAGAACACATAATAAAAAGAAATGCTAAATATTTGTTAAAATGTGCGGGAATAGGCCTTTTCAGACCGGGGTGATATGGACACCGCGTGAATACTTTGTTACTTTACCGCCACGTTTTTTGAATTGGTATTACCAATTTACTCCGAGCTCGTCACCATTGTTAATGGTAAATAACTTAAGGGCAGATAAACGTTCCCATGGCCTACAGTAAAATCAGACAGCCAAAGTTATCTGACGCGATCGAAAAGCAGCTCGAATCCCTGATCCTCGAGGGCACGCTGCGGCCCGGTGAAAAACTTTTACCTGAACGTGAACTGGCCAAACAGTTTGATGTATCGCGGCCTTCTCTGAGAGAAGCCATTCAGCGCCTTGAAGGTAAAGGGCTGTTGTTACGTCGTCAGGGCGGGGGCACATTTGTTCAAAGCAACTTATGGCAAAGCTTCAGCGACCCTCTTACCGAATTACTTTCCGACCATCCCGAATCGCAATTCGATCTCCTTGAAACCCGTCATGCACTCGAAGGTATCGCCGCATACTATGCTGCGCTGCGAGGAACGGAAGAAGATCTACAGCGCATTCGCGACTGCCATCTGGTGATTCAGACGGCGCAGGACAGTGGCGATTTAGACGCCGAAGCCGATGCCGTCATGCAGTATCAGGTGGCGGTCACGGAAGCGACGCACAATATGGTGCTGCTGCATCTATTGCGCTGTATGGGACCGATGCTGGAAAAGAACGTCCGGCAAAACTTTGAGTTGCTTTACTCGCGTCGCGAAATGCTGCCGCTGGTGAGTAACCACCGCGCCGGGATTTTTGCGGCGATTGTTGCCCGCGAACCGGAAAAGGCGCGCGAAGCATCACACCGTCATCTGGCGTTTATTGAGGAAGTATTGCTGGATATGAGCAGGGAGCACAGCCGTCGTGATCGTTCACTACGCCGACTCCAGCAACGTAAAGAAGAAAATTAAACTCTGGGTAATGATGGCTGTCTGCATACCTGTAGCCTGTGCTTCATGGCTGTGAGAATAATTTTGGAAGCTTTTATGCTCTCTCTGGGGGCGAAATAAAACTGACGGGCCTGTCTTCGTGCACTCTTGCCAGCACGGTTTTCGGCGAGAATGCAGGAAGACAGGCTCCAGATAAACCAACGTATTAGATACAGATAAGGAAAAGCACCATGTCAGAACGTGTAAATAATGACGTGGATCCGATCGAAACTCGCGACTGGCTACAAGCGATCGAATCGGTCATCCGTGAAGAAGGTGTTGAACGTGCGCAGTTCCTGATCGATCAGGTCCTGAACGAAGCGCGCAAAGGCGGCGTGAGCGTTGCAGCGGGTGCTGCAAGCCGTAATTACATCAACACCATCGCTGTTGAAGACGAACCTGAGTATCCGGGTAACCTGGAGCTGGAACGCAACATCCGTACCGCAATCCGCTGGAATGCGATCATGACCGTTCTGCGTGCGTCCAAAAAAGACCTGGATCTGGGCGGCCACATGTCCTCCTTCCAGTCTTCCGCAGCAATTTATGAAGTGTGCTTTAACCACTTCTTCCGTGCGCGCAACGAGAAAGACGGCGGCGATCTGGTTTACTTCCAGGGCCACATCTCTCCGGGCGTGTACGCGCGTGCTTTCCTTGAAGGCCGCCTGACCGAAGACCAGATGAACAACTTCCGCCAGGAAGTGCACGGTAAAGGTCTGTCTTCCTATCCGCACCCTAAACTGATGCCTGAATTCTGGCAGTTCCCGACCGTTTCCATGGGTCTGGGTCCAATCGGTGCCATCTATCAGGCCAAGTTCCTGAAATATCTGGAACACCGTGGTCTGAAAGACACCTCCGCCCAGCGCGTTTACGCGTTCTTGGCGACGGCGAGATGGACGAGCCGGAATCCAAAGGTGCCATTACTATCGCAACGCGCGAGAAACTGGACAACCTGTGTTTCATCATCAACTGTAACCTGCAGCGCCTTGACGGCCCGGTGACCGGTAATGGCAAAATCATCAACGAACTGGAAGGCATTTTTGCAGGCGCCGGCTGGAACGTTATCAAGGTGATCTGGGGCAACCGCTGGGACGAACTGCTGCGTAAAGACACCAGCGGCAAGCTTATCCAGCTGATGAATGAAACCGTTGACGGCGACTACCAGACCTTCAAGTCACGCGACGGCAAATACGTTCGCGAGCACTTCTTCGGTAAATACCCTGAAACGGCCGAGCTGGTCAAAGACATGACCGACGAGCAGATCTGGGCGCTGAACCGTGGCGGTCACGATCCGAAGAAAGTCTTTGCTGCCCTGAACAAGGCGCAGAACACCAAAGGCCAGCCGACTGTCATCCTCGCGCATACCATCAAAGGTTATGGCATGGGCGAAGCGGCCGAAGGCAAGAACATTGCCCACCAGGTCAAGAAAATGAACATGGATGGCGTGCGCTATATCCGTGACCGTTTCAGTGTGCCGGTGGCCGATGAAAACATCGAAAAACTGCCGTACATCACGCTGGAAAAAGATTCTGCCGAGTACAAGTATCTGCACGAACGTCGTCAGGCGCTGAAAGGCTACCTGCCAACGCGTCTGCCGAACTTCACCCAGAAACTGGAAATGCCGAAGCTGGAAGACTTCTCTCAGCTGCTTGAAGAGCAGAAGAAAGAGATCTCGACGACCATCGCCTTTGTTCGTGCGCTGAACGTGATGCTGAAAAACGATTCCATCAAAGACCGTCTGGTGCCTATCATCGCCGATGAAGCGCGTACCTTCGGTATGGAGGGTCTGTTCCGTCAGATTGGTATCTACAGCCCGAACGGTCAGCAATATACCCCGCAGGACCGCGAGCAGGTTGCCTACTATAAAGAAGACGAGAAAGGCCAGATTCTGCAGGAAGGGATCAACGAACTGGGTGCCGCCTCTTCATGGCTGGCTGCGGCCACGTCGTACAGCACCAACGACCTGCCGATGATCCCGTTCTACATCTACTATTCCATGTTCGGTTTCCAGCGTATCGGCGACCTGTGCTGGGCTGCGGGCGACCAGCAGGCGCGCGGCTTCCTGGTCGGCGGAACCTCCGGTCGTACTACCTTGAACGGCGAAGGTCTGCAGCACGAAGATGGCCACAGCCACATTCAGTCGCTGACCATTCCTAACTGTATCTCCTACGACCCTGCCTACGCCTATGAAGTGGCGGTCATCATGCATGACGGTCTGGTGCGTATGTACGGCGAAGCGCAAGAGAACATTTACTACTACATCACCACGCTGAACGAAAACTACTTCATGCCGGCGATGCCTGAAGGTGCCGAAGAAGGTATCCGCAAAGGTATTTACAAGCTGGAAAGCATCGAAGGCAGCAAAGGTAAAGTGCAGCTGCTGGGCTCGGGTTCCATCCTGCGTCACGTACGTGAAGCGGCACAGATCCTGGCCAACGACTACGGCGTAGGCTCCGATACCTACAGCGTGACCTCGTTCACCGAACTGGCCCGCGACGGTCAGGACTGCGAGCGCTGGAACATGCTGCACCCGGCCGAAGAACCGCGTATTCCGTATGTTGCGCAGATCATGAACGATGCACCGGCGGTAGCCTCTACCGACTACATGAAGCTGTTCGCCGAGCAGATCCGCAACTTCATTCCGGCCAGCGAGTTCCGCGTACTGGGCACCGACGGTTACGGCCGTTCCGACAGCCGCGAAAACCTGCGTCACCACTTCGAGATCGATGCATCTTACGTGGTTGTGGCAGCACTGGGCGAATTGGCCAAGCGTGGCGAGATCGATGTGAAGGTTGTGGCTGATGCCATCACCAAGTTTGGCATCGATGCCGACAAAGTTAACCCGCGTCTGGCGTAAGAGGGTAAAGACAGATGGCTATTGAAATTAATGTACCGGACATTGGTGCCGATGCAGTAGAAGTCACCGAAGTGCTGGTGAAGGTGGGCGACAAGGTTGAAGCCGAGCAATCACTGATTGTGGTCGAAGGCGACAAGGCCTCGATGGAAGTCCCTTCCCCGCAGGCCGGTGTCGTGAAAGAAATTAAAGTTTCGGTGGGCGATACCGTCGAAACCGGCAAGCTGATTTTTGTCTTCGACGATGCGGACGGTGCTGCGGCACCGGCTAAAGCCGAAGAAAAACCGGCCGCCAAAGAAGAAGCGAAAACCGAAGAGAAACCTGCGGCGGCGGCTTCCAGCGAAAGCAGGGAAGTCAACGTACCGGACATCGGCGGCGACGAAGTTGAAGTCACCGAGATTCTGGTGAAAGTGGGCGACAAGGTTGAAGCCGAACAGTCCGTCATCAACGTTGAAGGCGACAAGGCCTCAATGGAAGTGCCTGCGCCATTCGCGGGTACGGTTAAAGAGATTAAAATCGCTGCGGGCGACAAAGTCAGCACCGGCTCTCTGATCATGGTCTTTGAAGTCGCAGGCTCCGGCGCTGCGGCGCCAGCGGCCAAAGAAGAAGCGAAAGCCGAAGAGCAACCTGCGGCGGCGGCACCTGCGGCTTCCGGCAGCAAGGAAGTCAGCGTACCGGATATCGGCGGCGACGAAGTTGAAGTCACCGAAATCATGGTGAAAGTGGGCGACAACGTGGCTGCCGAACAGTCACTGATCACCGTTGAAGGCGACAAGGCCTCAATGGAAGTCCCTGCGCCGTTCGCCGGTAAAGTTAAAGAAATTAAAATCTCTGCGGGCGATAAAGTCAGCACCGGTTCTCTGATTATGGTCTTTGAAGTAGAAGGCGCTGCGCCTGCTGCTGCACCGGCCAAGAAAGAAGAAGCGGCTGCGCCTGCGAAACAGGAACAAAAAGCGGCGGCTCCGGCCCCTGCTGCTGCTGCCGAGAGCAAAGGCGAGTTCTCCGAGAACGATGCCTACGTGCATGCAACGCCGGTTATCCGTCGTCTGGCGCGCGAATTTGGCGTAAACCTGTCCAAAGTGAAAGGCACCGGCCGTAAAGGTCGTATCCTGCGCGAAGACGTTCAGGCTTATGTGAAAGACGCCGTCAAGCGTGCCGAAACTGCTCCTGCCGCCGCTGCACAAGCGGGTGGCGGTCTGCCGGGCATGCTGCCTTGGCCGAAAGTGGATTACAGCAAATTCGGTGAAATCGAAGAAGTCGAGCTGGGTCGTATTCAGAAGATCTCCGGTGCCAACCTGAGCCGTAACTGGGTCATGATCCCGCACGTTACGCAGTTCGACGAAGCCGATATCACCGAAGTCGAAGAGTTCCGCAAACAGCAGAACGTGGAAGCAGAGAAGAAGAAACTCGACGTGAAAATCACGCCGCTGGTCTTCATCATGAAAGCCGTTGCCAAGGCGCTGGAAGAGTTCCCACGCTTTAACAGCTCAATCTCTGCCGACGCGCAAAAACTGACGTTGAAAAAGTACATCAACATCGGTGTGGCGGTTGATACGCCAAACGGTCTGGTTGTGCCGGTATTCCGCGACGTGAACAAGAAAGGCATCGTCGAGCTTTCACGCGAACTGAGCGTGATTTCCAAGAAAGCGCGCGACGGCAAGCTGACGGCATCCGACATGCAGGGCGGCTGTTTCACCATCTCCAGTCTGGGCGGCATCGGCGGCACGGCGTTTACGCCAATCGTCAATGCGCCGGAAGTGGCTATCCTGGGCGTGTCGAAATCGTCCATCAAGCCTGTTTGGGATGGCAAGGCGTTCCAGCCACGTCTGATGTTGCCGCTGTCTCTGTCCTTCGACCACCGCGTGATCGATGGTGCGGCCGGCGCACGATTCGCTGCCTATATCGGCACGATAATGTCAGATATTCGTCGTCTGGTTATGTAATTGTTATGAGGCCGGCTCATGCCGGCCTTGTTTTTGACACGGATCTTGCGACCCGGCGGGTCGACAAGGTTGTTGAGACACAGGTCACCCGAAGTTTGTTTGCAGAATTTTAACAATTCTGTAAACTTCTGGCGGTGTATGCGTCCCGGTGGATGAAGGGCGTTGCGTACTGCATTCTGCATTTGAATGCGTTTTGACAGACGTCTGACCCGCCGGACAAACAATTAAGAGGTCATGATGAGTACAGAAATTAAAACTCAGGTCGTGGTACTTGGGGCTGGTCCTGCAGGCTATTCTGCCGCTTTCCGTTGTGCTGACTTAGGTCTTGAAACCGTTCTGGTCGAGCGTTATGCCACTCTCGGTGGTGTTTGCCTCAACGTCGGCTGTATCCCTTCCAAAGCGCTGCTGCACGTAGCCAAAGTGATTTCAGAAGCCAAGGCGCTGGAAGCACACGGTATTGTGTTCGGCGAGCCGAAAACCGATATCGACAAGATTCGTTCCTGGAAAGAGAAGGTGATCAACCAGCTGACTGGCGGTCTGTCAGGCATGGCGAAAGGCCGCAAGGTCAAGGTGGTCAACGGTCTGGGCAAATTTACCGGTGCCAATACGCTGGTGGTGGAAGGTGAAGGCGGCGCGACCACCATCAACTTCGACAATGCGATTATCGCAGCGGGTTCTCGTCCTATTACTCTGCCTTTCATTCCTCATGATGACCCACGCGTCTGGGATTCTACCGATGCGCTGGAGCTGAAAACCGTTCCCGAGCGTCTGCTGGTCATGGGTGGCGGTATCATCGGTCTGGAAATGGCGACCGTATATCACGCTCTGGGTTCAAGCATCGACGTGGTCGAAATGTTTGATCAGGTGATCCCGGCGGCCGACAAAGACGTGGTGAAAGTCTTCACCAAGAAAATCAGCAAGCAGTTCAATCTGATGCTGGAAACCAAAGTCACCAATGTAGAAGCCAAAGAAGACGGCATCTATGTGACGATGGAAGGCAAGAAAGCACCGGCCGAACCTCAGCGTTATGACGCGGTGCTGGTGGCTATCGGTCGTGTGCCGAACGGTAAATCTCTGGAAGCGGGCGCGGCTGGCGTTGAAGTCGACGATCGTGGTTTCATCCACGTCGACAAGCAGATGCGCACCAACGTGCCACACATTTTCGCTATCGGCGATATCGTGGGTCAGCCAATGCTGGCGCACAAGGGTGTGCACGAAGGTCACGTGGCGGCGGAAGTCATCTCCGGCAAGAAACATTATTTCGATCCGAAGGTCATTCCTTCCATCGCCTATACCGAGCCGGAAGTTGCCTGGGTGGGTCTGACCGAAAAAGAAGCCAAAGAGAAGGGTATCAGCTATGAAACGGCGACCTTCCCCTGGGCGGCATCAGGTCGCGCAATCGCGTCTGACTGCGCTGAAGGCATGACCAAGCTTATCTTCGACAAAGAGTCCAACCGTGTTATCGGCGGCGCGATTGTCGGCACCAACGGCGGCGAGCTGCTGGGTGAAATCGGTCTGGCAATCGAAATGGGTTGCGATGCCGAAGACCTGGCGCTGACCATTCATGCGCACCCGACGCTGCATGAATCCGTGGGTCTGGCTGCCGAGATTTACGAAGGTAGCATCACTGACCTGCCAAACGCGAAAGCCAAGAAAAAGTAATTTTTTGACGCGATATCGCAATAAAACGGCGCCTGAAAAGGGGCCGTTTTTTTTGTTTTATCGACTTAATCCGGAAGCCCGAAGAGAAAGGATTTTTCTTTTTATACCCACGGCACGGCGATACCAGATGAGAATGAGGGAAGGGGAGCCATGAATGTAGGACAGGATGTTATGCCCTAAACCCGAGTCCACAATATAGGAGAACCGTTGGGAGTAGTGGGTCCCCTTCACTCGCCTGATGGTTTCGTCCATATAGACGATGCCGTTTGCCTCGTGATTTCCTGCCAGCCTTATTCCAATCCCGTCATTGACCGATTCGATGGCATTGGTATAGACAATAGGTCCCGTGGTGACAATCACGCCCTTCCAGCCCACGCCCTGCCTGGAATAGTGGTAATTTTCGATATTCGACAGCACGCCTTTCACCACGGCATCAATGTACTTGTTGCCGGGCGTCGAGATGATATTCCACTGCTGATATTCACCGCCGGGTCTGGCAATTTCCGCATGGGCACCGTGATTTTCGTATTTGCCTTGTGGATGACCATTCCACTCGAACCACCACGAACTCATCGTCTTCGCGGATAATCTCGTCGAGCGGTTTGATGCAGTAACTTTTGACATCCAGATAGACGCCACCCACTTTATTCATTACCAGATACCGGAAGAAATCGGCCTGGGCGGCTCCATAATGGGGATTGATACGCAGGAAGGCTTTCAGGTATCGCGCTTCATAATGTTCCTTGATGAAGGCCACCATGCCGTTGTAATCATAAAAGCGATGTTCCCAGCCCGGATTGATATCTTTGTTTCTCGCAATCGTATTCAGAATGTCCGGCCTGAACTTGTCCATACCTAGAGTGTGAACCTGGTGAATTATTCGAGGTATTTTCATCTGCGCATTCCTGTAAAGATTTTCCTGCTTTAATGCATTCTGGATTGAGCGGATTCCTACCTGCTGGTATAAAAAAACCTCAATCATTTAATATAAATCAGCACGTTAGACTGAAATTTGGTGGTTCTGCACAATTTGCGAAAATTGTAAACTTTGGGTAAGTATTGTGACAAGACCAGGGCGGGATTTTCAGAGAGATACGAATTTCAGCCGACAAAGAAACTAACGGGGAATCGTGCCGTGTGATAGGGTAATTCCGCACTTTATGAGGGGATAAAGCGCATGGCGGTCGGATGTCATCAAAATGAGCAGGAGATGAGCCGACGAAGGGGAGTGGATCTCACTGTGCTTAACGATTCAGCAAATATTTTATGTTGCTTTTTTGTGAACGAATTAACAAGTACGTTAAACCCTGCTATGCTGCCACAGCGCAACCGGGGACTGTCGTCGCTAAGCGTTCAGGATGTTTCGCTTCGCCTCATACAAGACATACCCGCCGTGATCCGGCATTGACCACATTTAAACCTGTTTTCAGGCCGCGTTGACCTACGGGTTTTTCGCTGATTGATGTCGGAACCAGGCCTGTCCTGGACATAATAAATGACAATGAGAGCGAGGAGAGAGTCGTGCTAGAAGAATACCGTAAGCACGTAGCCGAGCGTGCCGCAGAGGGTATCGTCCCTAAGCCGCTTGATGCTTCACAAATGGCCGCACTGGTTGAATCCCTGAAGAACCCGTCTGAAGGTGAAGAAGAAACGCTGCTGGACCTGCTGATTAACCGCGTACCGCCGGGCGTTGACGAAGCCGCCTATGTCAAGGCCGGGTTCCTGGCAGCCGTTGCCAAAGGCGAAACCACATCTCCGCTGGTCACTCCCGAGAAAGCTGTAGAACTGCTTGGCACGATGCAGGGCGGCTACAACATTCATCCGCTGATCGAAGCACTCGAGAGCGAAAAGCTGGCACCGATTGCCGCAAAAGCGCTGTCGAACACGCTGCTGATGTTTGATAACTTCTACGATGTAGAAGAAAAATCCAAGGCGGGCAACCCCTTCGCCAAACAGATTATTCAGTCCTGGGCCGATGCCGAATGGTATACCTCGCGTCCTAAACTGGCTGAAAAACTCACCGTTACCGTTTTCAAGGTAACCGGTGAAACCAACACCGATGATTTGTCGCCTGCGCCTGATGCCTGGTCTCGTCCCGACATCCCTCTGCACGCGCTGGCCATGCTGAAAAACGAACGTGAGGGTATTCATCCCGATCAACCCGGCAGCATTGGTCCTATCAAGCAAATCGATGAACTGAACAAGAAAGGCTTCCCGCTGGCGTATGTCGGTGACGTGGTCGGTACCGGTTCTTCGCGTAAATCCGCGACCAACTCCGTACTGTGGTTCATGGGCGATGACATCCCCTACATGCCGAACAAGAAAGGCGGCGGTGTGGTGCTCGGCGGCAAGATTGCGCCTATCTTCTTCAATACCCTTGAAGATGCCGGTGCGTTGCCTATCGAAGTGGACGTTTCCAACCTGAATATGGGCGATGTTATCGACATCTACCCTTATCTTGGCGAAGTGCGTAACTACGAAACCCAAGAGATCCTTGCCAACTTCGAGCTGAAAACCGACGTACTGCTTGATGAAGTGCGTGCAGGCGGTCGTATCCCGCTGATTATCGGCCGTGGTTTAACCACGAAAGCCCGCGAATCTCTGAAGTTGCCGCCAAGCGATGTCTTCCGCGTTGCCAAGCCTGTCGCCGACAGCACCAAGGGCTTCTCGCTGGCACAGAAAATGGTGGGTCGTGCCTGTGGCGTCGAAGGTATTCGTCCAAACGAATATTGCGAACCGAAAATGACCTCGGTAGGTTCTCAGGACACCACCGGTCCGATGACCCGTGACGAGCTGAAAGACCTGGCCTGTCTGGGCTTCTCCGCCGATCTGGTCATGCAGTCGTTCTGCCATACTGCAGCCTATCCAAAACCGGTTGACGTCACCACGCACCACACGCTGCCTGACTTCATCATGAACCGCGGCGGTGTGTCGCTGCGTCCGGGCGACGGCATCATCCACTCCTGGCTGAACCGTATGCTGCTGCCTGATACCGTAGGCACCGGCGGTGACTCCCACACCCGTTTCCCTATCGGCATCTCCTTCCCGGCGGGTTCCGGTCTGGTTGCCTTCGCGGCCGCCACGGGCGTGATGCCTCTGGACATGCCCGAGTCGGTATTGGTGCGCTTCAAGGGCACCATGCAGCCCGGCATTACTCTGCGCGATCTGGTTCACGCCATTCCTTATTATGCGATTCAGGAAGGGCATCTGACCGTCGAGAAAAAAGGCAAGAAAAACCTCTTCTCGGGCCGTATTCTTGAAATCGAAGGATTGCCGGATCTGAAAGTCGAGCAGGCGTTCGAACTGGCCGATGCCTCGGCAGAACGTTCTGCGGCGGGCTGTACCATCAAGCTTGATCAGGCGCCTATCAAAGAGTACCTCAGCTCCAACATCGTGTTGCTGAAGTGGATGATCTCCGAAGGTTATGGCGATCGCCGCACCATCGAGCGCCGCATCACCGGCATGGAAGAGTGGCTGGCGAACCCGACACTGCTCGAAGCCGATGCCGACGCCGAATACGCAGCGATCATCGAAATCGATCTGAACGAGATAAAAGAGCCTATCCTGTGCGCGCCAAACGATCCCGACGATGCCCGTCTGCTGTCGAGTGTTGCCAACAGCAAGATTGACGAAGTGTTTATCGGTTCGTGCATGACCAACATCGGTCACTTCCGTGCGGCCGGTAAGTTGCTCGACAGCCATAAAGGTGCCTTGCCAACCCGTCTGTGGGTTGCTCCGCCAACCAAAATGGATGCCGCGCAGCTGACCGAAGAGGGCTATTACAGCGTCTTCGGCAAAAGCGGGGCGCGTGTCGAGATCCCGGGCTGTTCACTGTGCATGGGTAACCAGGCGCGTGTCGCCGACGGTTCAACGGTCGTTTCGACGTCGACGCGTAACTTCCCGAACCGTCTGGGTAATGGCGCGAACGTGTATCTGGCGTCGGCCGAGCTTGCCGCCATCGCATCGCTGCTGGGTCGTTTGCCAACGCCGGAAGAGTATCTGAGCTACATGGCAGAAGTCGACAAGACGGCGGTAGATACCTATCGTTATCTGAACTTCGACAAGTTGAGCGAATATACCGATAAAGCTGACGGTGTGATCTTCCAAACCGCCCTTTAAATCGCTATATTGCGCGACAGAACAATAAGGAGGCTTCGGCCTCCTTTTTTTATTGATGTGTTTCTATAATAAGTCTTAATGCCAATCGGGAGATGAGACCATGGATTATGATTTCCTGCGTGATATCACCGGGCAAATAAAGGCCCGTTTTTCAATGGGTCATGAAGTGATTGGCCACTGGCTGAATGAAGAGATCGATGGCGATCTCGGCCTGCTTGACAAAATCGAAGCCGCCGCCGCCGAGTTGAAAGGCAGTGAACGTACCTGGCAGATGGAAGGTCGCGAATACACGCTTTGGCTGGATGGCGAAGAGGTTATGGTGAGAGCCAACCAGCTGGATCTCGAAAGCGACGGCATGGAAGAAGGCATGAATTATTACGACGAAGAGAGCCTGTCTTTCTGCGGTATCGAAGATTTTCTGCGGGTTCTTGAGAAGTATCGCGCCTTTATCGTCACTTATCGCTAACGCCCCTCGCTGCCTGAATCATCGTCTGAAAAAGGCCGCACTCTCGAAAGACAGGCGGCCCGGATTCTAGAGATGTGGAATGTTTCTTCCGTAGTAGATTTCCTGCATCTCCTTGTACAGCAGATCGGTAATCTCCTTGCGTTCCGCCGCGCTCAGTTCATCGGGCCTGGCGTTGAACAGATAATGTTCCAGATCGAAATCCTTCAGCATCATCTTGGTATGGAAAATATTTTCCTGATAAACGTTTACGTCCATCATGTCGTAGAGTGATTTCATGTTTTCGGACATGAAGTTCTGAATCGAGTTTATCGAGTGATCGATATAGTGCTTGACGCCGTTGATGTCGCGGGTAAAACCACGCACGCGATAATCGATGGTCACGATATCCGATTCAAGCTGATGAATCAGGTAGTTAAGCGCTTTAAGCGGTGAAATGACCCCACAGGTCGACACTTCGATATCGGCACGGAAGGTGCAAAGTCCGCCTTCCGGATGACTCTCCGGATAGGTGTGCACGCAGATGTGACTCTTGTCGAGATGCGCGACCACTGAGCTTGGCAGCGGACCCGGATGCTCGGAAGTGTCGACGTCTTTGGGGTCCATCGGCTCTTCGCTCACCAGAATCGTCACGCTAGCACCCTGAGGTTCATAGTCCTGACGCGCAACATTGAGGATGTTCGCACCAATAATCGAGCAGGTTTCGGTGAGAATTTCCGTCAGGCGGTTAGCGTTGTACTCTTTGTCTATGTAAGCGATATAGCCGTCGCGGTCGTCTGCGGTCTTGGCATAGCAGATATCATAGATACAAAAACTCAGGCTTTTGGTCAGGTTATTGAAACCGTGCAGTTTCAGCTTTTGCAATTTAGTTCACCTCCTTGTGGATACCGTCCTGGCATGAAGCCGAAAGCGCATTCAGCAGATATTGCGGCAGGGCAAAGCTGCCGTAATGAATGGCCGGATTGTAATAACGGCTGACAATACCGGAGGCGGCAAAGCGCGCCTGAAGTTCGGTGGAATCAATCTGGCGATACGCGGGATTGTTGGTCGCCCAGGCAAAGGTCATGATGCCGCCGTAATAGGTCGGGATCGCCGCCTGATAGAAGCTGACGTCTTCAAAATAGTGACTGAGCTTCTGATGGCTGTTGACCGCTTCATCCTGCTGCAGGAAGCAGACGCCGTTTTGCGCCACGAAAATACCGCCCGGATTCAGACAGCGCGCGCATCCTTCATAGAAAGCCGAGGTAAACAGGCTTTCGCCTGGCCCGATAGGGTCGGTGCAGTCGGAGATGATCACGTCGAAGGTCTGCTCGGTCTGATTGACGAAATTAACGCCGTCTTCAATCACCAGATTGAAACGGGCATCGTCAAAGGAACCGGCATTATGGTCGGGCAGATACTGGCGGCAGAACTCGACCACACCGGCATCTATCTCCACCATCGTGATATGTTCTACCGTATTGTGTCGGCAGACTTCGCGCAGCATGCCGCCGTCGCCACCGCCGATAATCAGCACCTTGCGCGCATTACCGTGCGCGAGCAGCGGAACGTGGGTCATCATCTCGTGATAGATAAACTCGTCACGTTCGGTAGTTTGTACCACGCCGTCGAGCGCCATCACGCGACCCAGCGCGGCGTTCTCGAAAATCACCAGATCCTGGTGTTCGGTTTTATCGCGGTATAACTCTTTTTCAACACTGAAATACTGGCCGAAACTGTCGTGCAGCGTCTCATACCAAATTTCTTTCCCGGATACCTTTTGAGACATAGTCTTACCCTTCTCCTGAGTACTCGCAGCCATGAAAATTGGCGCGGTATGATAGCTAACTCGAACGCGGCATGCACGGTCAAATTCCCGCCATGAAAGCCACGATGGCCAGCGTTTTATTGGGATAGATGGGGCACAACTAGAGATTTTAGCTCACCCCCGGGGAAACAGGGGCGAGGCGGGAGATATTAATTGGTGTAGGTCAGAAGGCCGAGGGAGTCGCGCGCCAGAGATTTGCATTTAACCGGTTTGGCGATAGCAATGCCGCTGAGGTCGCGGTAGCTGTCTTCACCCAGAGCCTGCATGTCATAGGCGCTGTAATTGGTCAAATCCCAATGATTCTGCTGGGCAAAATAGATGATTGCCCGTTTTATCTGGGTGTTGGGCAACTGCTCGTAGCCGCAATTATTTTTAAGATAGACAAACACGGCGGTCAGATCGGCGAGATCTTCCGCTTCGGGTTCGGTAAGTGCCTGGCTGGCAGAGGAGAATCCAAGTAAGGTCAGCAATAGCAGACTCAGGGTGGTTTTTTTCATGCTCTGCCTTGTTTTTGCGGATGAATTTTTCTTTGCCAGCGTCCGGAAACTGGCAAGCAACAGTGTCTTAACGACATTAAAAGTATTCGTCATAATGATGATTAGGCCCGTAATTTATCCAATTGACGTTACCATATTTGCTACAGCGCACATAAATTTCTTTTACATTGGTTTTTGACTTACCGAGTTCGACTTGACCTTAACCTTGGGTAAAGGTTTAGTCTAATGCTATCTGGACACTCTTCCGACACCCAAAAGGACCGACTATGCATCGTCGAGATTTTATCAAGCTGGCGGCGCTCTATGGCGGTGTGGCTACGCTGCCCACGTGGAGCCGCCCGGCTTTTGCCGCCTCGCGTCCTGCATTGCCGATACCCGAAATTCTGCAACCCGATGTCAGAGGAACCTATCGCCTTACGTTGCAGCAGGGGAAAAGCCCGTTCGTGCCGGGAGTGATGACCTCGACCTGGGGCATCAACGGCAACCTGCTGGGGCCCGTCATCCGATTGCGCCGCGGCAAGTCGGTCGGCGTCATCGTTAAAAACGCGCTGCCCGATGCCAGCACGGTGCATTGGCACGGTCTCGAAATTCCGGGCGAAGTCGACGGCGGCCCGCAGGCGATGATTGCACCCGGCGCCAGCCGCGAGGTGCACTTCAAGGTGGATCAGCCTGCGGCGACCTGCTGGTTTCACCCCCATCCTCATCAAACCAGCGGTTATCAGGTGGCCAAGGGGCTTGCTGGAATGGTGGTTATCGATGACGAGGAAGGCGACAAGCTCAAGATTCCTTCGCGCTGGGGCGTGGACGACATTCCCGTCATTCTTCAGGACAAACGCCTCGACGAGGCCGGTCAGATTGATTATCAGCTCGATGTCATGACCGCCGCCACCGGCTGGTTTGGTCAGCACATGATGACCAACGGCGTTATCTATCCGCAGCACGGCGTGTCGCGCGGCTGGCTGCGCCTGCGGTTGCTGAACGGCTGTAATGCGCGTTCCCTGCATCTTGCGACCAGCGACGGTCGGCCGCTTTATGTTATCGCAAGCGACGGCGGATTCCTTGCAGAGCCGGTCAAGGTCAGCGACCTGCCGATGCTCACCGGCGAACGTTTCGAGGTGATGGTCGATTGTTCCGACGGTAAAGCCTTTGATTTACAGACCTTGCCGGTGACTCAGATGGGCATGACGCTCGCGCCGTTCGACAAGCCGCTGGCCGTGTTGAAAATCCAGCCCACGCTGACACAGTCGGGCGGACAGTTGCCAGACTCGCTGATTGCCCTGCCTGCGCAACCGGCGCTGGACGGGCTGCCGACGCGCTGGCTTCAACTGATGATGGACCCGCAGCTTGACCGGCAGGGCATGCAGGCGCTGATGGACAAATACGGGCACGGCGCGATGGCCGGGATGAGCATGGATCACGGCGACGCAGGCATGGCGGCGATGCCCGGCATGTCTGCGCATTCGCAGGGAGACATGTCGTCGATGCCGGGCATGACGCATGACGCCGCGAAGCTGGACCTGATGACGGCCAACAAGATTAACGGCAAGGCCTACGACATGCATCATCCGGCGTTTGCGGTGAAGCAGGGTCAGTACGAGCGATGGACGATTTCCGGCGAGGGCGACATGATGCTGCATCCTTTCCACATTCACGGCACGCAGTTCCGCATTCTCGGCGAAAACGGAAAGCCGGTCGCGGCGCATCGTCAGGGCTGGAAAGATACTGTGCGCGTTGAGGGCGGGCGCAGCGAGGTGCTGGTGCGCTTCAACCATCTCGCCGACGCGAATCACGCCTACATGGCGCACTGCCATCTTCTGGAACATGAAGACACCGGCATGATGCTCTCGTTTACGGTGGCCTGAGTCCGCGTCACTGCGCGGCGGTCATTCTGCGTAACGCGCAAGGGAAGAGGTTCTTGTTGCGCAACGTTCTTTGCTATACTCCCCGCGCGCTAAAGACTGCCATCGATCATACTGGTGGCAGGACTCATTTTATTTTCAGGTAGCCAGGTTTTATATGAAACACACTGTAGACGTAATGATTTCCGAGCAGGAAGTAAAAACCCGTATTGCCGAGTTGGGCCGCGAGATAACAGAACATTACCGCGACAGCGGCAGTGAGATGGTGCTGGTCGGGCTGTTGCGCGGATCCTTTATGTTTATGGCCGACCTCTGCCGCGCCATCGACGTGCCGCATGAAGTCGATTTCATGACAGCTTCGAGCTACGGCAACGGCATGTCTTCCACGCGTGACGTGAAAATCCTGAAAGACCTGGATGAAGATATTCGCGGCAAGGATGTGCTTATCGTCGAAGACATCATCGATTCGGGCAACACGCTGAGCAAGGTGCGCGAGATTTTCAAACTGCGGGGACCTAAATCGCTGGCCATCTGTACGCTGCTCGACAAACCCGAGCGCCGCGAAGTGGATGTGACGGTGGAATATGTAGGTTTCACCATTCCCGACGAGTTTGTGGTCGGCTATGGCATTGACTATGCGCAGCGTTATCGCCACCTTCCGTACGTCGGCAAAGTCACCATGCTCGAAGAGTAAGCCCCGCTTTCAGGCTTGACGCCTCGTGTTATCTGCTACGCTTGTGGGCAGAAAGATAAGGCACAGAGTGGAAAGGTTTAACGCCCCGATTGTAATACAATTCGGGGCGTTATTATTGGCACGTGCGGGTAGGTCAGGCCGCGTTTATCGGGTTTGATCAACCAGCGCAGCGACACCCTGATGATAGCGCTGTTCAAGCATGTCGCGGCTGGTGGACGTGATGTCCAGGTCGCGCAGACGCCCGTCCTGAAGTCCGTAGACCCAGCCGTGCAGAGTGATATTCTGCCCGCGTTTCCACGCGCTGCGCATCACGGTGGAGTGACCCAGGTTATACACCTGTTCAACCACGTTGAGTTCGCAGAGTTTATTCAGTCGGTCATCCGGTTCCAGTTCGCTCAAGGCATTGCCGTGTTTGAAATAGATGTCGCGAATGTGCAGCAGCCAGTTGTCGATTAGCCCCAGTTCAGGGTTTTCGATTGCCGCCTTCACACCGCCGCAGCCGTGGTGGCCACAGATAATGACGTGTTCGACTTCCAGTACGTCGATAGCATATTGCACGACGGACAGGCAGTTGAGGTCGGTGTGAATCACCAGGTTGGCCACGTTGCGGTGAACGAAAAGTTCGCCGGGTTCGAGTCCGGTCAGGCGTTCGGCGGGAACACGGCTGTCGGAGCAGCCAATCCACAGAAAGCGTGGTTTTTGAGCAAGAGAGAGGCGTTCGAAGAAGCCAGGATCTTCCTCTTCCATAATTTTTGACCAGGCAGCATTGTTGCTGATCAGCGTTTCGATATCTTTCATGAAAGTTAATAGCCTGTAAGAAAGCGTCTACGTTGGGGTAATATAGGACAACTCCAATGAAAATCAAAAGGGTTCTGTATAACCCAATCGTTAAATAAAGATAACTATTCGTTTAAAACAAGGTAAGACTTCACTTATGACATACGCATTGGAACTGGAGAAGTTAACCAAGACTTACGCAGGCGGTGTGCAAGCCCTGCGCGGCATTGACTTACGCGTGGAAGCGGGCGATTTCTACGCCCTGCTGGGCCCGAACGGTGCCGGCAAGTCCACGACGATAGGCATTATCAGCTCGCTGGTAAACAAGTCTGCCGGTAAAGTCAGAGTCTTTGGTTACGATATCGACAAGGATATTGTCAACGCCAAGCGCCAGCTCGGGCTGGTCCCGCAGGAGTTCAACTTCAACCCTTTCGAAACCGTGATGCAGGTTGTCGTGAATCAGGCCGGATACTACGGCGTGAAGCGCAGCGATGCCCTGAGCCGCGCCGAAAAATACCTGACCCAGCTGGATCTGTGGGGTAAACGCAACGAGCGCTCCCGCATGTTGTCCGGCGGGATGAAACGCCGTCTGATGATTGCCCGCGCGCTGATGCACGAGCCCAAGCTGCTGATTCTCGACGAACCTACCGCCGGTGTCGACATCGAACTGCGCCGCTCGATGTGGGGCTTTTTGAAAGAGCTGAACGCGCAGGGCACGACGATCATTCTGACAACCCATTACCTTGAAGAAGCCGAGATGCTGTGTCGCAATATCGGCATCATTCAGGGCGGCGAGCTTATCGAGAATACCTCGATGAAATCCTTGCTGGCGAAACAGAAATCCGAAACCTTCGTGCTGGATCTGGCCGCAAAAAGTTCGATTCCCAAGCTCGAAGGCTATCACAGCACGCTGCTGGATACCTCGACGCTGGAAGTCGAAGTGATGCGCGAACAGGGGCTTAACTCGCTGTTCAGTCAATTGAGCAAGCAGGGCGTGCAGGTGCTCAGCATGCGTAACAAGGCCAACCGTCTGGAAGAGCTGTTTGTCACCCTGGTAAACGGCAGTGAGGATAAAAAATAATGTCGCAACTGTATTGGGTGGCACTGAAAAGTATCTGGATGAAAGAGATCAACCGTTTTGGACGTATCTGGGTGCAGACCCTCGTCCCGCCGGTGATTACCATGTCTCTCTACTTCGTCATCTTCGGCAATCTGATTGGTTCGCGCATCGGCGATATGCATGGTTTCAGCTACATGCAGTTTATCGTGCCCGGTCTTATCATGATGTCGGTGATTACCAACTCCTACGCCAACGTCGCGTCGTCGTTCTTCAGCGCCAAGTTCCAGCGCAACATTGAAGAGCTGCTGGTCGCGCCGGTGCCTACGCACGTCGTTATTGCCGGTTATGTTGGCGGCGGTGTGGCGCGCGGTATCTGTGTCGGCATTCTGGTCACCATCATCTCGCTGTTCTTCACGCACCTGCAGATTCATTCCTGGTGGGTGATTGCGCTGACACTGCTGCTGACGGCTATCCTGTTCTCGCTCGGTGGATTGCTGAATGCCGTGTTTGCCACGAGCTTCGATGACATCAGCCTGATCCCGACCTTTGTGCTGACGCCGCTGACCTACCTCGGCGGGGTGTTCTACTCGCTGACGCTGCTGCCGCCAATCTGGCAGGCGGTGTCCAAGCTGAACCCGATTGTCTACATGATAAGCGGATTCCGTTACGGGTTCCTCGGCATCTCCGACGTGCCCCTGATGTTCACCATGCTGGTGCTGGTTGCCTTTATCGTGGTGTTCTATCTGCTGGCCTGGTATCTGATAGAACGCGGTCGCGGTTTGAGAAGCTAACCGTTTTGCCAGACGCCTCTTGAGGCGGCAATAGAAAATATAAAAGAAAACGGGAGCTTGAGGCTCCCGTTTTCTTATGCAGAGAAGGCGGTCAGGCGACCTGAACCGGCACCGCTTTCGCCGTGCGTTTTAGCTGGTTTGCGCCTTCGAAATAGGCCACTTTTGGCTGATGCAGACGAGCATCCGCATCGGGCATCTGCACGTAGGAGCAGATAATCAGCAGGTCGTCGACGCTTGCGCAGTGCGCGGCCGCGCCGTTGACGGAGATAATGCGTGACCCGCGCTCGGCGGCGATGGCGTAGGTCGAAAAGCGTTTGCCATTGGTCACGTTATAGATATCGATAGCCTCGTATTCCAGAATGCCGGAAGCGTCGAGGAAATCCTGATCGATGGCGCAGGAACCTTCGTAATGCAAGTCGGCATGGGTCACGTGGACGCGATGCAATTTACCCTGCAACATGGTACGTATCATATTTTCCCCTTTGTTACCGTAATCAACCTAGCCTTTACATGCCGAACCGTTAAGGGCTAGACCGTTAAATCGACTTCCTGATTATCTATCAGTCGCGCCTTGCCCAGCCAGGCGGCCATCAGGATAACCGCCGACGTGCTGTCGACAGACAAGTCACGCAGCGTTTTCGCGTCGCGGATGAACAGTTCGTCGGGCTGGAAACCGGCGTCACGCAGCTGTTGCGCGCAGTCGGCCAGCAGCTCGTCGACGTGGCGTTCACCCTGCGTCAGTCGCGCGGCCAGCTGGTTCATGATTTTGGCGAGGCGCGGCGCGATTTTTCGCTCGTCGGCCGTGAGATAACCATTACGCGAACTCAGCGCCAGACCGTCTTTCGCGCGGACAGTCGGCACGCCCACGATTTCCAGATCGTATCCCATATCTTCTACCAACGCGCGGATCAGCGCCAGCTGTTGATAGTCTTTTTGCCCGAAACAGGCGACGTCGGGCTGCACGAGATTAAACAGCTTGCTGACGATGGTCGAGACACCGCGAAAATGGCCGGGACGGCTTGCGCCTTCCAGCATGGTCGACAGACCGGGCACGTCGACCTGCGTTTGCAGGGCCAGGCCTTTAGGGTAGATTTCGGCGGGCGCAGGCGCAAACACCAGATCTACGCCGCGCTTGGTCAGCTTCTCGCAGTCTTCCTGCAAGGTGCGCGGATAACGTTCGAGATCGTCGGCGCGTTCGAACTGCATGGGATTGACGAAAATGCTGACGATAACGATGTCGGCCCGCGCCCTGGCTTCATCGACCAGCGTCATGTGGCCCTGATGCAGATTGCCCATCGTCGGCACCAGCGCAATGCGCTTGTTGTTCTGCTTGTAGAAGCGAATTTCGCGGCGCAGCAGCGGAAGAGTTTCAATAATTAACACGATAATGCCTCTGTCTGGTTAATCGAATTTACTGATAACTGTGCTCGATGCCCGGATAAACGCCTTCTTCGACCTCTTTCACATACAAACGCACGGCATCGCGGATGTCACCGGCTTCGGCCAGAAAATCTTTGGCGAACTTGGGAATATGGCCGCCGGTAATGCCGAAGGCGTCGTGCATCACCAGAATTTGTCCGTCGGTCACATTGCCTGCGCCGATGCCGATGACAGGAATGCTCAGCTCTTCGGTGACGCGGCGCGCCAGCTCAACCGGCACACACTCGAGCACCAGCAGTTGCATCCCGGCTTTTTCGAGCGCCAGCGCGTCTTGCAGCAGCTGATTGGCCGCCACTTCGCCACGCCCCTGAATCTTGTAGCCGCCGAAAATATTGACCGACTGCGGGGTCAGGCCGAGATGACCACAGACCGGCACGGCTCTTTCTGTCAGCATGGAAACGGTATCGCACAGCCAGCTTCCGCCTTCGAGCTTGACCATGTTGGCACCTGCGCGCATCAGTTGCGCGGCGCTGTCAAAGGTCTGTTCCGGCGTGGAGTACGTCATGAAAGGCAAGTCGGAAAGCAGCAAGGCCCTGGGCGCGCCACGGCGCACACAGCGCGTGTGATAAACGATATCTTCAAGCAGCACGGGCAGGGTGGAATCGCGCCCCTGAACGACCATGCCGAGGGAATCGCCTATCAGCATGACCGGAATACCCTGCTCGGCAAAGAGTTGTGCAAAACTGGCGTCGTAGGCCGTAATGGTCGCAAATTTGTGCTTGTCGCGTTTCCACTGACGCAGCTGACTCATGGTTGTTGCTTTCATCTTGATGTCTCAACCTTGTATACATTCCAAAAACCTGGCGACTATTCTACAGGAAGGCCCATCAATCACGTAACACCTTTAAAGAAGATGAGAGTTATCGCACAACTTAAGAACAAGCTAAGAAGCGGCGGGTATACTGATTCAAACACGGAACGGCAGACACCACGGGAGCAGGAAGACGATGCGTATCCTACTGATTGAAGACGACAACATGATTGGCGACGGCATCAAGGCGGGCTTGACCCGGCTCGGATTCACCCTCGACTGGTTCAGGGATGGGATCACCGGAAAAAACGCCCTCGACAGCGCGCCCTACGATGCGGTTATCCTGGATTTGAGTCTGCCGGGCATGGACGGTATGCAGTTGCTGCGCGAATGGCGGCAGAGCGGCCGAGACATTCCCGTGCTGATTCTGACCGCGCGCGATGCGCTGGAGCAGCGGGTTGGCGGCCTGCAGGCCGGTGCCGACGATTATCTCTGCAAACCCTTTGCGCTGGTGGAAGTCGCCGCCAGACTCGAAGCGCTGATTCGCCGCCGCCATGGTCAGGTCACGCCCAAAATCAGCCACGGCGCACTCGAATTCGATCCCGCCTCGCGTAGCGTCAGTCTGGATAGCGAGGCGGTGGTGCTGACCTCGCGCGAAGTCGCCGTGCTGGAGCTGTTTCTGCGCAATAAAGGCCGCGTACTGCAACGCCAGACCCTCGAAGAGAAGCTTTACAGCTGGGATCAGGAGGTCAGCAGCAACGCCGTCGAAGTTCACATTCACCATTTGCGGCGCAAGCTGGGCAACGGTTTTATCCGCACGGTTCACGGCGTCGGCTATGTGCTGGGCGATGAAGTGCCGAGCGGTAAGAACCCGTGAAATATTCCCTGAACCTGCGGGCGTTGCGGGGGCGGTTAACGCATCCGAGCCTCAAGCTGCGGCTGATTCTGCTGTTTGCCGTATTGGCTATCGTGACCTGGGTCGTCGCAAGCGGGGCGGCGTGGCAGCAAACGCGCCATAAAATCAACGAGCTGTTTGATACCCAGCAGATGCTGTTCGCCAAACGCCTTGCGACCGCCGGTCTGGGCGAGCAGCTTCAGCGCGGCGATGCCGTTCGTCTGCCCGATACCAAAAAGCTGGTCGACAAGCATCATCGCGGTCATACCGACGACGACGCGCTGGCCTTTGCGATTTTCGATCTACAGGGGCATAGGCTCGTCAACGACGGCGACAACGGCAAAGACATCGTCTTCAACCGCGAGGCGCACGGTTTTATCGACGACAGGCTCAAGGACGATGACGACCGTTGGCGTTTGCTGTGGCTGACCTCGACCGATGGCCGCTATCGTATCGCCGTCGGGCAGGAATACGAGTATCGCGACGACATGGCGTGGGACATGGTAAGCGGCCAGCTGCTGCCGTGGCTCGCCTCGCTGCCGCTGCTGATGCTGGCAATGATAGTCATGCTCAGCCTTGAACTGCGGCCGCTCAAGCGCGTGGCGCAGGCGTTGCAGCATCGCGCCGCCGACGATGCCCGGCCGATTGCAACGGAAAAGGTGCCGGGCGAGGTGCTGCCGCTGGTGCAGTCCCTGAATGCGCTGTTTGCAAGAACACAAACCTTGCTGGTGCGCGAGCGCCGCTTTACCTCCGATGCGGCGCACGAGTTGCGCAGCCCGCTCGCCGCGCTGCGCGTGCAGACGGAAGTGGTGCAGCTGGCGGGGGACGACGAGCGCGTGCGGGACAACGCGGTGAAAAACCTCACCACCAGCATCGATCGCGCCACGCGACTCGTCGACCAGCTTTTAACGCTGTCGCGCCTCGAGTCCTTTACGTCGCTGGACGAGCTTTCCCCGGTCGACTGGCCGGCGCTGGTGACGCAGGCGCTTATCGAGCAGGATGCGGCGGCACATCGCAAAGGCATCGAGCTGGTGCTCGAGCAGCACGGCACGCCGCCTGCAAAGCGCGGTAATCCGCTGCTGCTGTCGATGCTGCTGAGAAATCTGCTCGACAATGCGATTCGCTATTCCGAGGCGGGCAGTCAGGTGCGCGTGACGCTGGACGCCACCGGATTGACGTTGCAGGACGGCGGCCCCGGCATGACAGTCGAAAGCCTTCGGCGGCTCGGCGAACGTTTCTATCGACCTCCGGGCCAGCAGCAAACCGGCAGCGGGCTTGGCATCTCGATCGTGCTGCGTATCGCACAATTGCATGGTATTCAGGTGGATTACCGCAATGCACCCGAAGGCGGTCTGAGAGTTCTGCTAAAGTAGAAGTGGCTTTCCAAAAATCTGTTTTCGCCTGGTTGCTGAAAACATGGCACTTTTATCAAGGATGGGTGTTTTCATGGTGACAAGACGTGACTTGCTGGCTTTTGCCTCTTATTCCGCCGCCTTATCCGCGTTGGGTTTTACTCCTGAAATCTTCGCGGCACAGAAACTCACGCTGGGTCAGGAAGCGGATTTCAGCTATGAAGGATTAATCAGGCAGGCTGAAGCGATGGCCAGAGAGGCCTATGTTGCGCCGACTGCCGTCGCCGAAAGCGCACTCGCCAACATCAATTACGACATCTACCGTAAGATAATCTACAAGCCGGAATATGCGCTGTTTTCGCAGGGCGCAAGCCGGTTTCCGGTCACCTTTTTCAGCGTCAACAGCCTGCACCGCACACCGGTAAAAATGTCGGTGGTCGATAACCATCGTGCGCGCGAGATTCAGCAGGACATCCGCTATTTCTCCTTTCCGGACAACAAGAGCGGTGTATTGCCCGACATCAAGGGCAACGTGTTTGTAGGCTTTCGCGTTTCTGGACAGCCAGCAGACACTGAAAGCCCATTCCGAAAAAGACTGGGTGTCGTTTATCGGGGCTTCCTATTTCCGTGCCGTGGGCGAGCTGGGGCAGTTTGGCCTGTCCGCACGCGGCATCGCCATCAATACCGTGCAGGGCGACAGCGCCGAAGAGTTCCCCGAATTCACCCATTTCTGGTTCGAGACGCCGCACAGCGACAGCAACCAGCTGACTGTTTACGCGCTGCTCGATGGCGCCAGCCTTTGCGGTGCCTATCGGTTTGTCCTGCAACGTACCCAAGGCGTGATCATGGACGTTGACTGCTCGCTGTTTCTTCGCCGCGATGTCGGCCGTTTCGGAATTGCGCCGCAAACCTCGATGTTCTGGTTTTCCAAGATTGCCAAAGGTTCCGCCTCCGACTGGCGGCCGGAAGTGCACGATTCCGACGGGCTGGCCATCTGGACCGGCGCGGGCGAACACATTTGGCGACCGCTCAATAATCCCCTGCAAGTCATCGTCTCGTCATTTGCCGACAACAATCCGCGCGGTTTCGGCCTGATGCAGAAAGAGCGCCATTTCGACAGCTATCTGGGGTCGGTCGGCTACGAGCGGCGTCCGGATCTGTGGGTCGAACCCAAAGGCGAGTGGGGCGAGGGTGCCGTGCAGCTGGTGGAGATCCCGACCGACGATGAAATCTATGACAACATTGTTGCCATGTGGGTGCCAAAACAGCCCGCCAAAGCTGGAAGCCAGCATCAGTTCAGTTACCGTATGCACTGGCTGGCCGACGAGCCCTATCCGTCTGCGCTTGCCCGCTGCGGCGCGACACGGCTCGGCAGGGGCGGCAATCCCGGCGCGTATCCTGGCGGCGGCGCGCGCAAGTTTATGGTCGAATTTTCGGGCAAGGTATTGAATGACTTGCCGGCCGACGCCAAACCCGAGGCCTCGGTGTCCAGCTCGCGCGGCACGCTTGAGGGTATCAAGGTAGAGAAGTCGCCGGGGCCGAACAAAAACTGGCGGGCCTTTTTTGATTTGCACGTCGACGGCAAGGAGCCGGTCGAACTCAGGCTGTATCTTAAACTCGGGGAGAAAACGCTGTCTGAAACCTGGCTGTATCAATATCTCCCGTTCGAGTCCTCGCCGAGGCCTTTGCAGGGAGTGTGATTACCAGCGGGTCAGGCCATTGGTTGGCACGCGCGTGAGTAAATCCTTGAGGGATTCGCCGTCGGGGAAGACCAGATCGGGGGCGATATCGGCGAGCGGATAAAGCATGAATTCGCGGTTTTTCATGTCGTAATGCGGCACGATAAGCCGGTCGGTCTTGATAACGTCATTGCCGTACAGCAGCATGTCGAGGTCCAGCGTGCGTGGCCCCCAACGCTCGGCTTTACGCACGCGGCCCTGATTCAGTTCGATACCCTGCGTGCCGTCGAGCAGTTCATGCGCGGGCAACTGCGTGTCGAGTGCAACCACGGCATTGAGGAAATCGGGCTGATTCTGCGGACCCAGAGGTTTGCTGCGGTAGAAGGGGAAGTCTGAACCAGACGCGTACGAGGTAGGTGCGCCAGAGCTTCCAGCGCACAGTTTACCTGGTCTACGGGCTTGGCAAGATTGCTGCCAAGCGCGATGTAGACCCGAATCATTGATTGCTACCCGAGCGCGGGGCGCGCTTGCGAGGGCGGCGAGTCCGATTGCGACGCGGCGGCGCATCGTCGCCCAGCGTACCCAGCATGTTTTTCTGCGAGGCCGGTGTCGCTTCCTGGAATTCGCCCCACCACTGCGTCAGGCTCAGCAGTTCGCGGTGTTGCTCCACCTCGGCGCGCAGGGCCAGCAGGTCATACGCGGCGCGGAACTTCGGATGCTCCATCAGCTTGTGCGCACGCTTGCCCTGACGGCGAGACAGACGCAGCTGAAGGGACCAGATATCACGCACCAGCGTGGTAATACGCTTGGGTATCGCGAGTGAACGGCACTGCTCGTCGAGCACGTCGTTCATCGCCAGCGAGAAGGCGTCGTAATAGGTCAGACCGCCTTCCTGCGCCAGTTTCTGCGCATGTTCGATAACCGGATACCACAGCATCGCGGCAAACAGGAACGCCGGGTTGACGCGCATGTCGTTGTGCAGACGGTGATCGGTATTCTTCAATACCTGATCCAGAATACGTTCCATCGGGCTGTCGCCGCGCTCGGTAAACTGACGCGCGATAAGCGGGAACAGCGGCTGGAACAGCTGATATTCACGCAGCAGTTGCGCGGTTCTGAAACCATAACCGGCTTGCAGCAGCTTGAGCGACTCTTCAAACAGACGCGCAGGCGGGATTTCGTGCAGCAGCGAAGCCAGACGCGGAATAGGTTCGGCGGTTTCGTCGCTGATGGTCATGTCCAGCTTGGCGGCAAAACGCACGGCGCGCAGCATACGCACCGGATCTTCGCGGTAGCGCGTTTCTGGGTCACCAATCAGACGGATAACGCCGTCTTTCAGATCTTTCAGGCCGCCGGTGTAATCACGCAGCGTGAAGTCCGAAATGCCGTAATAGAGGCTGTTGATGGTGAAATCGCGGCGCTGGGCATCTTCTTCGATGGAGCCAAAGATGTTGTCGCGCAGCAGCATGCCGTTCTGGGCCTGCTGGGAAAGATTTTTGTCGTCGGTTTCCTGCACCTGTTCGTGGTGACCGCGGAAGGTGGCGACTTCGATGATTTCCGGGCCAAACATGACGTGGGCCAGACGGAAACGGCGACCGACCAGACGGCAGTTGCGGAACAGTTTGCGCACCTGCTCCGGCGTGGCGTTGGTGGTAATATCAAAGTCTTTCGGTTTTTTGTGCAGCAGCAGATCGCGTACGCCGCCGCCGACCAGATAGGCTTCGTAACCTGACTTGTTCAGGCGATAGAGTACCTTCAGCGCGTTGTCGCTGATGTCTCTGCGCGAAATGTCGTGGCCGTCGCGCGGGACAATCGTCATGTTGCCGGACGTGGCCTCGACGGGCTTGCTCACAGGTTTTTGCTGTGCAGAGTGCGTGCGTGGCGCAGGACGTGGCGCGCTGCGTCTTTCCTGCTGAACCGGCGCAGGGGCCTTCACGTGTTCAACTTCAGGAGAAGTGATGGGATCGCGGTGGCCGTTATCATCGGGAACAGGAGCCTCTTCACGGATGACTTTATCTTCACGAACTAGCACCTTACGGCAAAAATTGGCTACTCGGGTAAAAATGGTACACCTCGATAGTGTCGGATAAAAATGGCGCAACTTGAAAACAGCGGCTAATCATAGCTCACACTGGCAAATCGTGGAACTTTTTCCAACGACCAATGCGCCACTGCCCAGCGTAATAATAAAGGCAAAGATAAATCCTGCCAGCATTCTGGTAAAGATTGTCCTAAAAATAGCAGGGTCTGCACAAGTAAAGGACGCGGATCGCCACCCGGCAGCGCGGGGGCGTGATTTTGCTTGGAGAGCTTGTCGCCGTTGGCGTTGACGGCCAGCGGCAAATGCACATAGCCGGGCGCGGGCAGCCCGAGATGACGATACAGCGACAACTGGCGAACGGTCGGCGCAATCAGGTCCGCCCCGCGAACAATATGATTCACACCCTGAAAATGATCGTCAATCACCACGGCGAGGTTATAGGCAAACAGCCCGTCGCGGCGACGAATAATGAAATCTTCTTCGGCAAGCGCGGCGTCGGCAATAAACTCGCCCTGCAATTCGTCGGTGAAGCGGCTGACCGGCAGCGTCTGCACCAGCCGAATCGCCGCGTTCTCAGGGCCGTGTCCAGCAAGACGGCAATGCCCGTCATAGGTGCCGCCCAGCTGGGTAATGCGCTGGCGAGTGCAGGTGCAATAATAGCTTTTGCCCTGTCGATGCAGCCAGTCCAGCGTTTCGCGATAGGCTTCATGGCGTGTTGACTGCCACACTACCTCGCCGTCCCATTCCAGTCCGTATTGTTCGAGTGTCGCCAGAATCCTGTCTGCGCTACCTGCCACTTCACGCGGCGGGTCGAGATCGTCAATGCGCACGAGCCATTGTCCACCCTGCGAACGGGCGTGCAGATAACTGCCGAGTGCGGCAATCAGTGAACCAAAATGGAGGTCGCCTGAAGGCGAAGGAGCGAAACGACCAATATAGGATGATGTGGACATTGCGGGGATCTTTTAGGGAATAGAGCGGTGGGCTAAAACATTGCGCCACCGCTCTGACTTCCTAAACTTAGCCAGCCATCTGCTTTTCGCGGATTTCTGCCAGAGTTTTACAGTCAATACACAGATCAGCGGTCGGACGAGCTTCAAGACGGCGGATACCAATCTCTACGCCACAGGATTCACAAAAACCGAAATCCTCGTCTTCCACTTTTTTCAGCGTCTTCTCGATCTTCTTGATCAATTTACGCTCGCGATCGCGGTTGCGCAATTCCAGGCTGAACTCTTCTTCCTGAGTGGCACGGTCTGCCGGGTCAGGGAAGTTAGCGGCTTCTTCCTGCATGTGCGTAACGGTACGATCGACTTCATCCCTGAGCTGATTACGCCATGCTTCAAGAATTTTTTTGAAGTGGGTCAGCTGGGCGTCATTCATGTACTCTTCGCCTGGCTTCTCTTGATACGGCTCCACCCCAGCGATGGCGAGAATGCTCAGGGACGAGGCTTTACGGGTTTTCCCTTCTTGCATGATGCTTCTCCTACATAACGCACTATCGATCCCCAACGGGGAAAAAATCAGGCCGCTATAAATACCAGAAGGAAACGAGGTTGGCAATTGATCATCACGACCCCTTGACAGGCCTGTGAGGGAAAGCGTATTCGCACCCGACGGTTTTAGCTGCTGACGACTTCAGTTCGGGGTCATTCTTTTCGACACGGACAACAGCTTATCGAAAGGCCATGACCAACGGCAGCCGCTCTGCGAGGTGAATTCCCCCGGCGGAGAGTTCGGCACCGTAACACATCACTTCGACACCGTTTTTTTGCACCTGCGTCAATAATTCTGCGTAGCGGGGATCAATATGGTGTGCCGCAGCCACAGTTTCAATGCCTGAATGCAATACAGCGAAAAAAGTACCGTTCGCTGACCCTGTTCTGCCATCGCTTCCAGCTCTCGCAGGTGCTTCTGGCCGCGCAGCGTAACTGCATCAGGAAAATAACCACAACCTTGTTGCAGCAACGTGACAGATTTCACTTCAATATAGCAGTTGGGTCTGTCTTGCGCCTGTAACAACAAGTCGATACGGCTATTTTCAGAACCATACCGTACTTCTGCGGCAAGATTACTGTAACCGGATAATTCGGGGATCCGCTGTTGCTCGATGGCCTCGCGCACCAGTTGATTGGCCCGCAGCGTGTTGACGCAGATCCAGTCGCCGACCTGGGTCTGGCACAGTTCCCAGCTGTGGGCATATTTTCGTTTCGGATTGTCTGATGTGGAATACCAGACCGTATCGCCCGGCGTGGCGCAGCCGGTCATTGCGCCGGTGTTGGCGCAGTGCAGCGTCAATTCGCGGCCGTCCGGGGTTATGACATCGGCAAGAAAACGCTTGTAGCGCCTGATAAGGGTGGCCGATTGCAGCGGCGGATAAAATTGCATGAAGATTCTCGATTATTCGCAGGATGAGGGCATGACAAGCGGCCAGCTTTGCAGACACTGATAGCGGGTACGGCCACGAAGATAGCGGGATTCATACAGGCCGAACTCGGTGGCATCGAGCTGCCACTGCGGCGTGGCGGCAGGCAGCGCGACGGGGCGTGTGGCACCGCGCAGCAGCGAAATATGCGGATGAAACGGCAGCGTCGACTGATGACAGCCGTTGCGCGCCGCGTGCGATCGCAGCAGGGAAGCCAGCTGCAACAGGGCATTGGGCGCACGCCGGGTGCCGAGCCACACGACGCCCGGACGCGGCCAGTGGCCGAGGTCATCGAGTGTCAGGCTAAAGGTGGGCGAGTGGATGCGCCCTGCGATGTCGCGCAGCGCCGCCGCCCTGGCCTCGCTAATCTCGCCCAGAAAAGCCAGCGTAAGATGCAGATTGGCCGCCGCCACCGGTCGCCCCGCGTCCTGTTCGAAATGGGCGGCGCGCCACCGGATAACGCGCCGCTGCAGCGCGGGCGGCAGAGCAAGAGCAAAGAACAGGCGGCGTGATTCGGACATGCAATTTCCTTGGTGTGGCTCGTGGCGTCAGGGTGCCGCCTGGCGGCGGCAGGGCTAAATGCTACAATTCATCCCGCCCGGCGACAATTTTTTCTATTACAATGCCCGCCAAGATAATGAATCACTCATGGAGACGCTGTGTCCTCACTGCCCGTCAGTGCCGTACTCGACCCGATTATTACTGCGCTGCAACAGGCGCCGCAGGTATTGCTGCATGCGCCTACCGGCGCGGGTAAATCAACCTGGCTTCCGCTGAAAATCCTTGAATCCGGCATTATTCCCGGCAAAATCCTGTTGCTCGAACCGCGCAGGCTGGCGGCCAAAAGTGTTGCCTATCGTCTGGCGCAGCAACTGAATGAGCAGCCCGGCGACACGGTGGGTTACCGGATGCGTGCCGAGACGAAAATCAGCGCAGCAACCCGTCTCGAAGTCGTTACCGAAGGCATTCTGACCCGCATGGTACAGCAGGATCCCGAGCTTGCCGAATACGGGCTGGTTATCCTCGACGAATTCCACGAGCGCAGTTTGCAGGCCGATCTCGCGCTGGCGCTGCTGCTCGACGTTCAGCAGGGGCTGCGCGAAGACCTGCGTCTGCTGATTATGTCGGCCACGCTCGACAACGCGCGGCTCTCGCCGCTTCTGCCCGATGCGCCCGTGATTGTCTCCGAAGGGCGCAGTTTCCCCGTGGCGCGCCATTACCTGCCGCTCGCCAGTCACGAAAGGCTGGACGAAGGTGTGGCGCGTATCGTCAGCCGACTAATGGCCGAAAACAGCGGTTCGATGCTGCTGTTTTTGCCGGGTGTGGCCGAAATAACCCGCATCCACCATCTGCTGAATGGGCGTCTGCGTGACGATATCGATGTCTGCCCGCTTTACGGCGCGCTGTCGCTCGATCAACAGCAAAAAGCCATTCACCCTGCGCCGACCGGTCGACGAAAAGTAGTACTGGCGACCAATATTGCCGAAACCAGCCTGACGATTGAAGGGATTACGCTGGTGGTGGACAGCGGCCTCGAGCGATCCGCGCAGTTCGATCCGCGCAGCGGCCTGACGCGTCTGGTCACCCAGCGCATCAGTCAGGCGGCGATGACTCAGCGCGCCGGACGTGCAGGGCGACTTGAACCCGGCCAATGCTGGCATCTGTTTGGCAAGGATCAGGCCGAACGCGCCGCCGCCCAGAGCGAAGCCGAAATTTTGCAGAGTGACCTGAGTGGATTGTGGCTCGAACTCCTACAGTGGGGCTGTCAGGATCCCGCGCAGTTAACCTGGCTCGACGCGCCGCCCGCCGTAGCGCTGAACGTCGCACAGCAGCTGCTTGCCTCGCTCGGCGCGGTGGATGAGCAGGGCAGATTGAGCGCGCTGGGCCACAGCATGGCGCAACTCGGCTGCGAACCGCGACTGGCCGCCATGCTGGTACACGCCGATCGGCAGGGCAGTGACGCGCTGGCGACGGCGGCACTGCTGGCGGCTATCATCGAAGAGCCGCCGCGCGGTGGGCAACCCGATATCGACTACTGGCTGAGCCGTCCGCAACCGCACTGGCAGCGGCGCGCACGCCAGCTTGCGCAGCGGCTGTCGCGAACCTCGGGGCAGATAGATAGCAGTCTTGCGCCGTGGCTGCTGGCCGAAGCCTTTAGTGATCGTATCGCCGAACGTCGTGGGCTTGACGGCCGTTATCTGCTGGCCAACGGCCTGGGGGCCTCGCTGTCGCAGGACGATGCGCTAAGCCGCGCCGCCTGGCTGGTTGCGCCGCAGCTGTTGCAGGGAAACCACAGTCCCGATGCACGTATCCTGCTGGCAATCAGCCTTGACGTCAGCCAGCTCGCGGCGCGCCTGCCAAAGAAAGTTAAAGAGCAGACCGCCGTGGAATGGGATGAAGAAAAAGGCACGCTGCGCGCATGGCGGCGCTGGCAGGTGGGGCGTCTGGTGCTGAAAGCCCAGCCGCAGGCCAAACCGGCAGATGAAGATTTGCAGCAGGCGTTGATCGACTGGATCCGCGGTCAGGGGTTGCAGGCGCTGAGCTGGTCGGTGCCTGCCGAGCAGCTGCGCATTCGCCTAAGCTGCGCCGCAAAATGGCTACCCGAAAGCGACTGGCCCGCGGTTGATTCTCAAAGTCTGCTGGACTCTCTCGAGCAGTGGCTTTTGCCGTCGTTAAACGGCGTGCGCAGCCTGCGGGCGCTGCAACAGGTTGATCTGCATGACGCGCTGCTGCGACTCCTTAACTGGAATCAGCGCCAGCGTCTTGACGCGAATTTACCCACCCATTACACCGTTCCGACTGGCAGCCGGCTGCCAATCCGCTATCATAGCGACCAGCCGCCGACGCTGTCGGTGCGGTTGCAGGAGATGTTTGGCGAGCAGCGCAGCCCAATGCTGGCCGAAGGGCGCGTTGCGGTGGTGCTTGAGCTGCTTTCTCCGGCACATCGCCCGTTGCAGATAACCCGCGATCTCGCCGCCTTCTGGCAAGGTTCGTATCGTGAAGTGCAGAAAGAGATGAAAGGCCGCTATCCCAAGCATCCGTGGCCGGATAATCCCGCCGAGGCTGCACCGACCCGTCGGGTCAAAAAATACAGCTAGTTTTCAGACCTTTCTTCTATTATTGGGGAAAGTCGGAGCACAGAGTAAGCGCCAGTTTTTACCCGGCATTATTCAAAAGCCTCTATTTTAAATAACCGCAGTCCCGTTGATGACTGCAGTAAACATTATCCGGCACGTATTTCGCTGGGTCTGATGGAGATTAAGTATGTCAGGCGATGATCGCGAGCCGATTGGCCGTAAAGGCAAACCGTCACCCCCAAGCCCACCCGTGGGCGTCCTGTGTTTCGCAGACGCGATGACGAAGATGATGAGTACTATGATGATGATGTTAGTCCCAATGCAGTCCCTCAGGAGCCGCGTATGACCCGTAAGTCCGGGAAGAAAGGCGGCAGCAAGAAGCCCCGCAAGGCACGCCGCTGGCTAGGACTGCTTATCAAGCTGTTCCTGGTGTTCGTGGTGATTATGGCCGCCTATGGCGTCTATCTGGATTCCGAGATCCGCAGCCGCATCGACGGTAAAGTCTGGCAACTGCCTGCCGCCGTCTATGGCCGCATGGTGACGCTGGAGCCGGGTTCTCCCTACACTCAGAAAGAGATGATCAACCTGCTTGAGGGTACCCAGTACCGTCAGGTGACGCGCATCACGCGCCCCGGCGAATTCAGCGTGAAAGGCGGCAATATCGATATGCTGCGCCGTCCGTTTGATTTCCCGGACGGTAAAGAAGGGCAAATCAACGCCCGTCTTATCTTCAAGGGCAATCAGCTCGCCGAGATCAAAAATACCGATAACAATCGCGATTTCGGGATCTTCCGTCTCGATCCGCGTCTGATAACCATGCTGCAATCGCCAAACGGCGAGCAACGCCTGTTCGTGCCGCGCGCCGGGTTCCCGGACCTGCTGGTTCAGACGCTGATTGCCACCGAAGACCGCCACTTCTACGAGCACGACGGCATCAGCCCGTACTCGATAGGCCGCGCATTCCTGGCGAACATCACCGCCGGACACGCGGTGCAGGGCGGCAGTACGCTGACCCAGCAGCTGGTCAAGAACCTGTTCCTGACCAATCAGCGCACCCTGTGGCGTAAAGCCCGCGAAGCCTATATGGCGGTGCTGATGGACGCGCGCTACAGCAAGGATCGCATTCTCGAGCTGTATCTCAACGAGGTCTATCTGGGGCAGAGCGGTTCGGATCAGATTCGCGGCTTCCCGCTGGCGAGCCTGTACTACTTTGGCCGTCCGGTTGACGAGCTGAGCCTCGATCAGCAGGCGCTGCTGGTCGGCATGGTCAAAGGGGCGTCTCTGTACAACCCTTGGCGCAACCCGACGCTTGCGCTGCAACGCCGCAATCTGGTGCTGCGTTTGCTCCAGGAACAGGGCGTTATCGACAAAGAGCTGTACGACATGCTCTCGGCGCGTCCTCTTGGCGTGCAGCCTAAAGGCGGCGTGATTTCGCCTCAGCCTGCGTTTATGCAGATGGTGCGTCAGGAATTGCAGCAGAAACTGGGTGACAAAATTGCCCAGATGTCCGGCGTGAAGATCTTTACCACGCTGGATCCGATTGCGCAGGACGGCGCGGAAAAAGCGGTGGAAGAGGGTATTCCGCAGCTTCGCAAACGCAGCGGATTTAAAGATATTGAAACGGCGATGGTGATTGTCGACCGTTATACCGGCGAAGTGCGGGCGATGGTCGGCGGGGCGGAAACGCAGTTTGCCGGCTTCAACCGCGCCATGCAGGCACGTCGTCAGGTGGGGTCACTGGCAAAACCGGCGACCTATCTGACCGCGTTGAGCGATCCGAACAAATACCGTCTGAATACCGTGCTGGCCGACCAGCCGCTGGCCATCAAGCTGTCGAACGGCCAGACCTGGTCGCCGCACAACGACGATAACCAGTTCCGTGGACAGGTTCTGCTGGTCGATGCGCTGGCGCGTTCTATGAACGTGCCGACGGTAAACCTCGGCATGTCGGTCGGTCTGGATGACATTACCAAGACGCTCATCAATCTGGGTGTGCCGAAAACGTCGCTGAACCAGACGCCGTCCATGCTGCTCGGCGCGATTGCCCTGACGCCGATGGAAGTGGCCCAGGAGTATCAGACCATTGCCAGCGGCGGCGACAAGGCACCGCTGTCGGCGGTGCGTTCCGTGATTGGTGATGACGGCACCGTGCTGTATCAGAGCTATCCGCAGGCTGAACGCGTGGTGCCGTCCGAAGCGGCCTATCTGACGCTGTACGCGATGCAGCAAGTGGTGTCCGAAGGGACCTCGCGTGCGCTGGCGGTGAAGTATCCGAAACTGCATCTGGCGGCGAAAACCGGGACCTCGAACGAACTGCGCGATAGCTGGTTTGCGGGTATCGATGGCAACCAGGTGGCGATTACCTGGGTCGGCCGCGACAACAACGGACCTTCCAAACTGTGGGGTTCAACCGGTGCGCTGGCGCTGTACAGCCGATACCTCGGCAACATTACGCCAATGCCGCTGGACCTTCAGGTGCCGGACGACGTCAGCATGATGAACGTTGATGACGGCGGTAACTTTATCTGTAATTCAGGCGGCGGTTTGCTGTCCGGCGGCGGGCTGCGTACGCTTCCGGTCTGGACCGACGATGCCAACGCGCTGTGTCAGGCTTCGCAGGCCGCGGCTTATCAGCAGCAACAGCAACAGCAACAGCAGCAGCTTTTGCAGCAGCAACAGGGTCAGCAGCAGGGCCAGCAGCCGCAGCAACAGCAGCAACCGCAGGATGAGCAGAAAGACAGTAATGGTGTCGCAGGATGGATAAAAGACATGTTCGGCAGTAAATAAGGCCGACAGCGCTATTTTCCTTAAGTCTTAAGCGATATCGATGACAAAATACAAAGCGCGATGCCCATCGCGCTTTTTTCGCCTTTCGTCAGGCCGCGCAGACTCTGGCCTCTCTGCCTTTTGACCCCAGAGATTACAGGGTTAACAAGACTTCTTCGTCTAAGTGTTCAAAGTAAATGCTCTTGCAACTTTCGGAGGGTTGAGCATATAGTGCGATCGTTATAATAATAATTATCGTTTCTATTCCTATTCCAATATCTCCAGAGAGAAAACAATGGCCACTATGCGCGCGCCGTATGTGAAAAACGGCTCAACTCGACTGCTCCCGACTACACTCGCATTAACTATCGCTACGACATTGGCTGGCATTACTTTTCAAGCGGTTGCCGCCGAAACAGCGCCGAGTGCGCCAAAAAATGACACTATCACGGTTGTTGGCGATGGCGCATCCAACGTCGCGCCGGAGTCCGCGTGGGGTCCCGCGCCGACCATCGTCGCCAAACACAGCGCCACCGGAACAAAAACCGACACTCCACTCGTCAAGACGCCGCAGTCTATCTCTGTGGTAACGCGTGAAGAAATGGACATGCGCCAGCCAACAACGGTGAAAGAAGCGCTGAGCTACGCGCCGGGTGTGTTCGCCAGCCGTGGCAGTTCAAGCACTTACGATGCGCTCGCCATTCGCGGCTTTACGTCGGTCAATACCAATCAGTATCTGGACGGCATCAAGCTGCAAGGCGACAACTACTCCGAAGTGTCGATGGACCCGTATTTCCTGGAGCGCGTCGAATTGCTGCGTGGTCCGGCTTCCGTCCTGTATGGCAAGAGTAATCCGGGCGGTGTGGTGTCGATGGTCAGCAAGCGTCCTACCACCGAACCTCTGCACGAAGTGCAGTTCAAGATGGGATCCGACAGCCTTTATCAGACCGGTTTTGATTTCAGCGATGCCATTGACGATGCAGGTGTCTATTCCTACCGGTTAACCGGCGTGGCGCATAGCCAGAATACCCAGCAGGTGCTGGCCAAAGAGAAGCGTTTCGCGATTGCGCCGTCCTTTAGCTGGCGTCCTGACGACAAGACGACCTTTACCTTCCTGAGCAATTTCCAGGACGATCCGGATTCGGGCTTCTATGGCTGGTTGCCGCGTCAGGGCACAGTCGTGCCGTACAATGATGCCAACGGCAATGCCCGCAAACTCTCTACCGACTTCAACGACGGTGACGCCAACAGCAAGCTGTCGCGTAATCAGAAGATGGTCGGCTACAGTTTCGATCATCAGTTCGACGACACCTGGACCGTGCGCCAAAACCTGCGCTACACCAAGATCAACAGCAAATATACCGGCGTTTATGACACCGGTTATGTGGCACCGGCGCAAATCTCCCGTGCTTCGGTGGTTTCCGCCGAGAAGCTGAATAACTTTGACGTCGATACCCAGGCACAGGCCAAATTCGCGACGGCGACCGTCGATCACACCTTGCTGATGGGCGTTGACTACATGCGCATGAGCAACAGCATCGACGCGGATTACGGCACGGCCAGCAATCTGAGCCTGACCAACCCGGACTACAGCAACTCCAATGCGCAGGGCGGTTTCCTCTATAACGTGTTGAATCGTCAGGAGCAAACGGGCCTTTATCTTCAGGATCAGGCCGAGTGGAACCACTGGATCCTGACCGCCGGCGGTCGTTACGACATTGCCAAAACTTCGACACTGACCCGTACCACGGGCACAACGGCCGAAATCAAGGATCACCGCTTCACCTGGCGCGGCGGTCTTAACTATCTGTTCGACAACGGCATTTCTCCTTACTTCAGCTACAGCCAGTCCTTCGAACCTACCTCCGGTTCGACAGCGGGCGGTACGCCGTTCAAGCCTTCCATCGGCAAACAGTACGAAGCCGGTCTGAAATACATTCCTGAAGATCGTCCAATCAGCCTGACAGCCGCGGTTTATCAGCTGACCAAAGACAACAACCTGACCGTTGACCCTGATAACACCTTTGCCAGCGTGCAATCCGGGGTAATTCGTTCACGCGGTGTGGAGCTTGAAGCCAAAGCCGCCGTAAATGCCAATATTAATGTTATCGCTTCGTATACCTTTACCGATGCGAAATACACGCACGATACCAACTACGAAGGCCAGCGTCCGGTGGAAGTGCCGCGCAACATGGCGTCCCTGTGGGCGGATTACACCTTCCACGAGTCGGCGCTGAGTGGTCTGACGGTGGGTTCCGGCGTGCGTTACGTCGGCGCGACATCAAGCTTGTACACGACCGGTTCCGATACCAATCAGCCGTTTAACGTGGCGAGCTACACCCTTGTCGATGCGACTGTGAAATATGATTTGGGACGTTTCGGCCTGCCGGGCTCTTCCGTGGGTGTCAATGTCAACAACCTGTTCGATCGCGAATACGTTGCCAGCTGCTACCGTGATTACGCCTGCTATTGGGGCACCGATCGCCAGATAGTCGCGACGGCAACCTTCCGCTTCTAACGGGGTTTGCACGTAGAAAATCATCGGGCGCATCGTCGAATGCGCCCGAGTCACATAACGATAGGCCATTATGAAAACAGAACAGCAAGAGGCGCTCGACGACAGCGTTTATCGGCTGGACGAGGTCAGTTTCACCGTACCGGGACGGACCTTGCTGGCGCCACTTTCTCTCTCTTTTCCCCAGCGAAAAGTGTATGGCCTGATTGGTCACAACGGCTCCGGAAAATCGACCTTGCTTAAAATGCTGGGTCGCCATCAACCCGCCTCCTCGGGAAACGTGCTGCTCAATGAAAAACCGGTCGACCAGTGGGACAGCAAAGCTTTTGCCCGCCAGGTGGCCTATCTTCCGCAGCAGCTTCCGGCCGCGGAAGGCATGACGGTCAGCGAGCTGGTGGCTATCGGTCGCTATCCCTGGCACGGCGCGCTGGGGCGTTTTCGACAAAATGATCGCGAAAAGGTCGAGGAGGCTATCGCGCTGGTGGGGCTTAAACCTTTTGCCCAACGCCTTGTAGACAGCCTCTCCGGCGGCGAACGCCAGCGCGCCTGGCTGGCAATGATGGTCGCGCAGGACAGCCGTTGCCTGCTGCTCGACGAGCCGACCTCCGCGCTGGACATCGCCCATCAGGTCGATGTGCTGGCGCTTATCCAGCGCCTGAGCCATGAGAAAGGGCTGACGGTGATTGCCGTGCTGCATGACATCAACATGGCCGCCCGCTACTGCGATCGCCTCGTGGCGCTGCGCGGCGGCAGGATGATTGCCGAGGGCAGCCCCGAAGAGATGATGCGAAGCGACGTGCTGGAGCAGGTGTACGGGATCCCGATGGGAACAGTGCCGCATCCCGGCGGTGGAGCGCCAATAAGCTATCCACTCCTTGCCTGAGGCGGCATCGATGCATGCCGTCTTGGCGCAATGCCAATAATTTTGCGGATTGGACCCTGATGAATAATTTTTTTGATACTACGTTAACCCGTCGTCGAGTATTGCAGGCGATGGCACTGGCACCGCTGGTGGCGGCGTTGCCTGCGCACAGTGCGCCGAACATCGATTTAACGCGCATCATCGCGCTTGAATGGCTGCCCGCCGAGCTGCTGATGGCGCTGGGCGTAACACCCTGGGGCGTCGCCGACATTCCCAACTACAACCTGTGGGTCGAAGCGCCGAAGCTGCCTTCGTCGGTGATTGAGGTTGGACAACGCACCTCGCCGAACATGGAACTGATGCAGCAGATGAATCCCTCGCTGATATTGATATCACAGGGTTATGGACCTAAAGCCAGTCAGCTGACGCCCATCGCGCCCGTGCTGACCGTGACCGCCAACGACGGCAGCGGGCATCCGCTGCAACAGGCCATTCGTTCACTCAACAGGCTGGCGGACTATCTTGGCCTGCAACAGCGCGCGGCCGCGCATCTGCAAACCTATCACGACACCCTTGTACAAACTCGCCGGAGAGTGAAATCGGCGGCCGATCGCCCGATCCTGCTGTTTTCATTTCTCGATAAGCGCCACGTGCTGGTGTTTGGCGAAGGCAGTCTGTTGCAGGAGGTGATGACCGATGTCGGTCTGCGCAATGCCTGGGACGGCGAGAAAAATTACTGGGGCAGCGTTACCGTGGGCATCGAGCGGCTGGCGTCTATCAAGCATGCCCGTGCACTGTGCTTCGACCACGGAAGTGGGGCGATTATCGATGAGGTTTCCCGCTCGCCCCTGTGGCAGTCGCTGCCTTTTGTACGTGAAAAGCAGCTCAGTATTGTGCCTGCCGTATGGTTTTATGGCGCGACGCTTTGCGCCATGCGCTTTTGTCACATCTTGTCGGACTCGCTCGGGAAGCCTGTATGAATCGCCGCTCACTCAGCCAGACGCTGACGCTGCTCGTTTTTATCGCGGCTCTCTGCGTACTGCTCAATCTGTTCAATCTGCATCGACAACTGCCTTTTACCCTGTGGCGCGAAGCGCTGTGGCAACCCGATAGCGACGATGTTCGCCAGATGCTGTTTCATTACAGCCTGCTGCCGCGCTCTGCGGTGGCGCTGCTGGCCGGTGCCGGACTCGGGCTGGTCGGCCTGCTGTTTCAGCAGGTACTGCGCAATCCTCTTGCCGAACCCTCGACGCTGGGCGTGTCCGCCGGAGCGCAGCTGGGTCTGACGATAGCCACCCTGTGGAGCCTGCCGGGCGGAGAAATTACCCAGCAATTCGCCGCCATGCTGGGCGCGATTACCGTGGGTCTGCTGGTCTTTGGCGTCGCCTGGGGCAAGAGAATGTCACCGGTGACGCTCATCCTTGCGGGACTGGTACTCGGCCTTTACTGTGGCGCGGTCAGCAGCCTGCTTGGGCTGTTTAACTATCAGCAACTGCAAAGCCTGTATATCTGGAGTACCGGTTCGCTGAACCAGCAGGACTGGAGCACGGCGAGTTTCCTGCTGCCGCGCGTTGCGGTGGTGTGGCTGCTGGCATTTTTGCTCCAGCGCCCGATGACGCTGCTGGGTCTCGACGACGGTGTGGCAAAAAATCTCGGACTGGGGCTTTCCGCCGCGCGGTTCATCGTGTTGGCGCTCGCCATTCTGATGAGTGCGCAGCTAGTTAATGCGGTCGGCATCATCGGGTTTATCGGCCTGTTTGCCCCCTTGCTGGCGAAGATTCTGGGCGCGCGTCGTCTGGTGTCGCGTCTGATTTTGGCTCCGCTTATCAGCGCGTTGCTGCTGTGGCTGACCGACCAGATTGTCCTGTGGCTAAGCGGCGTATGGTTCGAAGTCTCGACGGGGGCCGCCACGGCGCTGGTAGGCGCGCCGATTCTGCTCTGGCTCCTGCCGCGCCTGCGCCATAGCGCCGTACCCCCGCCGATGAATCAGGGTGATCATGTGCCCCATGAGCGCCATCATCTTGCCCGCTGGATGCTGCTGGCAGGCGTGCTGATGCTGGCCGGACTGGCCGTGGCGCTGTGCTTTGGCCGCAACGTGCAAGGCTGGCACTGGTCGATGGGACACGAGCTGACCCGATTGTTGCCGTGGCGTACGCCGCGCGTGTTTGCCGCCCTTGCGGCAGGCGTGATGCTCGCCTCGGCCGGGGTCATCATTCAGAAGCTGACCGGAAATGCGATGGCAAGCCCCGAAGTGCTGGGCATCAGCTCGGGTGCCGCATTTGGTGTGGTGCTGATGCTGTTTCTGGTTCCCGGCGATGCGTTTGCGTGGCTGCTGCCCGCCGGCAGTCTGGGTGCCGGAATCACCCTGTTGATCATCATGCTTATTTCGGGAATGCGCAGTTTCTCGCCCGAGCGCATGCTGCTGACGGGCATTGCGCTCAGCACAGCCTACAACACGGTGCTGGTGCTGCTTCTTGCCAGCGGCGATCCGCGGATGGGCGATCTGCTGTCGTGGATTTCAGGTTCTACCTATTCGGTGACAGCCGCTCAGGCATGGCGCAGCGGCATTATTGCTGTCGTCTTGCTGGCGTTGGTGCCGTTCTGCCGCCGCTGGATAGGCATCCTGCCGCTTGGCAGCGTGACGGGGCGCTCGATTGGGATGGCGTTAACCTCCAGTCGAATCACGCTGCTGGCGCTGGCCGCCGTGATGACCGCCGTCGCGACGCTTACCGTCGGGCCGATGAGTTTTATCGGACTGATGGCGCCGCACATGGCGCGAATGCTGGGTTTCAGACGCGCCATACCTCAATGGATGGTAGCAAGCGCACTGGGCGGAGTATTGATGGTACTGGCCGACTGGTGTGGCCGCATGATCCTGTTCCCGAACCAGATACCGGCAGGACTGTTGGCGACCTTCATCGGCGCACCTTACTTTGTCTATCTGTTACGTAAACAAGCCTCATAAATCAGGAAATCTTCAGCGCGTAATCAGGAATTGATCAGGGAATGATCAGGATTACGCGTAAGACGTTTCAAGTTTTCCTTAAAAAAATATTCCCTAACCTATGGGCGAGGGAATGAGAAAATTATCTGGCTTGATAAAAAAAGCACAGCCTCGGTGGAGACTGTGCTGCGTTATCGTTCTGCGCTGCCGTCGCCTGGCGCGTTGTAGAGCCGAGGCGACGGAAAGAGCTTACAGTTTTGCGAAGCAGCGACGTGCGGCGTCGATGGTGTGCTGGATATCTTCCGGCGTGTGGGCCAGTGACATAAAGCCTGCTTCGAAGGCGGAAGGCGCGAGATATACGCCTTCTTCCAGCATCAGGTGGAAGAAAGTCTTGAAGCGTTCAACGTTGGACTGCATCACGTCCTGATAACTTGTGACGGTGCTCAGTTCGGTAAAGAACAGGCCAAACATGCCGCCGACGTGGTTTACCACAAACGGGATGTTTTCGGCGGCAGCGGCTTCTTTCAGACCTTCTGCCAGTTGAGTGGTCAGGGCGGTCAGCGTCTGATGAACGCCAGGTTCTGCAACCTGGGTCAGACAGGCAAGACCGGCAGCCATCGCAATCGGGTTACCGGAAAGCGTACCCGCCTGATAAACCGGACCTGTCGGAGCCAGCGCTTCCATCACTTCGCGACGGCCACCGAATGCGCCTACCGGCATGCCGCCCCCGATGATTTTTCCGAGGCAGGTCAGATCCGGCACCACGTTGTAATGCGCCTGGGCACCGCCCAGCGCAACGCGGAAACCGGTCATCACTTCATCAATGATAAGCAGTGCGCCGAACTCGTCGCACAGTGCGCGAAGGCCCGTCAGGAATTCCGGCTGCGGCGGTACGCAGTTCATGTTGCCAGCAACTGGTTCGACGATGAGACAGGCCACGTCTTCAGGATATTGCTCGAACACGGCACGCACAGAGTCCAGATCGTTATAGGTACAGGTCAGGGTATGTTTGGCGAAATCGGCAGGCACGCCCGGCGAGTTTGGCTGACCCAGCGTCAGCGCGCCCGAACCGGCTTTCACCAGCAGACAGTCGGCGTGACCGTGATAGCAGCCTTCGAATTTGATTATCTTGTCACGATGAGTGAAGCCACGGGCCAGACGAATGGCGCTCATGGTCGCTTCGGTACCGGAGTTCACCATGCGCACCATGTCCATGCTTGGCACCAGTGTGGTGACCAGCTCGGCCATTTTGACTTCCATTTCGGTCGGCGCGCCAAAGCTCAGGCCGCGCTGGGCAGCTTCAATCACCGCGTCGCGAATGGCGGCATTGTTGTGGCCCAGCACCATCGGACCCCATGAACCTACATAGTCCAGATAGGCTTTACCGTCTGCATCATATAAATACGCACCGTCGGCGCGCTCAATGAACAGTGGCACACCGCCGACGCCGTTGAACGCACGTACCGGCGAGTTCACGCCTCCCGGGATCAGCGTTTGCGCTTGGGTGAATAGACTTTCTGACTTACTCATTGATCGGCTCCTGGTTTTTTTCGTGCGGGCTTGGTAAGCTCGCACTAAGAAAAATAGTATTTTGAAAGGTAATCCTCACAGATTGCCTTCTATTCTAGAGAACATGACGCCGTTATGAAATCTTTGCTGGCCGGCGAAAGGTTAAGAAATATATTAGTTCTCCCTTGCCGACGATTTTCATGATTAACTCGTTAACCTGTTTTTTTCCTTTTATTCAATGAAAAGAAGCCCATGAACCAATTTCCGATGCTTGGTCCCCGCGCTACCGCACTTTCGCAGCGCAGGCGTCCCAGCGACGTATTGCGTCAATTTTTGCGCCGTGACAAAACGCCGGTGGCTATTTTGGTAGTGGCTGCGCTTGTCGGGATTCTGGCGGGACTGCTGGGTGTCGCGTTCGAGAGGGCCGTGGATTGGGTTATTCACCTCAGGCTGACGGAATGGCACAAGGTCAGCGACCCTGCCTGGCTGCTGTGGGGCGCAACGTTTCTGATCTCGGCACTGCTGGCGATGATGGGCTATTTTCTGGTGCGCCGGTTTGCGCCCGAAGCCAGTGGTTCCGGCATTCCGGAAATCGAAGGCGCGCTGGAAGCGTTGAGGCCCGTTCGCTGGTGGCGAGTTATTCCGGTAAAATTTGTGGGCGGCATGGGCACGCTGGGCGCAGGAATGGTGCTCGGACGCGAAGGACCCACCGTGCAAATGGGCGCCAATCTGGGGCAGATGCTGGCCGATATTTTTCGTATGCGCTCTGCCGAAGCCCGTCATACGCTGCTTGCTACCGGTGCGGCGGCGGGGCTGTCGGCCGCGTTCAATGCGCCGCTGGCCGGTATTCTTTTTATTATTGAAGAGATGCGTCTCCAGTTTCGCTACAGCCTGATTTCGGTCAAGGCGGTGTTTATCGGCGTGATTATGTCGAGCATCGTCTATCGGTTGTTCAACGGCGAACGGGCGGTTATCGACGTTGGTGTGCTGGCGAACGTGTCGCTGAACACTTTCTGGCTGTATCTACTGCTGGGAATGGTTTTCGGCGGGGTGGGCGTCGGCTTCAATGCGCTTATCTTCCGCACTCAGGATATGTTTGCCCGTTTGCACGGCGGCAAGCTGAACAGGATTTTGCTGACTGGCGGTCTGCTCGGCGGCCTTTGCGGACTTCTGGGGTTGTTCCAACCCGAAGCGGCAGGCGGGGGATTTGCGCTGATCCCGCTGGCTGCGGCGGGCAGTTATTCCCTTGGCATGCTGCTGTTTATCTTTTTTGCCCGGGTAGTGACCACATTATTGTGTTTTTCTTCGGGCGCGCCGGGCGGGATTTTTGCCCCCATGCTGGCGTTGGGCACCTTGCTTGGCACCGCGTTCGGCATGGCCGCCGCCGCCCTGTTTCCGCAGTACGGCATCGAGCCAGGCACCTTTGCGATTGCCGGAATGGGCGCGCTGTTTGCCGCCACCGTGCGTGCGCCGCTCACCGGCATTGTGCTGGTGCTCGAGATGACCGAAAATTATCAGCTCATCCTGCCGATGATCATTACCTGCCTCGGCGCGACGCTGATGGCGCAGTTTCTGGGCGGCAAGCCCTTGTATTCCACTCTGTTGACCCGCATCTTGCTAAAGCAGGAACGAGAGCAGGCCGACAGCACCGTTAGATAAAATAACCCTGAAATTTAGCGGGACGGCGTGGCGAAAACGGCCCATACTTGAAGTTGTGATGCAGGTATAAGATAATCAGTTCATTATTCAGACAGTCAATCCGACGGCCTGAACAGAATTCGGATTGGGAGTAAACACTATGAGTGAACCTATTTTAAGCGAGCCAACCCTGGATGCGCCCGTCGCGCTGCCGTTGCAATTTACCGAAGCCGCAGCCCGTAAAGTGAAAAATCTGGTCGCAGACGAAGAAAATCCAGACCTGAAACTGCGCGTATACATTACTGGCGGCGGTTGCAGTGGCTTCCAGTATGGCTTCACCTTCGATGACAAGATAAACGACGGTGACATGACCATCGAGAAATCCGGCGTCGCGCTGGTGGTAGACCCGATGAGCCTGCAATATCTGGTCGGCGGTTCGGTGGATTACACAGAAGGACTGGAAGGTTCGCGTTTCGTGGTGACTAACCCGAATGCCAAAACCACCTGCGGTTGCGGTTCCTCCTTCAGTATCTAAACGTTTAAACGTTTTGTTGAATTAAAAAACCCTGTGCTTCCGGCACGGGGTTTTTTTATGGCGGTGCAGACGGCAGCGCGTCGATTTCCTGGCATAACTGCCGGGCTGCCAGCATGACCCGTGGACCCGCACGATTGAACCAGTCGGCATTCACTGCCAGCGTGGGCACGGCGAGTTGCCCGTGCCAGAACTGGTTGATAGTGGTCTGCTGCGTGTCGTCGCCCGGAAAGATAATCGCCTGCGGTTTGCGGCTCAACACCTGTTCCCGGCTGACCTGTGGCCAGGGCGCAGGGCTGTCGGCAAAGATATTTTGCGCACCGCACAGGCTCGCAATCTGGCTTTGCAGCGTTTTTGCAGATGAAGTAAACAGCGGCTGGGTCGAAAACTGGATAAACACCGGCAGAGGAGGGCGTTTGGCGCGTCTTGCCTGCAACGCGGCCAACTGCTGGCGGATGTGGCTCGCGGCATCATGAGCGCGGGCTGGCGTGGCGCTGTAGTGCGCCAGACTGTCGAGCGCCTGCGCCACCTGCTCGACGCTTTCGGGATCAAGATAGACAATGGGGATCCCGAGTGAAGCCAGTTGATCCAGCGGGCGCTGCGGATTGCCGCCACGCCACGCCAGCACCAGATCGGGTTTCAACGCCAGAATACGTTCGACGTTCAGCCCTTGCCAGTTGGCTACCTGCTCGATGCGGGCCGCCTGCGGCGGAAAATCGGAATAGGCGCTGACGCCCACCAGCTTGTCGCCCAGACCCGCGGCGTAGGCCAGTTCGGTCAGGTTGGGCGCAAGACTGACCACCCGTTCCGCAACCTGCGCTATGGCCGCCAGCGGCAGCCACAGCGCACTCAGCAGGCAGAGCGGGAGCAGGCGTTTCATCACGGCTTAGCGCGGATTCGCAGCCAGGGATTTCAGCATCGCATCGACCATCAGGGTTGACTGCTCGGCCGCCACCACCAAAAACTCTTCAAAGCTCAGGTGAGATTCGGTATCGGCGACGTCGGAAATGGCGCGCACAACCACAAACGGCGTGTTGAATAGATGACAGACGTGACCCACGGCAGCGGCTTCCATTTCTACGGCAGCCACGGTCGGGAAGGTGTTGCGGATGCGCGCCAGCGGCTCGGCACCGTTGATAAAGGCATCGCCGCTGCAAATCAGACCACGAACCGCATTCAGATCAAGGCCGGTGATGCAGGTTTCTGCCAGTTTAACCAGATCGGCATCGGCAACGAACGACGGCGGACAACCGGCCATCTGGCCCGGCTCGTAACCAAATGCGGTCACGTCGGCATCGTGGTAGCGCACTTCTTCGGACACCACGATATCACCCACTTTCAGCGACTTGGCAAGACCGCCTGCGGAACCGGTGTTAATCACCACGTCCGGCTGGCAGTGCTCGAGCAGCAAGGTCGTGCCCATCGCGGCCGACACCTTGCCGATGCCCGATTTCAGCAGCGCAACGTCTACGCCGTGCAGCTGGCCGGTATAGATTTCACAGCCCGCGCGTTGCAGGGTTTGACGATTTTCGATTTTGTCGCGCAGCAGGGTCACTTCCTGTTCCATTGCGCCGATGATGCCTACTTTCATAGTGGATACTCGCAGATGATAAAATTTCCCCTGCTCATGACGAGTCAGGGCATGTGGAACCCGGTTCTTTTGGGGCAGAGCGTTGGACACGGCCTCGACCAATGCGGCATAGTCTATCATGGCTAAAGAGAGGAATTAATGCGTTTGCTGCCGCGACGACTGGGCAACACTGGCGGATGAAGTGTCTGATAAGGTAGGAAATCATGTCCGGGATCGATTTTAAAACGAAATTCAACTTCCAGCGTCCCTTTAGTCCCCCGATAGAAGCCGGGGACGAGTATGACATTATTCGCCAGTTCGAGAGCGATCGCGGGCGGATAATCAACTCTGCCGCCATTCGCCGTTTGCAGCAAAAAACCCAGGTATTTCCGCTGGAGAAAAACGCCGCCGTGCGCAGCCGTCTGACGCATTCGATGGAGGTTCAGCAGGTCGGGCGACATATCGCCAAAGAGATCCTCTACCATCTCGGCCGGGCGGGCAGTCTGGAGAGTCTGGGTCTGAACGGCTCGACCGATCCCTTTGAAAGCGTGGTTGAAATGGCCTGCCTGATGCACGATATCGGCAATCCGCCGTTCGGGCATTTTGGCGAGTCGGCCATCAATAACTGGTTTGCCAAACGGATGGATCTTGCCAGCCTGAAAAGCGGCAGTACGGCGTTCGAAAACGGCAGCCCAGCCTTTCTGCGGCTGGACGAGCAGGACGACGCGCTGGATCTGCTGCGCAAAAAGGTGCGCTATGACCTCTGCCATTTCGACGGCAACGCGCAGGCGATTCGTCTGGTATTTACCCTGCTGAAACTGAATCTGACCTTTACCCAGACCGCCTGTATCCTGAAATATACACGTCCTGCCTACTGGTCCGAACCTTTGCCCGCAGCCTTTGATTATCTAATGAAAAAGCCGGGCTTTTATCTCTCCGAAGAGCCGTTTATCCGTCGTATGCGCAGTGAGCTGGGGCTCGGAGAGTTCAACCGTTTCCCGCTGACCTACATTATGGAAGCGGCGGACGATATCTCGTATTGCATTGCCGACCTCGAAGATGCGGTCGAAAAAGACATTTTCACCGTCGAGCAACTTTATGGGCATTTGAAGAAAGAGTGGGGCGAAAGCACGCCGGACGACCTGTTCCAGAAGGTCGTCGATGTTGCCTATCAGAAAATGGATCGTGCGAAAACCTTCCGCAATCCGGTCGACTACTTCTTCATGGAGCTGCGCGTGCAGACGGTAAAACAGCTGGTGCCGCATGCCGCCGCACGTTTCATAAGTAATTTATCGTCAATATTTTCAGGAACCTTCAATCAGGCTTTACTTGAAGATGACAGCCAGCCCAACCGTCTGCTGGAGAGTTACAAAAGCGTGGCGTTCAAGCATGTCTTCAACCACTATGAGGTCGAAGAGCTGGAGTTGCAGGGGTATCGGGTGATTAGCGGCCTGCTGGATATCTACAGCCCGCTGCTGGATATGCCGCTCGACGAATTTCGCCAATTAGTCGAGAAAGACACACATCGCGGCTATCCTATTGAAACAAGACTGTTTCACAAACTCTCTGCCAAGCATCGGCTGGCCTATAGCGAGGCGATTGCCACGTTGGCGCACCGTTCGACGGCCGAAATACAGGTGACCGAATATTATCATCGCGCGCGGATGATTCAGGATTACATCAGCGGCATGACCGATCTTTATGCTTACGACGAGTATCGTCGACTGATGGCAGCAGAATAAAGGACGGCAAAAAAGGCCGTTTTCAGCGAATTCAGGGCTGCAAATCACTGATTAAAAAGTATGCTTTTGTAAATTGTGACAATACTTTTTTACTATTGTCAGTTCGACGAAGATGAACTTCGGGTTATTAATAAAATCTCAGTAATCGACGACCTGACAAGGTGGCAAAGCCCTGTCGCCACCCCATAATTTAAAGAGATTTCTTCTGATGAAAAAAACTACTCTATTCTTGAGCGCTTTGGCATTAAGTGTTGGTATGGCTGTAGCGCCTGTTTCATCGGCATTGGCTGCAGAGACTGCGTCTTCAAGTTCCACTCAGGTTCCGAGTCTGGCTCCCATGCTGGAAAAAGTGATGCCTTCTGTGGTCAGCATCAATATTGACGGCAGCGCGCCGGTGAAAACGCCGCGCATGGGACAACAGTTCCAGCAGTTCTTTGGTGAAAACTCGCCGCTTTGTCAGGATGGTTCTCCCTTCCAGAATTCTCCGGTATGCCAGCAGGGCGGGCCGGGTAGCGATGACGGCAGCGACGACGGCCAGCCGCAGCAGCCGCCTGCCAAGCAGGCTTTCCAGGCGCTGGGTTCCGGTGTCATCATCGATGCCGCAAAAGGCTATGTCGTCACCAACAATCACGTGGTAGACAACGCCAACAAGATTACCGTACAGCTTAACGATGGACGTCGTTTCACGGCGAAAGTGATAGGCAAGGATCCGCAGTCCGATATCGCGGTGATTCAGCTTATCGATGCCAAGAACCTGACCGCCATCAAGTTTGCCGACTCCGAACAGCTGCGCGTCGGCGATTATACCGTGGCTATCGGTAACCCGTACGGGCTTGGCGAAACAGCGACCTCCGGTATCGTCTCTGCGCTGGGTCGCAGCGGGCTGAATATCGAAAATTATGAAAACTTTATCCAGACCGATGCCGCCATCAACCGCGGTAACTCCGGCGGTGCGCTGGTGAACCTGAACGGCGAGCTGATTGGCCTGAACACCGCCATTCTTGCGCCGGACGGCGGTAACATCGGTATCGGCTTTGCCATTCCGAGCAACATGGTGCAGAACCTGACCAAACAGATGGTCGAGTTCGGCCAGGTCAAACGCGGCGAACTGGGCATCATGGGGACCGAGCTGAACTCCGAACTGGCGAAAGCCATGAAGGTGGATGCCCAGCGCGGTGCCTTTATCAGTCAGGTGCTGCCGAAGTCTGCCGCCGAAAAAGCCGGGATCAAGGCGGGTGACGTGATTGTGAGCATGAACGGCAAGCCTATCAGCAGCTTCGCCTCCTTCCGCGCCGACGTGGGCACCATGGCGATTGGCAGCAAAATTACCATTGGACTGCTGCGCGACGGCAAACCGGTGAACGTTGACGTCACCTTGCAGCAGAGCACTCAGCCTGCACAGGTCGCCTCCGCCACGGTGTACACCGGTATCGAAGGGGCCGAACTGAGCAACAGCGATGTCAACGGACAGAAAGGCGTGAAGATTGACAGCGTCAAGGTCGGCTCCATCGCGGCGCGTGTCGGACTGAAAAAAGGTGACATCATTCATGGCGTCAACCAGCAGCCGGTGAACAATCTCGGCGATCTGCGCAAGATTCTCGACAGCAAGCCGGGCGTGCTGGCGCTGGACGTTCAGCGCGGCGACAGCCAGATCTATCTGCTGGCTCAGTAACGGCGATTTCGGTCACGGGCGGTCTGGAGCTTCCACTCCGCCCGTCATCGGCAGCAAGGCAGGCTTCGGCCTGCCTTTTTTATGTCTGCCGCGCGATAGCGGACTATGCTTTAGGCTTGGACTCCAAAGGGATTGTTTATGAAAATCGTTATCGCCCCTGATTCTTTTAAAGAGAGCCTGTCCGCGCTGGAGGTGGCCAAAGCTATCGAAAGTGGCTTTCGTGAAATCTTCCCGCAGGCAGACTATTTCAAGCTGCCGGTTGCCGACGGCGGTGAAGGTACGGTCGAGGCCATGGTCGCCGCCACGCGCGGCAAGGTGGTCAAATGCAAAGTGACCGGACCGCTCGGCGAACCGCTGGACGCCTTTTTCGGGCTTTCGGGCGACGAGAAAATCGCCTTTATCGAAATGGCGGCGGCCAGCGGGCTGGAAAGCGTACCGCAGGCCAAACGTAATCCTCTTGAAACAACCTCTTACGGCACGGGCGAGTTAATCAAAGGGGCACTGGATAGCGGCGTCGAACACATTATTATCGGCATCGGCGGCAGTGCAACCAATGACGGCGGCGCGGGCATGATGCAGGCGCTGGGTGCCAGACTGCTGAACAGCCAGGGCGAAGACATTGGCTACGGCGGCGGCGAGCTGGCGCATCTGGCAAAAATCGATATCAGCGGGCTGGATAAACGCATCGCTGCGTGCCGTATCGAGGTAGCCTGTGACGTCACCAATCCGCTTACCGGAAAAAACGGCGCGACGGCGATTTTCGGGCCGCAAAAGGGCGCGACGCCGGACATGATCCCCAAGCTTGACGGCTATCTGAAACATTACGCCGACATTATCAGACGCGATCTCGGGATTGACGTCGACAATGTGCCGGGCGCGGGGGCAGCAGGCGGCATGGGTGCGGCGCTGCACGGATTCTGCCACGCCGAACTGCGACAGGGTATCGAGATTGTGACGGAGGCGCTGGGGCTGGACGCGCTGGTCAGGGACGCCACGCTGGTTATTACCGGCGAAGGGCGAATCGACAGCCAGAGCATCAACGGCAAGGTGCCCATCGGGGTTGCGCGCGTGGCAAAACGTTATAACAAGCCGGTTATCGCCATCGGCGGCAGCCTGACAAAAGATGTCGATGTGGTGTTCGAGAACGGCATCGACGCAGTATTCAGCGTGCTTTACAGCATCTGTTCGCTGGAAGAGGCGCTGGCCTCGGCGGCCGAGAATCTGCAAAAATCGGCGCGCAATATCGCGGCCACCATCAAGCTGTCACAGGCACTGTAATATCCTGTCTGTACAGCGTATTTTTCTCTAAACCGGTATCCGGAAAGCGGGATATCGGTTTTTTGTTTCATCCGCCCCACACTCCACTAAAGCGGTTTCCTCTGCTGATTTTTTGCGTTAGCTTTGAGGCTTATTCCCTAAAGAGAACTCATCATGTCAGAGACTTTTTTTGCCAGCCAACCGGCTAACACTCATACCAAGGGACTTGGCCCACTGGCCGCAGACGCCGTCATGGGCGATATCGCGAAGCAGGGCTGGAATCTTCTCAAAGAGCAGGTCAGTCTGCCGGTTGCCGTGCTGTCGGAAGAAAAGATTCAGCACAATCTGGCATGGATGCAGGAGTTTATCGACCGCTATCAGGTCAAGCTGGCGCCGCACGGCAAAACGACCATGAGCCCCGAGTTGTTCAAGATGCAGACCGATGCCGGTGCCTGGGGCATTACGCTTGCCACCGCGCCGCAGGTCGAAGCGGGCTTTGCCTTTGGCGTGCGCAAGGTTTTGATGGCGAATCAGCTCGTCGGGAAGGCCAACATGGCCATCATCGCCAATCTGATGCACAAAGATGCCGCCTTCGAATTTGTGTGTATTGTCGACTCTGCCGACAACGTTGACGCACTGGGCGCATTCTTCGCCGAAAGCGGGCAGACGCTGCGTATTCTGCTCGAGTTTGGTATGCAGGGCGGGCGAACCGGCATTCGTACACTTCAGCAGGAGAACGCGGTGCTGGAGGCGATTGCCCGCTGGCCGCAGTCATTGTCACTGGTCGGTGTCGAGCTTTATGAAGGCGTATTGAACGAGGAAGCGCCTATCCGCGCCTTCCTGCAGCACGTTATCGGCCGCGCGCAGTCGCTGGCCGAAGCCGGGCAATTCAAAGAGTCCGAGGTGATACTTTCCGGCGCAGGTTCGGCATGGTATGACGTGGTCGCCGAAGAGTTTAGCCGCGTGGGGACGCATCTGGATGGTGCGCGCCATTTTGCGCTCGATGTCATTCTGCGTCCTGGCTGTTATCTGACCCATGACGTCGGCGCTTATCTGCGTGCCGCCGACCGAATCAAGCAGGAAAATCCGGTGGCGCGTGAAATGAATTTCAGTCTGCTGCCTGCCTTGCAGGTCTGGGCCTACGTGCAATCCTTACCGGAGCCGGGAAGGGCCATCGTTGGCCTCGGCAAACGCGATTCCTCGTCAGACGCCGGTTTTCCGGTGGCGAGCAGCCACTATCGTCCACAGAGCGGCCAGCATGCAGCCTACGCATCCGTTGTGCCCGCGCCGCAAGACTGGAAAATCTTTGCGATGATGGATCAGCACGCGTTTATGTCGATTCCGGAAGACGCCGACATCAAGGTGGGTGACATGCTGGCCTTTGACATTTCGCACCCGTGTCTCACCTTTGACAAGTGGCGTCAGCTGGTGCTTGTCAACGAACAGTTCGATGTTACCGGGATTGTCTCGACCTGGTTCTAGAACACGTGAATGTTGTGCTGCGAAGGCGGGGTCTTTTCGCAGCACAACGTTAGTGTGCCGTCGAGGCGAGGTTGCGCTGAAGATGCGCGCGAGCCTCGCGGATCACGTTGCCGATTTCATCCTGAAGCTCGAACCATTCCGGCTCCAGCGCCTCTAGAGGCACGTTTTTGCGCAATTGCTGCTCGAGGTAAAAACAGTGCTGCTTTAAACGCGGAACCCCGCTGTAGCTACAACTGCCGTGCAATTTGTGGATCAGGGCAAGAATCTCGTCGTCTTGCTCGCCCTGAATAATGGCATCGACGCGTGCGCTGACTTCGGGGAGAAAATCGATCAGCATTTGCAGCAGATCCTTGGCCAGCGCCTCTTTGTTGGCGGATTGACGCAGGGCCAGCGGCCAGTCCAGCGATTTCAGCGACGCCGGATCCCCCTCCTTTTCCCGCACCGGCTCCGCCGTGTAAGGCGGCAGCGCCTGCGAGGAGTGATGACGTGCCAGCAGAACCTTGAGCATCGCCTCATCGATAGGTTTCGACAGATAATCCTCCATGCCCGCCTTGACGAAGTGCTCCCGCTCTCCGCTTAGCGAGTGCGCAGTCACCGCAACTATCGGCGTTTTGCTGTGGTGCGGCAACTGACGAATCAGCTCGCTGGTGCGAATACCATCGATTTTTGGCATCTGAATATCCATAAGAATCAGATCCATACCCACGTTCTTCGCGAGCTCGATGGCTTCTTCTCCGCTGTGGCACAGCAGAGTCGTATCGACCAGTTCTTCAAGCAGCGCGCCGATAAGTTTCAGATTGGCGGGATTGTCATCGACCGCCATTACCGTCATCGGCAGTCGCTGGCCACGACGCGTATCTTCGCCCGCACCGGCAACTATCGGCTCTTCAAGCAGGTAAGGCATCAGGCGCACGCTGGACAGCGGCTTACTGAGACAGGCATACACGCCCTTGTATTTCAGCTGCTCGGCGGAAATCTGGAATTGGCTCGGCAGCGCTAGAATCAACCGGTGGCAGCGCCCCAAAAGCTGTTGCAGCCGTTCTTCGTAATCATGAAGGTGATGATTGAGCAGGATAGGCATGCCGTAAATGATGAGATCAAAATGCTCGTCGGGCAGCAGCGCCTGACTGGTGCGGTGAATCACCTCGGCAGGCGTGGTCGCGAGTATCTCGTTGACGGCTTTGCTGGCGGTAGGATTGGCTTCGATATAGGCCAGCTTTTTGCCCTCCAGACAGCTCATCGACACCGGCAGCCGGGGGTGATTTTCGTTTAATTCCAATGTGATGTGGAACCAGAAGGTTGAACCTCTTCCGAGTTGGCTATAGAAGCTGATGTCGCCGCCCATCTCTTTTACCAGCCGCTGCGTAATTACCAGCCCGAGGCCGGTCCCGCCGTGGCGACGGGTAATGCTGGCATCGGCCTGGCGAAACGCCTGAAACAGTTGCGACTGCTGATGTTCGGAAATGCCGATACCCGTGTCATGAATCTGCATCTCCAGTTCGACTTGCAAATTGTTTTGCGAGCGCAATTCCACATTGATATCAATGTTGCCGTTTTCGGTGAATTTAATCGCATTACCGAGTAAGTTGGTCACCACTTGCTGAAGGCGCATGGGATCGCCAAGCACTTGTTCCGGCACATTATTGTGCACATTGATCGTCAGCTCCAGCCCTTTGTCGTGCGCGCTATGCGCGAGGAGAATCACTACCTCGTCGAGCATTTCACGCAGCGAAAACGGAATGTGCTCCAGCACCAGTTTACCGGCTTCAAGCTTTGAGAAGTCCAGCACATCATTGATGATGGTAAGCAGGTTGTTGGCCGAGCGCTCGATAGTTTGCAAATAGTCCGATTGCGTCGGTGACAGCGGCGTTTTCAGGGTTTGACGGGTAAAACCGATGACGCCGTTAAGCGGGGTGCGCAACTCATGGGACATATTGGCCAGAAACTCGGACTTGATACGCGCGGCTTCCTGCGCGCGCTTCTTGGCCAGATCCAGCTCGACGTTCTGAATCTCCATCTGCTCCAGCGTTTCGCGCAGATCCGAGGTGGCTTGATCGATATTTTGCTGCACCTCTTCGTGATAGGCGGTCAACGACATCGCCATCGAATTGATGCCGTTTTTCAGCATACTCAGTTCACCGAGCATATTGCCTTCCACGCGGCTGTCGAGCTGACCGCGCCGGATGCGGTCTACGGTATTGACCATGTTGCGGATAGGCCCGGTAACGTCGCGCACCAGTCGGTAGGCAAACAGGGTCGCGATGCCCAGGCACAGCAGCAGAAGCAGAGTCGAGATAAACGCCTCCTGATACTGCTGCAATCTTACCGACCCGAGGTCCAGCTCGACGGCGATGTAGCCAAGATTATGGTCCGACATTTCCTGAAAGGTGCTGTCATCGGCGGCGGTGTGGTTTTCGGCAAGAATGGGCGTGCGCAGAATCAGAGAATCACCCGAGCGCTGCTGCGTGAGATCCTGCGGCAGCGGCATACCGGCTTCGACCCGCAATATGCCCGGATCACGCAGAGGGTTTGATGACGTAAAAAGCACGTTGTTGCCGTCGTACACGCTGATGGCGCGCACGATTTCCGAATGCGTGCGGTGCAGGCGGTTAATCAGCCGCGTAATGGGCGCCCGCTCGCGATAGGTCATTCCGTATTCACTGGCTACCGCCAAAGGCTCTATAATGCTGGTGCCTGAATCAATCAGCTGGTTTTGCAGCTCGTTGTAGCGATGCACGACAAAAAAGGTGCTGAGCAGCAACCCCATCATCAACGTGGGGGCCAGAATTAAAATCATCATTCTTGCCCGCAGGCTATATTTGGTCATGAGGTTCCAATGTGGGAGAATTGGCGGCGCGCAAAGCTATGCAGAAAGGTTCATAGCTATGCAAAGTCAATGCTACCCAAAGTAATAGAAGTTTTCTTAAAACGGTAACTTTTGCAGCAAACGCGCGGGATAATTATGAACCCGCTTGCGGGAATACTGTCCCAATTCTACTCTCTGTAGCACCACGCGTCTAAGTGCCGGATATCAATTATTCGCATTATTATGCAGGCAGCCGAGGTGGAAGGAGTTGCCACGCTGGTGGCGAATGGGCAAGATAACACCAGGTCGATACCCACCTTGGGGAGTGACAGTTAGGCGCGATGGGTATACCAGAAACGTAGGGAGAGGTTATGGTTGCGGTACGAAGTGCACATTTGAATACGGCTGGCGAATTTGCGCTTGACGAGTGGATCACGACTTTAGGCATCTCCAGTCAGGAATCATGTGAGCGTTTAGCTGCAACCTGGCGCTACTGCGAACAACATACTCAGGGGCATCCCAATGCCTCGCTGCTGCTGTGGCGCGGTCTGGAGATGGTCGAAATCCTCTCCACGCTCAGCATGGACAACGACAGCATGCGGGCGGCCCTGCTGTTCCCGCTGGTTGACGACGACGTCATCGACGAAAATACGCTGACCAAAGATTTCGGCAAGGAAATAACCTATCTGGTTCACGGCGTGCGCGACATGGACGCCATCCGCCAGCTCAAGGCGACCCAAAACGACTCCATGGCCTCCGAACAGGTCGACAACGTTCGCCGCATGCTGCTGGCGATGGTCGAAGATTTCCGCTGCGTGGTGCTGAAGCTTGCAGAAACGTATCGCCCACCTGCGGGAAGTCAAGGATGCGCCCGAAGAAGAGCGCGTGCTGGCGGCCAAAGAGTGTACCAATATCTATGCGCCGCTCGCCAACCGGCTGGGAATCGGTCAGCTGAAATGGGAGCTTGAGGATTTCTGCTTCCGTTATCTGCATCCCGACGAATACAAGCGGATTGCCAAACTGCTGCACGAGCGCCGTATCGACCGTGCACAGTACATCGACGACTTTGTTTCCACCGTGCGCAACGCGATGGCGGAAGAGGGCATTAAAGTCGATGTGTATGGCCGTCCGAAACATATCTACAGCATCTGGCGCAAGATGCAGAAAAAATCGCTCTCCTTTGACGAGCTGTTTGACGTGCGTGCCGTTCGCGTGGTGGTCGAGCGTCTTCAGGACTGCTACGCTGCGCTTGGCATCGTGCATACCCATTTCCGCCATCTGCCCGACGAGTTTGACGATTATGTCGCCAACCCGAAACCCAACGGTTACCAGTCTATTCATACGGTAGTGCTTGGCCCGCGCGGCAAAACCCTTGAAGTCCAGATCCGCACCCGCCAGATGCATGAAGATGCCGAACTGGGCGTTGCGGCACACTGGAAATACAAAGAGGGCACGGCCGTGGTGGGTGGCCGCAGCGGCGGCTACGAAGGGCGTATCGCCTGGCTGCGCAAGCTGATTGCGTGGCAGGAAGAGATGGCCGATTCGGGCGAAATGCTCGACGAAGTGCGCAGTCAGGTCTTCGACGATCGCGTTTATGTGTTTACGCCAAAAGGCGACGTGGTCGATTTACCGACCGGCTCCACGCCGCTGGACTTCGCCTATCACATTCACAGCGATGTCGGACACCGCTGCATCGGTGCCAAAATCGGTGGCCGCATTGTGCCGTTCACCTATCAGTTGCAGATGGGCGACCAGATCGAGGTTATTACCCAGAAGCATCCGAACCCGAGCCGCGACTGGCTGAATCCGAGTCTGGGCTATATCACCACCAGCCGGGGCCGTTCGAAGATCCAGAACTGGTTCCGCAAGCAGGATCGCGACAAGAATATCATTGCCGGTAAACAGATCCTCGACGACGAGCTGGACAGACTGGATATCAGCCTGAAAGACGCCGAGAAGCTGTTGCTGCCGCGCTACAACTTCAACTCGCTCGACGAACTGCTGGCGGCGATTGGCAACGGCGATATTCGCCTGAACCAGATGGCGAACTACCTGCAATCGCAGCTGAAAAAGCCGAGTGCGGAAGAACTCGACGAAGAAGCGCTGCGTCAGCTGACGCAGAAATCGACTCGCGCACCGGCACGCACCGGTTCGAAAGAGAATGGCCGCGTGGTGGTCGAAGGCGTGGGCAACCTGATGCACCACATTGCCCGCTGCTGCCAGCCGATTCCGGGCGACGAGATAATCGGCTTCATTACGCAGGGGCGCGGTATTTCCATTCACCGTGCCGATTGCGATCAGCTTGAAGACCTCAAATCCCACGCGCCCGAGCGTATCGTTGATGCGGTGTGGGGCGAAAGCTATTCCAGCGGCTATTCGCTGGTGCTGCGCGTGGTCGCCAATGACAGGAGTGGGCTACTGCGTGACATCACGACCATTCTGGCGAACGAAAAGGTCAACGTGCTGGGCGTTGCCAGCCGCAGCGACACTAAAAACATGCTGGCGACCATCGACATGGACATCGAAATTTACAACCCGCAGGTATTGAGCCGGGTTATCGCCAAACTGAACCAGCTGCCGGACGTCATTGAAGCCAAACGTCTGCACGGGAGCTGATTTCCCGCGTCACTGACGTTGCAGCACATACAGCAAACTCTGTGCTGCAACGTCAAACTCAAAGATGATGTTCAGTCGGCAACGTCAATTAATTTGAATACAGATGTAATAATAAACTTATGGAAAGCCTGATGAATTCTTCCCTCCCGCTGCAACGCCTCCTTGGAATCATGAAAACCTTGCGTGATCCCGCCACGGGCTGCCCGTGGGACAAAGCCCAGAGTTTTGAGACCATCGCGCCCTATACGCTCGAAGAAACCTATGAAGTGCTGGATGCCATCGAGCGCAAAGATTTCGACGATCTGCGCGGTGAACTCGGCGATCTGCTGTTCCAGGTCGTGTTTTATGCCCAAATGGCCAGCGAGCAGGGGCTGTTCGATTTCGACGATATCTGCACGGCCATCAGCGACAAACTCGAGCATCGGCATCCGCACATTTTCAATCCGCAGGGCGGCGAAACGGTCAAAGACAAAGAGCAGGTGCTGGTCGACTGGGAGAAGGGCAAGATTCAGGAGCGGGCCGACAAGGCGCTTTACTCCGCGCTGGACGATATTCCGGGCAACCTTCCTGCGCTGATGAAAGCGCACAAGATTCAAAAACGCTGCGCCAATGTCGGCTTCGACTGGACTACGCTCGGGCCTGTGCTCGACAAAGTCTATGAAGAAATCGACGAAGTGATGTACGAGGCCAAACAGGCGGTGGTCGATCAGGAAAAGCTCGGCGAAGAAATCGGCGATATGCTGTTTGCGACGGTGAATCTTTCCCGCCATCTCGGGCACAAGGCCGAAGGAGCGCTTCAGGCGGCGAATAAAAAATTCGAACGCCGTTTTCGTCAGGTTGAACTTATCATCCGTGATGCCGGTCTGAAAATGGAAGACGCTACGCTTGAGCAGATGGAAGAGGCATGGCAGCAGGTTAAGCAGCAGGAAAAGTCTGCGCAGAAACCAGCGAGATTAAATAAACTTTGCATTGCGGTGATCGATATCAAAACACCGTTCAACATGACTGTTAGTCTAGCGCTGACTGACGAGTTTACGGTGAGGCAACAAAAAGTTAATAAATTGAAATATATGGCCTTTTTTGCAGCCCAAGCGGCTAAAAAATCAAATTTTTGTGATTACATAATTGTTTTATAAGGGATTTGCCATGTTAAGACCCAAAGTGTACAGGCGAGGGGTTGCCGGAGGGTCGACAGGTGAAGAGAATAAAACGATCGTTTGTGGCGCACTAAAGGTTCGGGTATACTGCTTTCCCGTCTTGGTTATTCCATCGTCTTTAAACCTAACCTCTCAGGTTCAGCATGACAACTAATTATATTTTTGTGACCGGCGGGGTCGTATCCTCTCTGGGTAAAGGCATTGCCGCAGCCTCATTGGCGGCTATTCTCGAAGCCCGTGGTTTGAACGTTACCATCATGAAACTCGATCCCTACATCAACGTGGATCCGGGTACCATGAGCCCAACCCAGCATGGTGAAGTCTTCGTTACCGAAGATGGGGCCGAAACCGATCTCGATCTGGGTCACTACGAACGTTTCATTCGCACCAAAATGACCCGTCGCAACAACTTCACTACCGGTCGTATCTACTCCGACGTCCTGCGCAAAGAGCGCCGTGGCGACTATCTCGGCGCGACCATTCAGGTTATCCCGCACATCACCAATGCCATCAAAGAGCGCATCATTGAAGGCGGCGAAGGCCATGACGTCGTTCTGGTCGAAATCGGCGGTACCGTAGGTGATATCGAATCCCTGCCTTTCCTCGAAGCGATTCGCCAGATGGCGGTTGACGTGGGCCGTGAGCACACGCTGTATATGCACCTGACGCTGGTGCCTTACATGGCGGCCGCGGGTGAAGTCAAAACCAAGCCAACCCAGCACTCCGTGAAAGAACTGCTGTCTATCGGTATCCAGCCAGACGTGCTTATCTGCCGTTCGGACCGTGCGGTTCCTGCCAACGAGCGTGCGAAAATCGCCCTGTTCTGCAACGTGCCCGAGAAAGCGGTTATTTCTCTGAAAGACGTTGATTCCATTTATAGAATTCCTGCGCTCTTGAAATCTCAGGGCCTTGACGACTATATTTGTAAACGATTCAGCCTTGAGTGCAAAGAAGCCGATCTGGCCGAATGGGAACAGGTTATCTACGAAGAAGCCAACCCGGGCGGCGAAGTGAACATTGGTATGGTCGGTAAATATACCGAACTGCCGGATGCCTACAAATCGGTTATCGAAGCCCTGAAGCACGCCGGCCTGAAAAATCGCCTGAGCGTGAACATCAAGCTCATCGATTCGCAGGATGTAGAAACCCGCGGCGTCGAAATGCTGAAAGATCTGGATGCTATCCTGATCCCGGGCGGTTTCGGTTATCGCGGCGTAGAAGGCAAGTTGATGACTGCGCGTTACGCGCGTGAGAACAACATTCCTTACCTCGGCATTTGTCTGGGTATGCAGGTTGCGCTGATGGAATTTGCCCGCAACGTGGTCGGCATGGAAGATGCGAACTCCACCGAGTTCGTGCCGGACTGCAAGTTCCCGGTTGTGGCACTTATCACCGAATGGCGCGATGAAAACGGCAACGTCGAAGTACGTTCCGAAGACAGTGATTTAGGCGGTACCATGCGTGTAGGTGGACAACAATGTCACCTGACCGAAGGTAGCCTGGTTCGTCAGATGTACGGCGAGCCAACGATAGTTGAACGTCATCGTCACCGCTACGAAGTAAACAACATGCTGCTGAAACCTATCGAAGCCGCGGGTTTACGCGTTGCAGGTCGCTCTGGCGATAAGCAACTGGTGGAAATTATCGAGCTGCCAAACCATCCGTGGTATGTGGCTTGCCAGTTCCATCCAGAATTTACGTCAACGCCGCGTGATGGTCATCCGTTGTTTGCAGGCTTTGTGAAGGCTGCCGGTGAGTATCAGAAGCGTCAGGTAAAATAAAATACAAGACCCGCGATGCGCTGCCGGAGTGCGGCGCATCATGGAGTCTGCAGCTTTAATTTAACTTGTACTGAGGAAATCCTAATGTCCAAAATCGTTAAAGTGCTCGGTCGTGAAATCATCGACTCCCGTGGTAACCCGACCGTAGAAGCTGAAGTTCATCTGGAAGGCGGTTTCGTAGGTCTGGCTGCTGCACCATCAGGTGCATCGACGGGTTCCCGCGAAGCTCTGGAATTGCGTGACGGTGATAAATCTCGTTTTCTGGGTAAAGGCGTAACTAAAGCGGTTGCTGCGGTTAACGGCCCTATCGCTCAGGCACTGACCGGCAAAGACGCTAAAGACCAGGCCAATATCGACAAGGTAATGATTGAGCTCGACGGTACCGAAAACAAATCCAAGTTTGGTGCCAACGCGATTCTGGCGGTTTCTTTGGCTGCTGCTAAAGCTGCTGCTGCCTCTAAAGGTTTGCCACTGTACGCACATATTGCGGAACTGAACGGCACGCCGGGCAAATATTCCATGCCACTGCCTATGATGAACATCATCAACGGCGGTGAGCACGCCGACAACAACGTCGACATTCAAGAGTTCATGATCCAGCCTGTTGGCGCGAAAACGCTGAAAGAAGCCGTACGTATGGGCTCCGAAGTTTTCCACACTCTGGCTAAAGTTCTGAAATCCAAAGGTATGGGAACTGCTGTCGGTGACGAAGGCGGCTATGCGCCTAACCTGGGTTCCAACGCCGAAGCCCTGGCTGTTATCGCAGAAGCGGTGAAAGCGGCAGGCTATGAGCTGGGCAAGGACATCACTCTGGCGATGGACTGTGCGGCTTCCGAATTCTACAAAGACGGTAAATACGTGCTGGCTGGCGAAGGCAACAAATCCTTCACTTCCGAAGAGTTCACCCACTTCCTGGAAGACCTGACCAAGCAGTATCCTATCGTTTCCATCGAAGACGGTCTGGACGAATCTGACTGGGATGGTTTCGCTTACCAGACTAAAGTTCTGGGCGACAAAATCCAGCTGGTAGGTGACGACCTGTTCGTGACCAACACCAAGATTCTGAAAGAAGGTATCGATAAAGGTATTGCCAACTCCATCCTTATCAAGTTCAACCAGATCGGTTCTCTGACCGAAACTCTGGCGGCTATCAAGATGGCGAAAGATGCCGGTTATACCGCAGTCATCTCTCACCGTTCAGGCGAAACTGAAGATGCCACTATTGCTGACCTGGCTGTGGGTACCGCAGCAGGCCAGATCAAAACCGGTTCTATGAGCCGTTCTGACCGTGTGGCTAAATACAACCAGCTGATTCGTATCGAAGAAGCGCTGGGTAATGCGGCACCGTTCAACGGTCTGAAAGAAGTTAAAGGTCAGTAATTTCTGCCCCCTTGCTTTATAAAACCCGCTTCGGCGGGTTTTTTTATGCCCGTCACGTGCCGAAAATAAAAAAATCGACTCATCGTCTTAACCTTTTAGAATATTCACTTAATCGTTCTCTTATAGAATAAGCGTTCGCAGTGGGTAGACTGTCTTGCAGAAAGTGCAGCTATAAAACGCCTTATTATGCCTGTTAATCTTTTTTTATTCTGGGTAAGAATCTTGTGCGCCCAGAATATTGCCCGGTTAAATAAATGGGTGTTTAAATTTTTATTTAAAAAAGGCTTGTCGGTTTAAAAGGAAAGAGAATGTCGGAACATACTACTATTCCAATATCGACGCCGGTGCAGTCCGCCAACGCGATTATCGCGGCTGATGAAAATATCGCTGCGCCTGAATATTTGGCGGGCGTGATGGGTTCTCCCTTGCAGCCACAAAGTTTTTACGCCAGAACGGCGGACTCTCCCCTTTTTACTGATGGCGCGCCCGGGGAAACATCGTCTGCCGAAAGCCTCGCCACAGGAAGTTTAACGCAGAACAATCACCACCAACGCCTTGTCGATACCCTTCGCACGCCGGGCCGCTGGAGCCGTGAAATCGCAGACATCGCGATACCCGCGCTGGCTGACGCCCTGAACATTCACATTCTGTTTCGCGAGCCTTTGGGGCATCGCAGCATCGGTGACAAACATGCCCGCCGCACAGTCACGCTGCAACGGTTTTGCACGCCGCATTATGAACATTACAGTTTGATTGATGATGCAACTCGGCCGTTCTCCTCGTTTGACGGAGACAGCTTTTTTCGGGTGATTTCTCAGGCTCTGCATGGTGACGATCGTTCTTGTGCGCAATACCGTCATCTGGCGGCCAGTCATGTTAACGCACATTTTCAAGACTACGACGGCGGTACGGACGCTATCTCGCGGTTCGCCATTGCGTTTAATAACATTGAAAATCAATGGGCGACGCTGGATAGCGCCTTTCCCGCCATCAAAGAGAAAATATTATCCGAAACCCTCTGCCTGCTTATTACCGAACTTCACAATATTAGAGACTCGGTCGGCACGCATCCCTTTACCTTACAGCAGAAAAAACGCATCAGAGAGATTGCCAGCCATTTTATCGTGGTCGAAAATAAAGAGCGCATAGAATCGCTTATCAGGCTGATTAATGCGAATGAACCTGACCCGCAGAATGCGGTCGTCAATAATTACCGCCTGCATGAATTACGCACCCGACTTGAGAAAAGTGAAGATATTCTTAAATTAAAGAATATCGATGCGCTGAACGGCGAAAATGAAGTTGATCCTGAGTCTCTGCTTATTTCCCTGTTAAATCAGGATGTCCTTAAACTTATTTCGGTAAAGGGCATGTCCTCACTTCAGTTGGGCAGCGCATTGCATGATGCGCAGTTGGCACTGATGATCGATTTTTATGCGCTGGTCGGGGTAAAGAGCCATGCCCTTAATGAAGCGATTAATCAGATCCAGCTCGAAGGCCATGCGGGCAATCTGACACAAGTCATCGCGCCTGCACTGATCGGCAAGGTAAAGAACGAGTTTGCCCATCTTGTTGACCGCGTGCGTCATTATCTTCCGGCGGAAATCGGCGATCATCATATGCGTGACAACACGCTGGCGCAGCACGGTGACGATTATCATCCCGACAACTATGACTACCAGACGCCCCTCGAGGCGCTGCTTGAGCGGGGCAATGCGCAAGAAGATGAAGTCATTGCCAACCGGCTGCTGAGGCTGCTCGAAATCCGCTTTCTTAAAAGATTACCGCTGCTGAAACTGCTGGAGAACACGGTTAATAATTCTCTCCTGCTTCAAGAAAAAAGCATCGTGCATGAAGATGAACAAAAGCTGTTTTCAGCAGGGCATTATGCCTATCCACATATCATCGACACATTATTGGATTCGCGTCGTGAGCGCCTCGCAATTCTGCTTGAAGAAATGCCTGCCGCGCCATTGATTATCGGCGATGATTTCCCCGTCTCCGAAATGAGCCTTGAGGGACTGCCTTACGGACCCCGAGGATTAAGTCTGGCGCAGATTGAAAACTGGCTGGCCGATAAAAGCCTTTCCAATACGCGGCTTTCCTGTATCGGACTCTACAGTTGCACCGCCATGCATGAAATTACCCATACCGGCTCTCTCGATATTCGCTGGATGAATAATCTCCATGACAGCACCTTGCTTCAGGCTTTTCCTCTTTTACCCAATCCCAGGCTGGATCACGACGCCGATCGTTTTGCGCTGATAGACACGCTGGTCTATGTTGGGCGAGAAATCGAAGAGCCGTTGCAGGGGCGGCATCCTCTTGGCGTTCTTCTTGATTACAGCCACAGGATTTTTCAGCAAATCAACGGCTTGTCGCTCACCGATAACCAGCTTGTCTATCTGCTGGTCACGGAATATAAAGACGCCATCTTGGTGATTGCCAACCGCATGTACGATGAACACGGCGAAGACTATTCACCTCTGGCAGACTGGGAGACGTTGCTGGTCAGCGTGGCAAGAGACGGGCAGTTGGCGCAAAAGCTCGAGAATTGTCCCAACGAAGCCTTTGATATCGTCAATGGGCTCTGCGAACCGGCGTTGTTCCGTGCGTTGGCGCTGGCCAAAAATATCGCCATCGGGAAGGGCTTCATCAAGACCAATTTTAGCCATTATTTCAATCCAGCCGGTGAGCGCGTCTATACACCGGCAACACTGCCTGACACCTATATCAATATCATGCCCGACTCGCTATTTCTCATCAGCCTGCCGCAACCCGCGCACTCTATTGCCGGACGGGTAGTGGTGGTTCCTCGACATGGCGGAGTCAGCAATCTTGAACTGCTGCAAGACTGTATTGCTCTGGATGATAAAAATGCTCCCGCTCCTGGGGCGGCCATCGCCGTCGATCAGCAAAAAAGGCAGGCATTTCTGGCGCTGGTCCGGCAGGTCGCCGATTTTGCGCAAAAGCCTGATACCGTGGCGGATAGCGCCAAGGCGGCAGTAGAGACATCGCTTTCCATACCCGAGAGTTACGCAGCCTTGAAGCATCAGGCCCGCTTTAAACGCAAGCGGGATGACGATCCTAATAACGACGGCGCGTCATCGTCCGGCATTACCGGCCATGCTGGTCGGCAACATAAAAGTGCGGCGACGAGCGTGGTCGTTGCCGCCTCTGTAAGGGGGCAACGTCAAAGCGTCGCGCCGCATGACACCCTGGTCAAAGCACCACAACAGGCCCTGCAGCTTGCGCTCATGGCCGAACACGCCGCGCTGGATTTTCATACCCGTGCACTGTCACTCATGGCGGCCTATGAGATGCTTCTGGCCGCCGCCCGAACGGCAACCCAATCGCCGCGTCAGGCGGCCGATGTGTTAATTCGCAACAGCGGTATGGGCGCGAAGCTGGCCACTGTTCGAGGGTATCGACTGTGTGTCGATCAACTGCTGTCTTATTACTTCACGCTTATCCACCAGCTCTTTTCCGCGCAGGCGCTGACGTCCAAAGAGGTTTATGCGCTGACTCTCGAGCATTCGCCGTGGGAAAGTTCGCCCGGCACTCGTGCGCTGGCCCTGATTAATCATGGCCAGTATTCGACCAGCGTGCAGTTTATTCATGTGATGCTTGCGGCGGGTGTGGCAGAAGGCTCGCAACGCGAATTGAAACAATTTCTGAATACCCGCACCCATGATTTCGCGCATCCGCGTACGGTGATGCAATCCCGCCGTGATGGTTTTAATCGCATTAAACATGAGGCCCGACAAGACTGGTCACGAACCCCTCATGCTTTATCCGGTCAGGCGCAGCAAATCATTGCGTTGCTGTCGCGTCACCAGCTTCTCGACGACGAACGCCAGATTGCCTCGCTGCATAAAAAGAGCCGTGTTGCCCTTAAAGCCTCTGACCAGAGCGCATTGGCCGCGTTGCAGGCACCGTTGCTCGAGCGCATGCTTGACGGGCAACGCGCGCTGGAATCTTCTCTTTCGGCCGAATATCTACGGCTTGGCCGTCAGGAGAAACACCTCGCGGCGCGCCCGCTCAATGCTGGGCAGACCCGTCACTTTGCACGGCAACCGCAGCGGGCTTCCCTGCTGGAGTTTACCGCTCGACTGTCGGACGTGCTGGCCGATTACCGGCGGATCACGGCGCAGGCTTCCCGTGCTTCGCAAGAGAAAGACAGCATATTTGAGAGGCAGGAAAACGAAAGGCGACGGGCGATGAATCTTGCGGTCGAACCCACCGCGCCTGGTAATGTTGTCTCGTTTTTAATGACGGAGATGCTGCCTCTCGTGACGCAGCCCAAAAACACCTCATCGTCCTCGGAGCCTCGATATCATGGGTTGCAACAAACAGAAAGCTATCGAGACAGCTTGTCGAAAAGGTTGGCGCAGCTGGAGGTCGTAGATCGTCGGTTGAAAAACCTTAACGATGAAGATGACGCCCTTCAGGTGTTGGCCAGACGGCTTGGCAGGCTGAGGGATCAAAAAGTGCCGCCCGAAAAAGCGCAGGATATCAATAAAATTATCGAACAGGCACTCGATCGGCGAACCCACAATGATGCGGCGCAAGAGCTCGAACGGCTGGCCTATCGCACCGAAATGATTAATCAGCAGGTGAATACGTTAAAAAACAAGGGGCTTGAGCAGGATCTTCAGCGGTTGCAGCAGTTCAACCGCCAACACCAGACTCACCGCGAAATACAGCCGCCCGGTAACATGCGGCAAACGGCGAGAACAACGCAGGCCCGCTGAGTGAAAAAACGTCAGGTTGCGTGGCGTGATAGGTTTGGCGCAACGCATTATGTCTGCGATAATGTGCGCTGGCTCCTTAAAATTTGAGATACAGATGCAGTACCCGATTAACGAAATGTTTGAAACCCTGCAAGGGGAAGGCTTTTTACCGGCGTGCCGGCTATTTTTATTCGTTTGCAAGGTTGCCCGGTAGGGTGCAGCTGGTGCGACACGAAACACACCTGGGAAAAATTCGCCGATCGTGAAGTCGATATGCAGCGTATCCTGGTCAAAACCGAAGAAACCGACGCGTGGGGTAATGCCAGCGCCGAGCAACTTCATCAGGTCATTCAGAATCAGGGATGGACGGCCAACCACATCGTGATTACCGGCGGCGAGCCGTGTATTTATGATTTGCAGCCGCTGACCGAACTGCTGGAAGCTCGCGGCTACAGCTGCCAGATTGAAACCAGCGGCACGCACGAAATTCGCTGTTCGGCTAAAACCTGGGTGACAGTATCGCCGAAGGTGAACATGCGCGGCGGTTACGACATTCTGCCGCAGGCATTGCAACGCGCCGACGAGATAAAGCATCCGGTCGCCCGTCAACGCGATATCGATGCGCTTGAAGCCCTGCTGGCAACCCTGTCAGACGACAAGTCGCGCATCATCGCGTTACAGCCAATCAGCCAGAAAGAAGAAGCGACCAAGCTGTGTATTGCAACCTGTATTGCCAAAAATTGGCGGCTTTCCATGCAGACACATAAGTATCTCAATATCGCCTAATCCTCTTTGCTCTTATCACTGTGACTTGGTTGGCGTCGCTCGCCCAAATTGCCGACGAATGTCAGCGCATCGGGACCCACGCGCTTGCCGCCAAGCCACAGCATTTATAGCATTGAGAATGCAATTATCGCCTCTGCAGGGCAATACGGATGACGTTGAAGATTTGCGTGAATAACTTTTAGAAAGGCGTTGGCTATCCCTCTTCGTCCTCGACACGCTCGCGTCAAGAACGAAGAAGATTGCCCCACAAGAATTCGATCCGAGTCTATTGCGAGGGCAATACCGGATCAGCCGCGATAGACGCAGCCGGCGGTGCAGGTTTCTTTGATACGTACCGCGCTCAGCAGGGGAAGCTGAGGTTTCATCTTGTCCCAGATCCACTTGGCCAGCACTTCGCTGGTCGGGTTTTCCAGACCGGGAATATCGTTGAGATAATAGTGGTCCAGGCTGTCGAGCGTTGGCGCAAAGGCGGCTTTCAGTTCGGCAAAATCCATTACCCAGCCGGTATGCGGATCCACGTCACCGGTAATCTCAAGACGCACGGCAAAAGAGTGCCCATGCAGGCGGCCACATTTATGCCCTTCTGGAACATGAGGCAGGTGATGAGCGGCTTCGAACATAAAATCTTTAAATAATGTAGTGGTCATGACACTGTCTCGTTGACTGCAAAAAACGCGGCATATTAACGGAAACTGGCCCGTTAAGCCATGAGTTATCTGCTCTATGAATAGACAGATATTGCGCTTTTCCTCCTTTACTCGGCATCACTCCTTCCCTTAAAGTGAGGCGTTGCATACTAACCTATTGAGATAGTGAATGATTAGAGCGCTGCGTTGGGCCGCATTGATGCTGTGTTTAACTGCGACGGCAAATGCCGAAGGTTTGCCGGTAGGTGCGGCGACAGTAAGTTCAGCGGCGGTGAAAGGCGCGTCGCCGAAGGTGGCGTCCAGGCCGATAAGTCTCGACATCAAGACACTGGCCGACGGTACAGGCAGTTTTTACTATCCTGCTGGCGGCAATAAAAAACCGCTCGAAGTCTTTACCTATCAGCCTGCCGGAACCGATGCAAATTCGCCGGTCATCATGGTCATGACGGGCGTGGATCGCAATGCTTCGACCTATCGCAACGACTGGATAAAAGTGGCCGATCAGTATCATTTCCGCATTGTGGTGCCACGTTTTACCGATCAGGATTTCCAGGGCAGTTACGGCTACAATCTGGGAAATATTCAGGACCCGAAAACGCATCACCGCCTGCCGAAGGCGCAGTGGAGTTTTACGCTGGTCAATGACATCTTCCTCGCCATGCACCAGCAGGGCATCACGTCGCAGTCGCAATATTATCTGTTTGGCAACAGTGCGGGCTGCCAGTTTGTACATCGCGCGCTGACCCTGCTCCCACAGCCGCAGGTCAAGGCGGCTATCTGCGCGGCAGCAGGCTGGTGGACGCTGCCCGATACGGATCAGCGCTGGCCCTATGGGTTGCGCGCCTCGCCGATAAAAGTGAGCCAGAGTCAGCTCGCCGCCTATTTTGCAAAACCTGTCTTGATTGCGGTAGGTGCCAATGACGATGATCCTGAAAACCGTCAGCTGCGCCATTCCAAAGGGGCGATGGCGCAGGGCAGCAACCGGCTCGAACGTGCGGAAAACTTCTTCACGACCTCGCAGCAGCAGGCCGAGCAGAACCATATGCCCTTCAACTGGCATTTCGTTGCGTTGCCGGACATAGGGCACAGCGGCAGTAAAATGTCGATTTATGCCGCCGGACAGTTCGCGCGTTTCGAGCAGCATCACGAGTTTAATCCCTGACAGGGAAGGTCAGCTCATCGGCATCAAGATATTTTCAGCCTCGCAAATGCGGGGCTTTCTCATTTAGCTCTCCCCGAATAACCCCTTCAAAAACCGCCTCTTTTTTTCTTAGTGATTTCAGTAGCCTATAACTGAGGCTTTAACAGTTTTATCGATAGGTTTTACCGGAAAAAACACTTAGTTATTATGGTTATTTAATATTCCCATCACTTATTTAATTGTTATGATTCGGCTGGTTAACCTTACACGCTCTCCACTCTTTCCGAATAAACAGTCCGTTTGATACAGGCTTATGCAATAAGGGAATTCGTACCGCGATGACGACTCAGGCACCTCCTACTTCTTTGCTCCCATTATCCCCGGAGCAAATGTCACGGCTGCAATCGGCAATTGGTGACTATTCGCCGACCCAGTTGGCCTGGCTTTCAGGCTATTTCTGGGGATTGACCAACCAGCAGCCGGGCGCAGTAGCAGCGCCTGCACCCGTTGCCGCGGCAGCGTCCGTTACTCTGATTTCTGCCTCGCAGACCGGCAATGCGCGCCGTCTGGCCGAACAACTGCGCGATGCGCTGGTTGCCGCTAAACTTAACGTTAACCTGGTGAATGCCGGTGACTACAAGTTCAAACAGATTGCGCAGGAAAAACTGCTGGTCGTCGTCGCCTCGACGCAGGGCGAAGGTGAACCCGCAGAAGAGGCGGTGGCGCTGCACAAGTTCCTGATGTCCAAAAAAGCGCCGAACATGGCCGATACGGCTTTTGCGGTATTTGGTCTGGGCGATACGTCCTATGAATTCTTCTGTCAGGCGGGCAAGGATTTTGATGCGCGTCTGGGCGAGTTGGGCGGCGAGCGTCTGCTGGACCGCGTCGATGCCGACGTCGAGTATCAGGAGCAGGCTGCGGCGTGGTGTACCCAGGTCGTCGAGGTACTGAAAAAACGCATTCCTGCCGAGTCGCCGGTGGCGCAGGCGGCCACGATTGCCGGTAACGTCAACCAGCTCGACAGCAGCCCCTACAGTAAAGAGCAACCGCTGACCGCCTTGCTGTCCGTGAATCAGAAGGTCACGGGGCGCGATTCCGACAAGGACGTGCGACATATCGAAATCGATCTGGGTGACTCGGGTCTGCGTTACCAGCCGGGCGATGCGCTGGGCGTGTGGTTTGAAAACGATCCGCTGCTGGTGAAAGAACTGGTTGAACTGCTCTGGCTGAAAGGCGACGAGCCGGTCGACGTTCACGGCAAGACGCTGCCGCTGAGCGAAGCGTTGCAGCATCACATCGAGCTGACGCAGAACACGACCGTCATCGTCGACAAATATGCCGCCGTATGTCGCGATGCCGACCTTTTGGCGTTGATTACCGACAAGAGCGCGTTGCAGCATTTTGCCCAGAACACGCCGGTTCGTCGACATGGTCCGCCGTGCGCCGACCGAGCTGCAACCGCAACAGCTTATTGACCTGCTGCGCCCGCTGACGCCGCGCCTGTACTCGATTGCGTCCTCGCAGGCGGAGACGGAAACGGAAGTGCACATTACCGTGGGCGTGGTGCGTTATGACATCGACGGACGTGCGCGTACCGGCGGTGCCTCCGGTTATCTGGCCGACAGACTGGAGGAAGACGGCGAAGTGCGCGTGTTCATCGAGCACAATGATAACTTCCGTCTACCGGCCGATCCTGACGCGCCGGTCATCATGATTGGGCCTGGCACCGGCATCGCGCCGTTCCGTGCCTTTATGCAGCAGCGCGACAACGACGGCGCAAGCGGCAAAAACTGGCTGTTCTTCGGTAATCCGCACTTTACCGATGACTTCCTGTATCAGGTCGAATGGCAGCGCTACGTGAAAGACGGCCTGCTGACCCATATCGATCTGGCGTGGTCACGCGATCAGGCGGAAAAAGTCTATGTTCAGGACAAACTGCGCGCCAAGGGCAGCGAAGTCTGGGCATGGTTGCAGGAAGGCGCACACGTATATGTTTGTGGCGACGCGAATCGCATGGCGAAAGATGTCGAGCAGGCTTTGCTTGAAGTGATTGCCGAATACGGTGGCATGGATCTGGAAGCCGCCGATGAATATCTGAGTGACCTGCGTATGGATCGTCGTTATCAGCGAGATGTCTATTAATGAGCAATGAAATTATGAGCGAAAAACATCCTGGCCCACTGGTCGTCGAAGGCAAGCTGACCGACGCCGAACGTCTGAAGAAAGAGAGTAACTTTCTGCGCGGCACGATTACGGAAGACTTGACCGATGGTCTGACCGGCGGCTTCAACGGCGACAACTTCCTGCTTATCCGTTTCCACGGCATGTACCAGCAGGATGACCGCGATATCCGTGCCGAGCGCGCCGAGCAGAAGCTTGAACCTCGCCACGCGATGATGCTGCGCTGCCGTCTTCCGGGCGGGGTGATGACGCCTGAACAGTGGCTCGGTATCGACAAGTTTGCCGAAGAGAGCACACTGTACGGCAGTATTCGCATTACCAACCGTCAGACTTTCCAGTTCCACGGCATTCTGAAACCGAACGTCAAACCGGTGCATCAGCTCTTGAACAAGCTGGGTCTGGATGCGCTCGCCACCGCCAACGATGTAAACCGCAACGTACTTTGTACCTCGAACCCGGTTGAATCAGAGCTGCACCTCGAAGCCTGGCAGTGGGCGAAGAAACTCTCCGAGCACCTGTTGCCGCGCACCCGTGCCTATGCCGAAGTGTGGCTGGATCAGGAAAAGGTCGAAACCACCGACGAAGAGCCGATTCTTGGCCCGACCTATTTGCCGCGTAAATTCAAGACGACCGTTGTTATCCCGCCGCAAAACGATGTGGACCTGCACGCCAATGACCTGAACTTCGTGGCCATTGCCGATAACGGCAAGCTGGTAGGCTTCAACGTGCTGGTGGGCGGCGGACTGTCCATCGCGCACGGCGACAAGGCAACCTACGCGCGTACCGCAAGCGATTTAGGCTTCATTCCGCTGGAAAATACGCTGGCCGTGGCGGAAGCCGTGGTCACCACGCAACGCGACTGGGGCAACCGCACCAACCGCAAGAATGCGAAAACCAAATACACTCTCGAGCGCGTCGGCGTCGAAACTTTCAAGGCGGAAGTCGAGAAGCGTGCCGGTATCACCTTTGCCGAGGTGCGCCCTTACGAATTCACCGGCCGCGGTGACCGCATCGGCTGGGTTAAAGGCATCGATAACCAATGGCACCTGACCCTGTTTATCGAAAATGGCCGTATTCTGGATTATCCGGGCCGTCCGCTGAAAACGGGGCTGGCCGAGATTGCGCGTATCCACAAAGGCGATTTCCGCCTGACCGCCAACCAGAATCTGATAGTGGCCGGGGTGGCCGAAAAAGACAAAGACCGTATCGAAACGCTGGCCCGCAACCACGGCCTGATTGACGACGGTGTCACCGAGCAGCGCAAGAACTCGATGGCCTGCGTGTCTTATCCGACCTGCCCGCTGGCGATGGCCGAAGCCGAGCGCTTCCTGCCGGAGTTTGTTACGCGGGTGGAAGAGATAATGCATCGGCACGGCGTCGGCAAAGAGCACATCGTTCTGCGTGTCACCGGCTGTCCCAACGGCTGTGGCCGCGCGCTGCTGGCCGAAATCGGTCTGGTGGGCAAGGCGATGAACCGCTACAACCTGCATCTTGGCGGCAACCGTGCCGGTACGCGCATTCCGCGTATGTACCGCGAAAATATCAGCGATGTCGAGATTCTGGCGATTATCGACGAGCTGGTCGGTCGCTGGGCCAATGAGCGCGAAGCCGACGAAGGCTTTGGTGATTACGTGATCCGCGCAGGCATTATTCGTCCGGTGCTGGATCCCGCCCGCGACTTTTACGACTGACAGGAGGCGATATGACGACACTCTCCCTTACAGAACTGAATGCGCTGCCCAAATCCGGGCAGGCATTGGCGCTGGCCGAAGTTAACGGCCAGCTGGAAAAACTTTCCGCGCAGGATCGCGTGAGCTGGGCGCTGGAAAATCTGCCGGGCGAGTTTACCCTGTCGTCCAGCTTCGGCATTCAGGCGGCGGTGTGTCTGCATCTGGTCACCCGTCAGAAATCCGATATTCCGGTTATTCTTACCGATACCGGCTACCTGTTTCCGGAAACCTATCAGTTTATCGATTCGCTCACCGAGCAGCTTGACCTGAATCTCAAGGTTTTCCGCGCCGAGCAGTCGGCGGCGTGGCAGGAAGCGCGTTATGGCAAGCTGTGGGAGCAGGGCGTCGAGGGCATCGAAAAGTATAATCTGATTAATAAGGTTGAACCGATGAACCGCGCGCTCGAATCTTTAGGTGCGCAGACCTGGTTTGCCGGATTGCGTCGTGAACAGTCCGGCAGCCGCGCGAATCTGCCTGTTCTGGCGGTACAGCGGGGCGTGTTCAAAATTCTGCCGATTATCGATTGGGATAACCGGCAGATCTTCCAGTATCTGAAAGAGCATGGACTTAGCTATCACCCGTTGTGGGATCAGGGCTATCTGTCGGTGGGCGATACGCATACCACCCGCAAATGGGAAGAGGGCATGTCGGAAGAAGAGACGCGCTTCTTCGGCCTGAAGCGCGAGTGCGGGCTGCACGAAGGCTGATAATTTCCCCGCTCTCAAGGCGGGGAAATGCGTTTAGGCATCGGCCGGAGGATTGGCCAGCGTTTTCAGAAGCGGCAGCAGAACTCTGACACTGTCTTTTTCGCGCCTTGCCAGACGGCCCGGCAAATAGCGGTCAAGATACTGCAAGTTGTCGATTTGCCCCTGATGACGGCTGGTGCCGAGCGGAAAATGGGCGCTGACAGCGCGCTGTTGCTGACCGTCTTTTCTGCCCAGTCGCCAGTCGCTGGCCGAGACCAGCAGCAGGGGAATGTGCGCGCTGTCCAGCGTTTTCACGCCTTCGCAGCAACTGGTGCCAGACGGACTGCGCGTTGCGGCAATGCCCAGACGACGTGCGATGCTTAACGCCTTGTCACGTGAAAGCTTGGCCACCACCGGCGAGGTGTTGACGCCGCTGTTGAAATACAGGCGATCGCCGACCACCAGCGAATTGAGATGGATGACCAGCAGCGTGCGTTTTTTCTCGAGCGGACTCAGCTGGGCAAGGTAGTCTTTCGCGCCCTGTTCGCCGGTTTCCTGTGCGCTCAGCGCCACAAAGCGCAGGCTGTAGTGCGTCTTGACCTTGCTCATGCGCTCGGCAAGCTCAAGCATGGCCCCGACGCCCGAGGCATTGTCATCCACGCCTTGCAAGGTAAGGCCGCCAAGATTGCGATCGGAGTCGGCATCGCTTTGCGGCAGATAGGTATCAAAATGCGCCATCACCACGATTTGCTGAGGCACGTCACCCGTGCGTTCGGCAATCACCGACGTGGCATGCACGCTGTGCCAGTTTTGGCGCTTGTCCTGGCTTGTGTAAAGAAATTGGGCATCAAAGGCATGCAGGCGGCTTTGATACCCCATTTTTGCAGGCGCTGATTCAGATAATCGGCGGCAATAATCTCGGCCGGACTGCCCGCCATACGGCCGGGAAAATAGGTCGCGATATGTCGCGTTTGCTGTTCGGCGATTTGCCCAAGAGGCGGGTTATCAATATTTTGGCTTAAGGCATTGCCCGCGCAAAGTCCGCTCAGCGACAGGATAAATGCCGAGCGCAGCGTGTGGCGAAAAGAAAACATACGAAAAGTCCTTATTATCATTCTTTATTTGTCTGGCAGCAGTATGCGAGTTGAGAACAAATTTCACAATTTACCCTTTTCTCAAAATGGCAAAAAGAAAGCCCTATATTCCATATTGGAACTAATCATTCCATTTCGTCATTTCATCCGGCTAGCGGCAACCCCGTATAGTCATAATATCGATATGCTTATCTTAAAAAGGTTGTTGTGGACTATCTCCCTATATTTGCCGACCTGAAACAACGTCCGGTACTGGTCGTTGGCGGCGGCGAAATCGCTGCGCGCAAAATTGACTTGCTTCTGCGGGCAGGCGCCGAGGTTCGGGTAGCTGCGCAATCACTTTCAGAAGAAGTCGCCCATTTGCATCGGCAGGCGGCAATTCAGTGGCTGTCCACGTCCTATCACGCCGATCAGCTCGACGATGTCTTTCTGGTGATCGCTGCAACGGACGATACCGTGCTCAACGCACAGGTTTACGAAGATGCCAATCTGCGCCGCGTGCTGGCCAACGTCGTGGACGACCAGCCAAAGTGCTCGTTTATCTTTCCGTCGATTGTCGACCGTTCACCTATCGTGGTGGCTATCTCTTCCAGCGGCACCGCGCCCGTACTGGCGAGAATGCTGCGCGAAAAACTCGAAACGCTGTTACCGGCAAGCCTTGGCAAAATGGCCGAGATAGCGGGCAGTTGGCGCGAGCGCGTCAAACAGCGTTTCAACTCGATGTCGGCCCGCCGACGTTTCTGGGAACAGGCATTTGACGGCAACTTTGCTTCATTGACCGCTGGGGGGCAGTTCGATAAGGCGGAGCAGTCGTTGCAGGACCTGATGGATGCACCGGACGATGCAACGCATCGCGGTCTGGTCACGCTGGTGGGTGCCGGTCCCGGCGACGTCGGTTTGCTGACGCTACGCGGTTTGCAGGTAATGCAGCAGGCCGATGTGGTGTTGTATGACTATCTGGTCAGTGAGGAAGTGCTGGATCTGGTTCGCCGCGATGCGGAGAAAATCTGCGTCGGCAAGCGCGCCGGAAATCATCTGGTGATGCAGGAAGAGACCAACCGCCTGCTGGTCGAATTGGCGCAGCAGGGCAAGAAAGTGGTCAGGCTGAAAGGCGGGGATCCGTTTATTTTCGGCCGTGGCGGCGAAGAGCTGGAAGTGGTGGCGGCGGCAGGGATTCCTTTCGAGGTCGTGCCGGGCATTACCGCAGCGGCAGGCGCGACGGCCTATGCCGGTATTCCGCTCACGCACCGCGAACGGGCGCAGAGCGTGATGTTCATTACCGGCCAGATTAAAACCGACGGCGACGGGTTGCAGTGGTCCGAACTGGCGCGAGGGCAGCAGACGCTGGCTATCTATATGGGCGCGATGAAAGCCGCCGAGATTAGCCATCAGCTGATTACGCACGGCCGTTCGACCCAAACTCCCGTTGCCGTGATTTCGCGCGGCACCCGACACGACCAGCAGGTCAGAGTCGGCACATTACAAAATCTCGAACAATTAGCCCATCAGGCGCCGTCTCCGGCCCTGCTGGTGATCGGTGAAGTCGCCGAGCTTCATCATAAACTCGCCTGGTTTGGGCATCATCCAGAGACTGCCGGCGCACAACGCCCGACGGTCGTGAATTTGGCTTAAGGATCTGATATGGACGAAAAACGACTGACCCATTTACGACAGCTGGAGGCGGAAAGCATCCATATCATCCGCGAGGTCGCGGCTGAATTCGCTAATCCGGTAATGATGTACTCCATCGGTAAAGACTCCTCCGTGATGCTGCATCTGGCGCGCAAGGCATTCTTCCCGGGTACGCTGCCTTTCCCGCTGCTGCACGTGGATACCGGCTGGAAATTCAAGGAGATGTACGAGTTCCGCGATCGTACCGCCAAAAACTACGGCTTCGAGTTGCTGGTCCACAAGAATCCTGAAGGCGTGGCGATGGGCATCAACCCGTTTGTCCACGGCAGTGCCAAACATACCGATATCATGAAAACCGAAGGGTTGAAGCAGGCGCTGAACAAGTACGGCTTCGATGCAGCCTTCGGCGGCGCACGCCGTGACGAAGAGAAATCGCGTGCCAAGGAGCGTATTTACTCCTTCCGTGACCGCTTCCACCGCTGGGACCCGAAAAACCAGCGTCCCGAGCTGTGGCACAACTATAACGGCCAGATCAACAAGGGCGAAAGCATCCGCGTGTTCCCGCTCTCCAACTGGACCGAGCTGGATATCTGGCAATATATCTATCTGGAAAACATCGAGATTGTGCCTTTGTATCTGGCGGCACCGCGTCCGGTACTGGAACGCGACGGCATGTTGATGATGATTGATGACGACCGTATCGACCTGCAACCGGGCGAAACGATTGAAGAGAAAATGGTGCGATTCCGTACCCTGGGATGCTGGCCGCTGACCGGCGCGGTGGAGTCCGAAGCGCAAACGCTGCCGGAAATCATCGAAGAGATGCTGGTTTCTACGACCAGCGAGCGTCAGGGGCGTGCCATCGACCGCGATCAGGCGGGTTCGATGGAGCTTAAAAAGCGTCAAGGGTATTTCTAAGGAGCACGGACTATGAATAACGCAATTGCACAACAAATCGCCGAGCAGGGCGGCGTCGAAGCCTACCTGCATTCCCAGCAGCACAAGAGTCTGCTGCGCTTCCTGACCTGCGGCAGCGTCGATGACGGCAAAAGTACGCTGATTGGCCGTCTGCTGCACGATACCCGCCAGATTTACGAAGACCAGCTCTCTTCGCTGCACAACGACAGCAAGCGTCACGGCACGCAGGGCGAGAAAATCGACCTGGCGCTGCTGGTTGACGGCCTGCAGGCCGAGCGCGAGCAGGGCATCACCATTGACGTGGCATACCGCTATTTCTCCACCGAAAAGCGTAAATTTATTATCGCCGACACCCCGGGCCATGAGCAGTACACCCGTAACATGGCGACCGGCGCGTCAACCTGCGACCTGGCTATTTTGCTGATCGATGCCCGTAAAGGCGTGCTGGACCAGACTCGTCGCCACAGCTTTATCGCCACGCTGCTCGGCATTCGTCATCTGGTGGTTGCCGTCAACAAGATGGATCTGGTGGAGTACAGCGAAGACGTGTTCGAGCAGTTCCGTCAGGACTACCTGACATTTGCCGAACAGCTGCCGACCGATCTGGACATCAAATTCGTGCCGCTGTCGGCGCTCGAAGGCGACAACGTGGCAACGGAAAGCCAGAAAATGCCGTGGTATCACGGGCCGACGCTGCTGGATGTGCTTGAAACCGTTAACGTTATCAACATCCGCGAACAGCAGCCGATGCGCTTCCCCGTGCAATACGTCAACCGTCCGAACCTCGATTTCCGCGGTTACGCCGGTACGCTGGCCTCCGGTTCTGTGCGCGTAGGGCAGAAAATCAAGGTGTTGCCGTCGGGCGTTGAATCTACCGTAGCGCGTATCGTGACCTTCGACGGCGATTTGCAGGAAGCCTGGGCCGGTGAAGCCATTACGCTGGTGCTGGATACCGAAGTCGATATCAGCCGGGGCGACACGCTGGTGGATATCGATGAAACCGTAAAACCGGTGCGCAATGCCAAGGTCGATGTGGTGTGGATGGCCGAGCAGCCGCTGAGTGTGGGCCAAAGCTATGACATCAAGGTCGGCGGCAAGAAATCCCGCGCGCGCGTGCAGAACATCGAGTATCAGGTTGAAATCAACTCCCTGACTCAACGCGTGGTCGACAGCCTGCCGCTGAACGGCATCGGCCTGGTCGAGCTGGCCTTTGACGAGCCGCTGGTGCTGGACAACTATCAGGAAAACGCCGTTACCGGCGGGATGATCTTTATCGATCGCCTGAGCAATGTGACCGTTGGCGCGGGTCTGGTGCGTGAGGCGCTGGAGCAGGTTTACGAAGAGAAGGGCGCCTTCAGCGACTTCGAACTGGAGCTCAACGCGCTGGTTCGCCGTCACTTCCCGCATTGGGGCGCGCGCGACCTGCTGGGTGGCAAATAGCATGGCGCAGCAGGACGAAAACATCGTCTGGCATCCGCACGCGGTAACCCGTGCGGATCGCGAAGCCCGGCAGGGTCATCGGGGCGTTGTGCTGTGGTTTACGGGGCTTTCCGGCTCCGGTAAATCGACCGTCGCCGGCGCGCTGGAGCAGGCACTGTTCAGCCTCGGCGTAAGCACCTATCTGCTGGATGGTGACAATGTAAGACACGGTCTGTGCCGGGATCTGGGCTTTTCCGATGACGATCGCCGTGAAAACATTCGTCGCGTGGGCGAAGTCGCCAAGCTGATGGTCGATGCCGGTCAGGTGGTGTTGACCGCGTTTATTTCTCCGCATCGTGCCGAGCGCGAAATGGTGCGTGAGTTATTGGATAACGGGCAGTTTATCGAGGTCTTCGTGGATACGCCGCTGGCTATCTGCGAGGCGCGTGATCCCAAGGGATTGTACCGGAAGGCCCGTGCCGGCGAGCTGAAAAACTTCACCGGCATCGACTCGGTTTACGAGTCGCCCCTACAGCCTGATGTACACCTGCAAGGTGAACAATTAGTAACACAATTGGTGCCGCAATTATTAGCTGTGCTGCGCCAGAGAGGTATCATCAACTCCTGAATGTCGCTGGCAAAACGCCGTAGAGTTCGAGTATCTGCGGCTGTACAGTCAGCGACTCAACCACAGGAGTCGAGCCATGCAAACGTTAAGTCAGTTCTTTATCGACATCACCCGTAAAAAGCCCGTGCAGCAGGAAAGGGAAGAACCCTCCTATTCTCTGCTGGGCGGCTGTACGGGTTTTGTGTTTTTCTGGCTGGCCTTCGCGATCCCGTTTATGGTTTACGGCTCGAACACGCTGTTCTTTCTGCTCTACACCTGGCCGTTTTTTATTGCGTTACTGCCTGTCTCCGTGCTCATCGGTATTGCGTTCAGCATGCTGTTTGGCGGCACGCTTTGGAAAATCCTGCCGTCGACCGGTCTGGCGGTCATCTGTCTTTTCTGGACGGTATTCTCGTTTCTCTCCGGTTGGTAACCCGATTGTGCCCTAAACGCGTAACAGGGCATTTCTGCGCCGATTTGGGCTGCCGAGAGGCCATCCCTGCGGTTATTCTCCTGACGAGTGGGTTATTTCCACACAATTTCCTATCTTAACTCCTAATCTGCGCGCCAATTTCCCCTTCACTGTGGAGTAACTGTGAAAGTTGTGGGATGATTGAGCGGCTTTTTCAGGGGGCGGAATGGGCAAATTAACGCTGTTATTATTGATTATACTTGGCTGGCTACAGTATTCGCTGTGGTTGGGCAAGAACGGTATTCACGATTACGTGCGGGTTAATGACGATGTTGAGGTCCAGCAGGGCAGCAACGTGAAACTTAAATCACGCAACGACCAACTCTTCGCAGAGATTGACGACCTTAACGGGGGTCAGGAGGCGATTGAGGAACGCGCACGCAACGAGCTGGGCATGATAAAGCCTGGCGAGAGTTTCTATCGCCTTGTGCCGGACCAGAACAAGCGCGCACAGGCTTCCAACACAACGCAAGCAAGAACCAACAATAATCCATGAGTCATCCAGCCGTTTCCCCGGCCAATATCGTCGCGGTGTTACCCGCCGCCGGTATTGGCAGCCGCATGCAAAGCGAACTTCCGAAACAGTATCTGACCATCGACGGGAAAACCCTGCTCGAACACGCAATCGGGGCGCTCTTACGCAGCCCGCGTGTCAGTCAGGTCATTGTCGCAATCAGCCCGCAGGACACCTTTTTCTCGCAGCTTCCACTGGCGCACGACCCGCGCGTAAAAGTGGTAACCGGCGGCGCTCAACGCGCCGATTCGGTGCTGGCTGGCCTCAAGCAGGCCGGAAACGCCGGATGGGTGCTGGTTCATGACGCGGCGCGGCCTTGCCTGCACCAAGACGATCTCGAGCGTTTACTGGCTATTGGCGAGCACAGCAAGGTCGGCGGCATTCTGGCCGCCCCCGTGCGCGACACCATGAAACGCGGCGAACCGGGCATTGAAAAAATCGCCCATACCGTCGACAGGCAAGACCTGTGGCACGCGCTGACGCCGCAATTTTTCCCGCTGGAACTGCTGAAAAGCTGTCTGATTCGCGCGCTGGACGAAGGCGCAACGGTCACCGACGAAGCCTCGGCGCTGGAATATTGTGGCTACCATCCGCAGCTGGTGCCCGGAAGATCCGATAATATTAAAGTTACCCGTCCAGAAGATCTGGCACTGGCAGCATTCTTTTTAACTCAGTTGCACCAAGAGGAGAGCGCATGATGCGTATCGGTCACGGTTTTGATGTTCATAAATTTGGTGGCGAAGGCCCTCTGGTGATTGGCGGTGTGCGTATTCCTTTCGACAAGGGACTTCTGGCGCACTCCGACGGCGACGTGGCGCTGCACGCGGCCACCGACGCGCTGCTTGGCGCGGCCGCGCTGGGGGACATCGGCAAACTGTTCCCGGACACCGATCCGGCATACAAGGGCGCCGACAGCCGCGAGCTGCTGCGCGAAGCCTATCGTCAGATTCAGGCAAAGGGCTATCGTCTGGGGAACCTCGATATCACTATCATCGCGCAGGCACCGAAAATGTTGCCGCACATTCCACAGATGCGCGTGTTTATCGCCGAAGATCTGGGATGTCATATGGACGACGTCAACGTCAAGGCGACCACCACCGAAAAGCTGGGCTTTACCGGCCGTGGTGAGGGCATCGCCTGCGAAGCCGTTGCCCTGCTTCTCAAGGATTAATCCCGTGGATATGAATAACCTGACCTGGCTGTACGGCAAGCCGCTTTCCAACGGCACGCTGAAAGCCCATGCAGAAGATTTTATTGTCGAAGAAGATCTCGGCTTTGAACCGGATGGGGAAGGCGAACATCTGCTGGTGCGGATCCGTAAAACCGGCTGCAACACGCAGTTTGTGGCCGAGCAGCTGGCGCGTTTCGCCGGTGTGCATCCGCGCTCTGTCAGTTACGCGGGCCTGAAGGATCGCCATGCGGTCACCGAGCAGTGGTTCTGCGTTCACCTGCCGGGTAAAGAAAATCCCGATCTCGCCAATTTCAAGCTCGAAGGCTGCGAAGTCGTGCGTTTTGCCCGCCATCTCAAGAAGATGCGCATCGGCACGCTCAAAGGCAATGCCTTTACCCTGGTGCTGCGTGACCTGACAAATCTGGCCGATATCGAACAGCGGCTGGCGCAAATCCAGACTCGCGGCGTGCCGAACTATTTCGGCGTGCAACGCTTTGGGCGTGGCGGAAATAATCTGGTGCAGGCGGTGCGCTGGGCCCGCGATGAGATTCGCGTTAAAGAACGTCCAAAGCGCAGTTTTTACCTCTCTGCCAGCCGCAGCGCGCTGTTTAATATGGTGTCCAGCGAACGCCTCGCCAAGGGGCTGATGCAGGAAGCGCTGCTGGGCGATGCCCTTCAGTTAAGCGGTCGCGGCAGCTGGTTTGTTGCCAAAGCGGAAGAGCTGGCGTCGGTGCAATCTCGTGTTGCGCAGGGCGAACTGCTTATCACCGCGCCGTTGCCGGGCGATGGCCCGCTCGGCTCGCAGCAGGATGCCGAAGAATTTGAGCTAAGCTGTATTGCAGACCAGACCTATCTTCTGTCGCTGCTCAAGCGCGAGCGCGTCGACCCTGCACGACGCGCCATTATGCTGCATCCACAGCATCTGGCGTGGAAAGCGCTGGACGCGAGCACGCTGGAGCTGAAGTTCTGGCTTCCGGCCGGCAGCTTCGCCACCAGCCTGGTGCGCGAGTTAATGGGGCAGCAAGAGGGCGACGCCGACATCAGCGAGTAGTCGTCGCGTTTCTGCGGCACGGCGGTAGACATTCAGACCCGACAAGAACGAGGCAAAACATCTTTGATACGGATATTGTTGAGCAATGACGATGGCGTGACGGCACCGGGTATTCAGGCGCTGGCCTCTGCGCTGCGCGAATTCGCCGACGTAAAGGTGGTCGCGCCCGACCGCAATCGCAGCGGCGCGTCCAATGCCCTGACGCTGGACTCGCCCTTGCGTATTCAAAGCTATCCCAATGGCGATACGGCGGTGATTAACGGTACGCCGACCGATTGCGTTTATCTCGGCGTCAATTCGCTGATGAGCCCGCGTCCCGACGTGGTGGTGTCCGGCATCAATGCCGGTCCGAATCTGGGCGATGACGTGATTTACTCCGGCACCGTCGCGGCGGCGATGGAAGGTCGGCATTTGGGGTATCCGGCGTTGGCGGTGTCGCTTGACGGGCATCGGCACTACGACACGGCGGCGGCTATTACCTGCCAGCTTCTGCGGATGCTGGCCAAGGCACCGCTGCGTACCGGGCGCATCCTCAATATCAACGTGCCCGACCTGCCGCTTGACGAGATAAAAGGCCTGCGTGTTACACGCTGTGGAAGCCGCCATCCGGCAGAGAAAGTGTTTTGTCAGCAGGATCCCCGCGGTCAGGACATGTACTGGATTGGCCCGCCCGGCGAGAAGTTCGATATCGCCCCCGATACCGATTTTGCCGCCGTGGCGCAGGGTTATGTCTCCATAACGCCTTTGCACGTTGATTTAACGGCTTATGCCGCACAAGACATCGTCAGAACATGGTTAGCCAAAGCCGAGGTGAACGGGAATGGTGATTAAGCCGATGTACAACCTGCTGGAACAGCTGCGTAAACAGGGCATCTCGGATGAGAAGCTGCTGCACGCGATGGAAACCGTTCCGCGTGAACGTTTCGTCGATGAAGCCTTCCAGCATCAGGCTTATGAAAACACGGCGCTTCCCATCGGACTCGGCCAGACCATCTCCCAGCCTTACATTGTGGCGCGCATGACGGAGTTGCTGCGGTTGCAACCCCAGTCCCGCGTGCTTGAAATCGGCACGGGGTCTGGTTATCAGACCGCCATTCTGGCGCATCTCGTCGAACACGTCTTTTCCGTCGAGCGGATTAAAGGGCTGCAATGGCAGGCCAAACGCCGACTGAAACAGTTGGATCTGCACAATGTGTCCACCCGTCACGGCGACGGATGGGAAGGCTGGCCCTCACGCGGCCCGTTTGATGCCATTATCGTAACCGCTTCACCCCCGAAATTCCCCAGGCGCTGATGACCCAGCTTGCCGAAGGCGGCGTCATGGTCTTGCCCGTTGGCGAGCAAAATCAGACTTTGCAACGTATTCAGCGACGTGGCAATGACTTTACCATCGACAACATTGAAGCCGTGCGTTTCGTTCCCCTGGTTAAAGGCGAACTCGCCTGACGACCCCGTTTTGCCGCCTTCAAACACAAAATCCTTAAAAATTAAATACAACTGATTTATGGTGATAAAGTTGCGTTGTTGATAGCATTCACTACAGTTTTTTACTGCCACAGTTTTTTAAACTATCGCCATCGGGCCAAAAACCACTCGACCAGCATCTTCAGCCTGGGCTTTTTTTCGAGGGTCGGTTCCTTGCGGATCCAGACTGCGTCTGGCCTGAGCCGCGATAGATTCTGATATTGCCGTCATGGGGGAGTTATGAGCACCGGAAGCCAAATTAAGACCTTTAGCCGCCTTGCGGTATGTACATTCGTTGGTGCCTGGCTTGCAGGATGCTCCAATAATGCCCCGTCAACTGCTCCAATAAGCAGCGTTAATGGTGGCGGAGGCGCGGCAACACGCCCTATGGGAGGTCAGATTACTCCGAATTCAAGCGATAATGCCCCGATGATCAACGCTCAGGGACACATCGTTTACAACCGTAGCTACAACAGCATTCCGAAAGGCAGCTACAACGGCAGCACGTATAAAGTTAAGCGCGGCGACACACTTTTTTATATTGCCTGGATAACCGGAAACGACTTCCGAGACCTTGCGGCGCGTAACAATATCGCCGAACCCTACAGTCTTGAAGTCGGACAATCGATTCAGATCAACAACGTATCGCAAGCCGCGAGTTCGGGTGGAATGTTGGCCACCACGGATGCGACGCGTGGCGGCGTGCCGAAAGCGCCGTCCGGTGGAATGATGCAGGGGACAGTGGTTGCATCTCAACCAACTACCACGTATTCTGAAAGTTCAAGTAAACCAAATGTAGGTAAGATGTTGCCTACTGCTGGGGTTGTCACGACAACAACAGCACCGGTTACCGCTCCGAGTACCGTCGTCGCAACTACCACGAATAATGGCGGTCCAGTCTCCTCCTGGAGATGGCCGACTGACGGTAAAATTATCGATAATTTCTCGGCTTCCGAAGGGGGAAATAAAGGCATCGATATCGCAGGCTCTCGTGGACAGGCCGTGTTGGCCACCGCAAGCGGACGCGTTGTTTATGCCGGTAATGCACTACGCGGATACGGTAACCTGATCATCATTAAACACAATGATGATTACTTGAGCGCCTATGCACACAATGATTCAATGCTGGTCCGGGAACAACAAGAAGTGCAGGCGGGACAGAAAATAGCGACCATGGGTAGCACCGGAACCAGCTCGGTAAGATTACATTTTGAAATTCGTTACAAGGGGAAATCCGTAAACCCGCTGCGTTATCTTCCGCAGCGATAAGCCGGGCAGAGTCCTAGATTCTGCTCTTGGGACCACGGGTAGGAGCAGCTTATGAATCAGAATACGCTGAAAATTAACGAGTTACATGATGATGTAGATTTCGACGAGAACAGCGCTGAAGCCTTTGACGAAGAGAAAGTAACCGTCGAGGAGTCTGTAGATAGTGACGCTTCTGAAGCAGAAGAAGAGTTACTGTCACAGGCTGTAAGCCAACGAGTGCTGGATGCAACTCAACTGTACCTTGGTGAAATCGGTTATTCACCTCTGCTGACCGCAGAGGAAGAAGTCCTTTTTGCTCGACGTGCTTTGCGAGGTGATGTTCCATCCCGTCGCCGCATGATTGAAAGTAACCTGCGTCTGGTGGTTAAAATTGCCCGCCGCTATAGCAACCGCGGCCTGGCACTGCTGGATCTGATTGAAGAGGGTAACCTCGGTCTGATCCGTGCAGTTGAAAAATTTGACCCCGAGCGCGGTTTTAGATTCTCCACTTACGCAACCTGGTGGATTCGCCAGACGATTGAACGGGCTATCATGAACCAAACCCGTACTATTCGTTTGCCTATCCATATCGTTAAAGAACCGAACGTTTACCTGCGTACTGCACGCGAATTGGCACACAAACTTGATCACGAGCCAAGTGCCGAAGAAATTGCAGAGCAACTCGACAAGCCGGTCCACGACGTAAGTCGTATGTTGCGCCTGAATGAGCGTATTACCTCTGTTGACACCCCATTGGGCGGTGACTCCGAGAAAGCGCTGCTAGATATTCTGGCCGACGAAAAAGACAATGGTCCGGAAGACACCACGCAAGACGATGACATGAAACATAGCATCGTTAAATGGCTGTTCGAGTTGAATGCCAAGCAGCGTGAAGTCCTGGCGCGTCGTTTCGGCCTGTTGGGCTATGAAGCGGCAACCCTCGAGGACGTGGGCCGGGAAATCGGTCTTACGCGTGAACGTGTTCGTCAGATTCAGGTGGAAGGGCTGCGTCGCCTGCGAGAAATTCTGCAGGGTCAAGGTCTGAGCATCGAAGCGCTGTTTCGTGAATAACTATTCTTAGATGAAAGTCTGGGTTGGTGGGAAGAAGGTGTTTAACCGGTTTTCGCCCAGCAGACAGTTATCGAAGCAGACAAAAAAGGTGGGCATATGCCCACCTTTTTTATTGAGTGCAATTTAATTGCATGCGATTGAAGGATCACACCATCGCTTTGAGGCGATATATCCACTCCAGCGCCTGTCGTGGCGACAGCGAATCCGCATCGAGTGCTTCCAGCGCTTCAACCGCCGGTGACGTCTCTTCACTCAGCAACGGCAGTTGAGGGCCATCGACCTTGCTGGCCGCCGCGTGGTTCGACAGTGTTTCCAGCTCCTTGAGCTTCTGGCGCGCGCGCTTGATGACTTCTCTTGGCACGCCGGCCAATGCCGCTACCGCCAGTCCGTAACTCTTGCTTGCCGCGCCTTCCTGAACGCTATGCATGAAAGCAATGGTGTCGCCGTGCTCGATGGCATCCAGATGCACATTCACCGTCCCTTCCATCTTTTCGGGCAGCGTCGTCAGCTCGAAGTAATGGGTAGCAAACAGCGTCATCGCCTTGATACGGCTCGCGAGACTCTCGGCGCAGGCCCAAGCGAGCGACAGGCCGTCGTAGGTCGAGGTGCCGCGACCGATTTCATCCATCAGCACCAGACTGTTTTCCGTGGCGTTGTGAAGGATGTTGGCCGTTTCGGTCATTTCGACCATAAAGGTCGAACGACCCGAAGCCAGATCGTCCGCCGCGCCGACGCGGGTAAAGATACGGTCGATAGGGCCGAGCGTGGCCTGATCCGCAGGAACAAAGCTGCCGATGTGCGCCATCAGGGCAATCAGCGCCGCCTGACGCATATAGGTACTCTTGCCGCCCATGTTCGGCCCGGTGATGATGAGCATTCTGCGCTGTGGCGAAATTGACAGGGGATTGGAGATAAACGGCTCGCTCAATACCTGTTCAACCACGGGATGACGCCCGCCCACGATACTGATGCCCGGTTTTTCACTTAATGTCGGACGGCAGTAGTTCAGGGTGTAGGCGCGCTCGGCAAGGTTGTTCAGCACGTCGATTTCCGCCAGCGCCGCCGCGCTCTGCTGCAATGCCGACAGGTGAGGCATCAGCAGGTCAAACAGCTCTTCGTACAGCGCCTTCTCGAGCGACAGGGCCTTGCCTTTGGAGGTCAGCACCTTGTCTTCGTACTCTTTCAACTCGGGAATAATGTAGCGCTCGGCGTTTTTCAGCGTCTGACGACGAACATAGTGGATAGGCGCAAGATGGCTCTGTCCGCGGCTGATTTGAATGTAGTAGCCGTGCACGCCATTGAAACCGACCTTGAGGGTGTCGAGGCCCAGTTTCTCGCGCTCGCGGATCTCCAGACGATCCAGATAATCGGTCGCACCCTCGGCCAGCGCGCGCCATTCGTCGAGTTCGGCATTGTAGCCGGGCGCAATCACGCCGCCGTCACGAACCAGAACCGGCGGAGATTCGATGATAGCGTGCTCAAGCAGGGAGATCAGCGCGTCGAATTCGCCCGCCTGTTCCACCAGCGTTTGAATATAGGGCACGTCGACGGGTTTCAGTAGCTCGCGGATTTCGGGCAGTTGTTGCAGCGCATGGCGCATACGGGCCAAATCGCGAGGACGTGCGCTGCGCAACGCAAGCCTTGCCAGGATACGTTCGAGGTCGCCAACCTGACGCAGCACCGGTTGCAGTTCGGTGGTCAACTCCTGAAGCGCCTCCAGTGCCTGCTGCCGGTTATTCAAAATCTTGTGATCGCGGGTCGGCATGTGGATCCAGCGCTTGAGCATACGGCTGCCCATCGGCGTTACGCTGTGGTCGAGAATGGCCGCCAGCGTGTTTTCGATGCCGCCGGAGAGATTTTGCGTCAGCTCGAGATTGCGGCGCGTTGCGGCGTCCATGATGATGCCGTCTTGCTGGCGCTCCATCGTGATGCCGCGAATGTGGGGCAACGAGGTCCGCTGGGTATCTTTGACGTATTGCAGCAGACAGCCTGCGGCACGCAGCGCCTGTGTCGTCTGCTCCACGCCGAAACCGCTAAGATCGCGGGTGCCGAATTGCAGGTTCAGCTGCTGGCGGGCGGTCTCCAGCTCGAATTCCCAGATAGGGCGGCGACGCAGACCACGGCGGCTGTCGATTAACGACATCGTCTCGAAGGTTTCGGGATACAGCAACTCGGCAGGATTGGTGCGCTGGATTTCGGCGGCCATGGTTTCGAGGTCGGAAGGCTGCGCGACACGAAAACGACCGGAGCTGATGTCCAGTGTGGCATAGCCAAAACCGCGCGCATCCTGCCAGATAGCCGCCAGCAGATTGTCCTGACGCTCGCTCAGCAAGGCCTCGTCGCTGACAGTACCCGGTGTAACGATACGCACGACTTTGCGCTCGACCGGCCCTTTGCTCAGCGCCGGATCGCCGACCTGCTCGCAGATAGCGACCGATTCGCCGAGATTCACCAGCTTGGCGAGGTACCCCTCGACGGCATGATAAGGCACGCCCGCCATCGGGATAGGTTCACCGGCCGAGGCGCCGCGCTTGGTCAGCGAGATGTCCAGCAGCTGCGAGGCTTTTTTGGCATCGTCGAAGAACAACTCGTAAAAGTCGCCCATCCGGTAGAACATCAGGATTTCAGGATTCTGCGCCTTCAGACGCAGGTACTGCTGCATCATTGGGGTGTGGGCATCTAAATTATCGCTATTGCTCATGCGCTTAGTTTCTTAGTTGTTTAAATGTAACGTTTTTATGATTTCAGTGCGCGCCGCAAGGGGCAGCGCAGGACGGTCAAGTCCGTCGGTACTAAAGATCACAAAAATCAATTTATTGCGTGAATTCATAGGGCTAACACGAGGTCCGCGCCTAAAATTTGTGCCGCTATAGTATCTCAGGCACAGCAAAACTGACACCCGTAAACTGGAAAGCATCTCGAAGAATGATGAAGTAGAGTGCCGCTCATACCCGAAGGTATTTTTAATCCCCGGAAAACGCTATTCTATAGGCCGACAAACTCTGTGGTCTTTGAATGTCAGGGTTTTAACTATTTTATTTAGCTCCATTAAGAGGTTAGCGTGCAATCATTACCCCATTGTCCGAAATGCAGTTCAGAATTTACCTGGCAGGAAGGCGAGCAGTTGAACTGCCCGGAATGCGGACATGAGTGGTCGGCCACGGCGAGCACGGTCGGTGATGAAGAGGGATTGGTCGTGCGCGATGCCAACGGCAATCTGCTGGCCGATGGCGATGCCGTGACCGTAGTGAAAGATCTCAAGGTGAAAGGCAGTTCGTCGACGCTCAAGATTGGCACGCGTGTGAAAAGCATTCGTCTGGTCGAAGGGGATCATAATATCGACTGCAAAATCGAAGGTTTCGGCCCAATGAAGCTGAAATCCGAGTTTGTTAAGAAAAGCTAATCGCTGAAACGCCCAACAATCTTTGAAACAGGTCGGCGGTTTATCCTCCGGCCCTTGTCTGGCGGCCTTTTTATCCTGCTGCTTAAGTAAATTCCTTTAAACATCCTTTTGATCATCTCAAACAATGCATTAACATGTTGATCCACTTTTCTAGTATTGCCATACGGATATCTGATGCGTTACCTGGCTTCCCTTTTTCCCCTGGTTGTCCTGCTTTCCGCGTGTAGCAGTACGCCCAAGAATACTCAATCTGTGCCCACAGGCGGATTTTTGCTTCCTCCACCGGCGCAGAGTCAAAGCGGCTTTTTGGCAGACGGTGATTTTTCAAATAATGCCGCGGCCAATGCCTTCATTGACAAGATGGTGCGTGAGCACGGATTCGATCGTCAGCAACTGCATAATACGCTGGGGCAGGCCAAAAGGCTGGACTGGGTGCTGCGTCTGATGGAACGACAGGCACCGACCGCGCAACCGCCATCGGGGCCTTACGGCGCATGGATTCGCTATCGTGCGAAATTCATCACGCCGGATAACGTGCAAAACGGCGTCGTGTTCTGGGATCAATATCAGGACGCGCTGCAACGCGCCTATCAGCAATACGGCGTGCCGCCGGAGATTATTGTCGGTATTATCGGCGTCGAAACGCGTTGGGGCAGAGTCATGGGCAAAACGCGCATTATCGATGCGCTGGCGACGCTTGCGTTTGATTATCCGCGTCGTGCCGACTATTTTGCCGGTGAGCTGGAAACTTTCCTGCTGATGTCGCGCACAGAAAACGACGATCCGCTGGCGCTGCGAGGATCCTTTGCCGGTGCTATGGGTTACGGCCAGTTTATGCCGTCGGCCTTCAAGCAGTATGCGGTTGATTTTGATGGCGATGGACACGTTAACCTGTGGGATCCTATCGATGCCATCGGCAGTGTTGCCAACTACTTCAAAGGCAACGGCTGGGTCAGCGGTGAGCCGGTTGCGGTACAGGCAAGCGGGCAGGCACCGGGTCTGGAAAACGGTTATCAGACCAAGTATTCCGTCTCTACGCTGTCTTCTGCAGGGTTGATGCCATTAGGCTCGCTGGGCGGCTATCAACAGGCCAGCCTGCTGCGCCTCGATATGGGTACCAGTTACCAGTATTGGTACGGCCTGCCAAACTTCTATGCGATTACCCGCTACAACCATAGCACGCAGTATGCGATGGCCGTGTGGCAGCTGGGTCTCGCCGTTAAACAGGCACGCACCGGACTGTAAAAAAATGGCGGCCTGCCGGGGCCGCCTTGCTTGTCGATTATTCCGCGTCATACCAATGCCCGCAAGACGCCCGCCGACTCCGCCAAACACGCCTTCTGCATGTTAACCATCGCCAACGCCGCAGATGATTGGAGCCGGTCGCGGCAACTCAAGGTAGCGTGAATGCCTGTTGCAACGCCTCAGGCAGTGACCAGCTTTTTGACGCGCATTGAATGAATCACGGCATAGGCGCTGCCGCCGACCAGTGCGCCAATCAGCGCCTCGCCGTAATCGGGGAACCAGAGATGCGCCGCCGTGGCGCAGAGCGTACCGATGGCCCACGCCAGAAATGCACTGCCGCGATAGGCGGTTTCGGCGCGTGTACTCGCGATATGCCCCAAAAACAGCAGGTCGACAATCATGACCGCGCCGATAGGCGGCACCGCCACCCCCAGCAGGCTCAGCCAGTTGAGAAAATAGCTCCAGACGCCGACCACCGCGAGCAGGCCGCCGATGACGCCGAGAATAATCGTCCACAGACGCATTTTGCTGTTCAGTAAATGGCTGTAGCCAACTGCGCCGTTATAGAGGCAATGGGTGCAGACCGATCCCAGATTGATAAACACAAACAGCAGAGCCAGCGCATTGAGCAGGGGATTATGGCCTATCAGCAGATGCAGGAAGTCGCCGCCGTTCTGCGCAGGATTGATGCCCGCTCCGGCAGAAACAATCACCACGCCCGACAATAGCGACACCACGTTGGCAATCGGAAACGCCGAGAACGTCGCGATCACAGCGGATCTCCCGTCTTTCGACCAGCGGGTGAAGTCGGCGGTCATGGTGCCGGAATCGGCAAAACCGGCGATGACCATCGTCATGGCGATTCCCATCGTGATCCCGCCCGCGGTCCCTTTATAGTCAGTCACTTGACCGAGATTGGTATGCTGTGAAACGAAATACAGCGCGGCAAGCGCCAGAATAACGAACATCGGCGCGGCTATCATGCCGATAATCGACAGCGCACGCACCCCCAGAAACGTGACGCCCGTATAAAGCACGGTGGCGAGCACTATCGTGCCGGTCATGTTCCAGCCAAACGTCGTATTGATGATGGTGCCGGTAAGCCCGGTCTGGAAGGCATACCAGCCTATGACCACCGTCGAGAGAAAGGCCGAGGTAATAATGTAGCCACGGCTGCCAAAGGTTTTACGCGCCTGCATCGCAAAGTTGAGTCCGGTTTTACCGGCCAGATAGCTTAGTGTGCCGACATAGGCAAACAACACCAGATTACCCAGCAGAATCGCCACTATCGCGCGCCAGAAGCCGAGATTGTAAGCCATGATCCCGCCGAAGACGGCGTTGGTCAGGATCATCGGAAAACCAAACCACACCGCCGAAACGGCGCGGGTGGAGTGGCGATGTGATAACGGCACCGTCTGACTTTCGAATTCCTGTTCCAGACTGGCCGAATGCTCGGCATGTTGTATCGTGTTTTTGTTCATAGGTGTTGTTCCTTAAAAGTATCGCAACAAGGAAAAAACGCTTAACGGCGGAGAAGAGGGGGAAGCCTATCGTTCCAGCCGCGGACTTTCTCAAAGGCGGCGCTGGCGCGTAACACCAGGGCATCGTCCAGATGGCGACCCACAATTTGCAGGCCGACGGGTAAACCTTCGGCGGTAAATCCGGCAGGTACGGAAGCGGCCGGCTGACCGGTAAGATTGATAGGAAAAACAAAGGCCAGCCATTCGCTCGGCGTGACATGGCGTCCGTCGATAGAGTCAGGACTTTCGATATCAATGGGGAAGGGCGGTGTGGCGAGCGTAGGCGTCAGCAGCAGATCGTAACGCTGCATAAAGCGCCACATCTTGTTGACCACCTCTTTGCGTTTCATGTTGGCATCCGTAAACATCTCGGCGGTCCATTGCGTGTTCAGCATTTCGACCAGATGCGGCGACATGCGATCGCCATGGATTTCCATCAGCCTACGCATGCCGGTCAAATCGGTTTCCTGTGCGACCAGCGCCGCGAACGTGAGTTTTGGATCGGCAAAACCGGGATGCGCCTCTTCGACGATGCAGCCCAACTCCTGCTCGAAAACCCTGACGGCATCGGCAACGATGGCGCGCACCTGCGGGTCGACGGCGGCATAGCCCCAATCCGGGCTAAAGCCGATGCGCAGCCCCTTGAGACTGCCGTTCAGGCTGCCTTGCCAGTCTACGTCGCCCGTGGGAATGGAGTGACGGTCGCGAGCATCGGGTCCGGCAATCACAGAGAGCATCAGTGCGGCATCGGCGACGCTGCGGGACATCGGGCCGATATGCTCAAGCGATTCCCAGCTCGACATCCCCGGATAACGTTCGTCGCGACAGCCTGGATATAAAGGAACGCGGCCCATGGACGCCTTCATGCCGAAGATGCCGCTGTGGGCGGCAGGAATGCGCACCGAGCCTCCGCCGTCGCTGCCCAGCGCCAGCGGACACATGCGCGCGGCGAGTGCCGCGGCGGAACCGGCACTGGACCCGCCCGGCGTCAGTGCGGTGTCCCACGGGTTGCAGGTGGTTGCAAACACCGGATTATGCCCGGTGCCGCTGTAGCCGAATTCCGGGGCATTGGTTTTGCCAAGAATAATCGCGCCGGCGGCCTTGAGTCGCTCGACGGTGATATCGTCTTCATCGGGAATAAAATTTTCATACAGGTAGGAGCCTGAAACCGTCCTGATCCCTTTCGTGCTAATCAAATCCTTAATGGCGACAGGAATACCGCCCAGAGGGCCAGGATCTTCGCCGCGCATAATCTGTTGTTCAATCTCTTTGGCCCGTGCCAGCGCCAATGCGGTCGTTGGCGTGCAAAAGGCATGCAACTCGGGTTCAAGCCGCTCCATTCTTTCTATCGAGGCGGCTATTACCTCGACCGGAGACAGATTCTTATCGCGGATGTGAGCCGCAAGGGTGACGGCATCTAGTTCAAGAATATCGGACATGTTCACCACAATTCTCCTTAAGGCTGCAAAGCGGGCAATGTCATGATTGCTAGCAATGCAGGTTTCGGGCCAACTCCCGAATTGTGGAAAAAATAAACGCTCTCACTCTGCTAACATCTTGTATACCGACCTGTATTCCGAAAGGAATAAATGACGATTCGCGAGATTTACGGACATAGGGAGCAAAAAGGTAAACCGGTTTTCACCGCATAAGTGCAGTAGGAAAACGCAGTGGTGCAAAAATGGAGGACGGCTTGAAATTGTCGCCTGCTGCCCCCATCTGAAAGGAGTATTCAGAGAATATTGCTAGCGTGCTGAATGAGTTGCCGTTTTTCTGGCGATATCCCGCATATTGTCGTCGAGGGCAGATCTTCCCTTGCAGGAAGTGCTAACATTGCCTGAGTTGATCCCACGTTGCGGAAAAATCCATGACCGAAAATAAATTGCATCAGCTTAGTATCGAGGTAGGCGCGGCCTTAAAAGCCCGCGATTTCTGGGTTACCTGTGCAGAGTCGTGCACGGGAGGCTGGGTCGCGAAAGCCCTTACCGATGTTGCCGGCAGTTCTGCCTGGTTCGACCGTGGTTTTGTCACTTACAGCAACGCCGCAAAACGCGAAATGCTCGACGTTTCAGACGCGACGTTGAAAGAGTTCGGCGCAGTGAGCGAGCAGGTAGTGCGGGAAATGGCGCGTGGCGCACGTTATGCGGCCGGCGCAAACCTTGCGGTGTCGATAAGCGGCATTGCCGGGCCTGACGGCGGCAGCGAGGCAAAACCTGTGGGCACGGTGTGGTTTGGCTTTGCCGACAACGACGGCCGCATTTATGCCCATAAAGAGGTGTTTTCCGGCAATCGCGAAGCCGTGCGCCTGCAAGCCGCTGTTTTTGCGCTGCAAACGCTTCTCGACGAATTTTTGAAAAAATAGACTTGATACTGTATGCGTATACAGTATAATTACTGTCAATTACCTGTATGTGTACTGTGCATCCAAACAACAACATTCAGTGACAAGACGTGTGGTCACACACAACGCGTCACGCGAAGGAGTAAAAATGGCTATTGATGAGAACAAGCAAAAGGCGTTAGCTGCGGCACTGGGCCAGATTGAAAAGCAATTCGGTAAAGGCTCCATCATGCGCCTTGGCGAAGATCGCTCCATGGATGTTGAAACGATCTCCACCGGCTCTCTGTCTCTGGATATCGCGTTGGGCGCAGGCGGCTTGCCTATGGGCCGTATCGTCGAAATTTACGGACCGGAATCTTCGGGTAAAACGACGCTCACCTTGCAGGTTATTGCTGCTGCGCAACGTGAAGGCAAAACCTGTGCCTTTATCGATGCCGAGCACGCGCTTGACCCTATCTATGCCAAGAAACTGGGCGTAGACATCGACAACCTGCTGTGTTCACAGCCGGACACCGGTGAGCAGGCGCTGGAAATCTGTGATGCCTTGACCCGCTCTGGCGCGGTTGACGTTATCATCGTTGACTCCGTAGCGGCACTGACCCCGAAAGCAGAAATCGAAGGCGAAATCGGTGACTCTCACATGGGCCTCGCGGCACGTATGATGAGCCAGGCAATGCGTAAGCTTGCCGGTAACCTGAAAAACGCCAACACCCTGCTTATCTTCATCAACCAGATCCGTATGAAAATCGGTGTGATGTTCGGTAACCCGGAAACCACTACCGGCGGTAACGCCCTGAAGTTCTACGCTTCTGTTCGTCTTGATATCCGTCGTATCGGCGCAATCAAAGACGGTGATGTCGTTGTCGGTAGCGAAACCCGCGTGAAAGTAGTGAAAAACAAAATCGCTGCGCCGTTCAAGCAGGCTGAATTCCAGATCATGTACGGCGAAGGTATCAACATCAACGGCGAGCTGGTTGATTTGGGCGTTAAGCACAAACTGATCGAGAAAGCCGGTGCATGGTACAGCTACAACGGCGACAAGATTGGCCAGGGTAAATCCAATGCCAGCAACTTCTTGAAAGAAAACCCGAAAGTGGCTTCTGAAATCGACAAGAAACTCAGAGAAATGCTGTTGAGCGGCACCGGTGAGCTTAGCGCTGCCGCGACGGCCGAAAATCTGGACGACAATGCAGAAACCAGCGAAGAGTTTTAATACTCTGCGCTCAACCCGCCGGTAAATGTTCTGCCGGCAGGTTTGACAGCTTGTCTCCCTTAAAAAAACAGCCTCTCATCAGGCTGTTTTTTTGCATTTATGGAAAAGGAATCAGGCATGACTCAGGACAACGAACAACATGACGCGCCATCTTCACTGTTTTCGACACTAGAGGACGATCGCGCGAAAAAACTCAATAACCTGATTGCCCGTGCCATGCGCCTTTTGGGCCAGCGCGATCACGGAGAAGCCGAGCTTCGCCGCAAGCTGCTGACTCCGCCTCAGCCTTTCAGTCGCCCGTCATCCTATAAAGCCCGTCAGAATCCGGATGCACGCAGGCAGGCTACCCCGAAGGAACCCGAAGAAATCTGCCCTGACCAGGTCGAACAGGTTATTGCCTACTGCTATGAACATCACTGGCTCGATGATGCCAAATTTGCCGAGCGCTATATCGCGGGGCGAAGCAACCGTGGTCTGGGTGCGCAGCGCATTCGTTCCGAGCTGACGCAAAAGGGCGTAGACAAAGAGGTAATTACCGAAGCGCTGGAAAATTGCGAGGTAGACTGGTGCACCAAGGCCTACGAACTGGCGACACATAAATTCGGTCAACCGTTGCCAACGGAGTGGAAGGAGAAATCCAAAGTATTGCGCTATTTACTTTATCGCGGTTTTTTCCAGGAGGAAATTCAGTCTATTTATCGCGATTTTGAGGATTGAACGCATACTGGATTTTACTTCCCCGCGAAGAAATTTTATCTTATCCCCACTTTTTGTTCGTGAGCGACAAAGTAAGCTGGACGTTATCACGCTAATCTTGCTCACGGGCCGACCTTTTTAGCCTTATTCCGGGACATTTATGAGCAAGAGCACCGCTGAGATCCGTCAAGCGTTTCTCGATTTCTTCCATAGTAAGGGACACACTGTTGTCGACAGCAGCTCGCTGATCCCTACCAATGATCCGACATTGATGTTTACCAATGCCGGCATGAACCAATTCAAAGACGTTTTCCTGGGCCTGGACAATCGCGACTACCATCGCGCGACCACCTCTCAGCGCTGCGTACGCGCCGGTGGCAAGCACAATGACCTTGAAAATGTGGGTTATACCGCGCGTCACCACACCTTCTTCGAAATGCTGGGCAACTTCAGCTTTGGCGATTATTTCAAGGAAGACGCCATCAAGTTTGCCTGGGAGCTGTTGACCGGTGAAAACTGGTTCAATCTGCCGAAAGAAAAACTGTGGGTGACCGTTTACGCGACCGATGACGAAGCCTTTGATATCTGGGAACACCAGATTGGCGTGCCGAAAGAGCGCATTATCCGCATTGGCGACAACAAAGGCGCGCAGTACGCGTCCGACAACTTCTGGCAGATGGGCGACACCGGCCCTTGCGGTCCGTGTTCCGAAATCTTCTTCGACCACGGCGACCACATCTGGGGCGGGCCTCCGGGTAGCCCGGAAGAAGACGGCGACCGCTACATCGAGATCTGGAACCTGGTCTTCATGCAGTTCAACCGTCAGGCGGACGGCACCATGCTGCCACTGCCAAAACCGTCGGTTGATACCGGTATGGGCCTTGAGCGTATTACCGCCGTGCTGCAACACGTCAATTCCAACTACGACATTGACCTGTTCCAGACGCTGATTACCGCTGTGGCGAAAGTCACCGGCGCGACCGATTTGAACAACAAGTCATTGCGCGTGATTGCCGACCACATCCGTTCCTGCGCGTTCCTGATTGCCGATGGCGTGATCCCTTCAAATGAAGGCCGTGGCTACGTGCTGCGTCGCATCATTCGTCGCGCGGTGCGCCACGGCAACATGCTGGGCGCGAAAGAAGCCTTTTTCTACAAGCTGGTTGCGCCTCTGGTGCAGGTGATGGGCTCGGCGGGCGTTGAGCTGGCGAAGCAGCAAACCACCGTTGAACAGCTGCTGAAAACCGAAGAAGAACAGTTTGCCCGTACGCTCGAGCGCGGACTGGCGTTACTGGACGAAGAACTGGCAGCACTGAAAGGCGACACGCTGGACGGCGAAATCGTCTTCCGTCTGTATGACACCTTTGGTTTCCCGGTCGATTTGACTGCCGACGTCTGCCGCGAGCGCAATCTCAAGGTCGACGAAGCCGGTTTCGAAAAAGCCATGGAAGCCCAGCGTACGCGTGCTCGCGAAGCCAGTGGCTTCAGCGCGGACTACAGCAATATGGTGCGCGTCGACGGCGTTACCCAGTTCTCTGGCTATGATCACGTTCAGCGTCAGTCCAAAGTCGTGGCGCTGTTTGTCAACGGCCAGCCGGTTGAAGAGATTCAGGCGGGTCAAAACGCGATTGTGGTGCTGGACGATACGCCGTTCTACGGCGAGTCTGGCGGACAGGTTGGCGACAAAGGCGTACTGAAAACGGCAGCGGGCGAGTTCACCGTTACCGATACGCAGAAATACGGCAAGGCCATCGGCCATCAGGGCGTGCTAAGCGCCGGTAAGCTCAGCCTTAACGACAGCGTTGAAGCCGATGTCGATGCGACACGTCGCGACCGCATTCGTCTGAACCACTCTGCTACACACCTGCTGCACGCAGCGTTGCGCCAGATTCTGGGTAAACATGTTGCTCAGAAAGGTTCATTGGTCAACGACCACTATCTGCGTTTTGACTTCTCTCATCCAGAAGCCATGAAACCCGAGCAGATTCGTCAGGTCGAAGATTTGGTGAATGCGCAGATTCGTCGTAACCTGCCTATCGAGACCAATATCATGGCGCTCGACGATGCGAAAGAGAAGGGCGCAATGGCGCTGTTTGGCGAGAAGTACGAAGACCACGTGCGCGTGCTGTCTATGGGCGACTTCTCGACCGAACCGTGCGGCGGTATCCACGCCAGCCGTACCGGTGATATCGGCCTGTTCCGCATTCAGAGCGAATCGGGCACGGCGGCGGGTATTCGTCGTATCGAAGCCATTACCGGCGACAACGCCATTGCCGCGCTGCACCAGCAGAGCGATTTGCTGCAAGACGTGGCGCACCTTGTCAAAGGCGACGTCAACAGCGTCACCGACAAGATTCGCAGTCTTCTCGAGCGCTCTCGTCTGCTCGAGAAAGAACTTCAGCAGGTTAAAGATAAGCAGGCTGCACAGGAAAGTTCATCGCTGTCCGGTCAAACCAAAGAAGTTAAGGGCGTTAAACTGCTGGTGAAACAGCTGGATAACGTTGAAGCCAAAATGCTGCGCACGATGGTCGATGACCTGAAAAATCAGCTGGGCTCTGCCATTATCGTGCTGGCGACGACCGCAGATGATAAGGTAAGTCTGATTGTGGGTGTCACGAAAGACCTGACCGATCGTGTTAAAGCCGGTGAACTGATTGGTACGGTGGCATCTCAGGTTGGCGGTAAAGGCGGTGGCCGTCCTGATATGGCTCAGGCGGGCGGTACCGATGTACAGGCCTTGCCAGCTGCGCTTGCGGGCGTAGAAGCTTGGGTAGCCGACAAGCTGTAGTCTTAAAAATCAGTAACAGTGAAAACGCCATAATCTCTTGTCTGTTATGGCGTTTTCAGTCTTTACGACCGGTTAACTCTCACTATTTACGTCACGGCTTCGCCGATTTCGGCTAAACTTAAAATCACTCACAGCTAATGTATAGAGCTGACGTACATTTTATGTGGAGGTCATGGCTTACGTTTTTACAGCTTATGATAGATAATGACTGTGAAACTGAGAGACCCGACTCATTTAATTTTTCAAGGAGCAAAGAATGCTTATTCTGACTCGCCGAGTTGGTGAAACCCTCATGATTGGCGATGAGGTTACGGTTACCGTGTTAGGCGTTAAAGGTAATCAGGTGCGTATTGGTGTTAATGCGCCGAAAGAGGTCTCTGTTCATCGTGAAGAGATCTACCAGCGCATTCAGGCTGAAAAATCTCAACAGACGAGTTATTAATTTATCAGGCGTCCCGTCTCGGGCGGGGCGCTGATGAATTTCTACGGTGTCTTTTCGCATTTCCCCTCCGCTTTTCCCTTCCTGTTCGAAAATTATTTCTCTGTCGTCACTTCTTCGTCTGATCCTTTTTACTGATTAAACATCGGTTTTTATCTCATAAAGCCCAATATTTGCCGGTAATCTGCACAGGTTGGGTGGGAATTGTTCAAACAAACAATTCTTCGGAAAAAAGGGTTTGACTTATAAGTGCGGGAAAGTAATATGTGCGCCACGCAGTGCCGATGAGCTTAAACAAAGTTAGTCAGCACGATTCGAAAGAAGCGTATGGTGAGGTGGCCGAGAGGCTGAAGGCGCTCCCCTGCTAAGGGAGTATGCGGTCAAAAGCTGCATCCGGGGTTCGAATCCCCGCCTCACCGCCATTTAAGATGCACCCATAGCTCAGCTGGATAGAGTACTCGGCTACGAACCGAGCGGTCGGAAGTTCGAATCTTCCTGGGTGCACCATTCTTTCTGTGATGTATATTGATTTGCAATCAAGTGAGCATCAGGGCCGATTTAGGTAGAATGTGAAAGTGGTGAAGTATCTGTTGTAAAGAACTGCATTAAAGAAGTGATATGCACCCATAGCTCAGCTGGATAGAGTACTCGGCTACGAACCGAGCGGTCGGAAGTTCGAATCTTCCTGGGTGCACCATTCTTAATCCTTCGCTTTAACATCAGTAAAAAAATCTGTACCAACCCTGCACCCATAGCTCAGCTGGATAGAGTACTCGGCTACGAACCGAGCGGTCGGAAGTTCGAATCTTCCTGGGTGCACCATATTCAAGTCTTGCAGACAATGTTCATTCAGACTCTGCAAGTTACAAGAAACCCGCTTCGGCGGGTTTTTTGCTTTCTGTCTTCCGCAAATTTTTTTCTTTCTCTCGATCCTTCCCGCAAGATTAATCCCTATGTGCTTTCCAACCTGACAAAAAGCGACAATTTCCAATCTTTAAGCTAAAGTAGTTTCCCCATATCGGTGAAGAGTAGGCGGTGTCATGGACTACAAGATATACGAAGGGTACCAGGGTTTGATCTTTGATATGGACGGTACCATATTGGACACCGAACCCACGCACCGCAAAGCCTGGCACCAGGTACTGGGCAAATATGGCTTGCAGTATGACCTGGCTGCGATGGTCGCGCTTAACGGCTCGCCGACCTGGCGCATTGCGCAGTCTATAATTGACAGTAACAAGGCGGATCTCGATCCCTATCATCTCGCCGCCGAGAAAACCTCGGCCGTGCAGGCGATGTTACTGGACACGGTTCAGCCCTTGCCCCTTATCGAGGTGGTGAAGGCGTTTCACGGGCGTCGCCCTATGGCGGTCGGCACGGGCAGCGAACACGGAATGGCGGATGCTCTGCTGCGTCATTTGGGGCTGCGCCAGTGTTTCGACGCGATTGTCGGCGCCAACGATGTAGAAAATCACAAGCCGGCGCCAGACACCTTTCTGCGCTGCGCCGAACTGATTGGCGTGCCGCCGGAGAACTGTGTGGTATTTGAAGACGCCGATTTCGGTATAGAAGCAGCTAAACGGGCCAATATGGCCTTCGTCGACGTACGCACGCTGTGAGCGACGCCCGTGCCATGGCATTGGCCGTAGGCACGCAAGAGCGAGCTCATGACGCGGTTAGATTGGTATCGGTTATCTATGATGGTCACATCTATGCAGACTCAGAACATTTACGCGTTAACTTTTTTAAAATCGGGAGGTCAATTTGATCCCGGATGTATCACAGGCGCTTTCCTGGTTGGAAGCCCATCCCCAGTCCGTAAAGGGTATTCGTCGGGGCATCGAGCGTGAAACGCTCCGCGTGAATCCAAACGGTACACTGGCAAAGACGGGTCACCCTGAACCTCTTGGCGCAGCCTTGACGCATCGTTGGGTCACCACCGATTTTGCCGAGTCGCTTCTCGAGTTTATTACACCGGTCGATGACAGCGTCGAGCATACGCTGAGTTTCCTGCGCGATATTCATCGTCACGTAGCCAGGGAGCTGGGTGACGAAAGAATGTGGCCGTTCAGCATGCCGTGCTTTATCGATTCTGCCGATGACATCGAGCTGGCGCAGTACGGCACCTCGAACGTCGGTCAGATGAAAACGCTGTATCGTCAGGGCCTCAAAAGCCGCTACGGCGCACTGATGCAGATAATTTCCGGTATTCACTACAACTTCTCGCTGCCAATCGAATTCTGGCAGGCGCGGTTGGGTATTCAAGATGCACAAAGCGGCAAGGAAGAGATTTCCGCCGGCTACTTCAAACTGATCCGCAACTATTACCGTTTTGGCTGGGTTATCCCTTACCTGTTCGGGGCATCGCCTGCGATCTGTTCCTCTTTCCTTAAAGGCCGTGAAACCAATTTGCCGTTCGAGTATGCAGAGAACCGGATTATGTTATCTGCCTTACGCGACCTCGCTGCGTCTTAGCGACCTGGGCTACACCAATAAATCGCAGAGCAATCTGGGCATTACCTTCAATGACCTTGAAACCTACGTTGCCGGTGTCAAACGTGCCATTCGCACGCCTTCTGCCGAATATGCGGCAATGGGCGTCAAGAAAGACGGTAAATATCTCCAGCTGAATACGAATGTGTTACAGATTGAGAACGAGCTTTATGCTCCTATCCGTCCGAAGCGCGTCACCAAATCTGGCGAAACGCCTTCCGACGCACTGATGCGCAGTGGAATCGAATACATTGAGGTGCGTTCTCTCGACATCAATCCGTTCACGCCGACCGGTTTTGATGCCTCGCAGGCACGTTTCCTCGATCTATTTTTGATATGGTGTGCATTGGCCGATGCGCCGGAGATGAGCAGCGAAGAGATTCTTTGCACCCGTCAAAACTGGAATCGTGTCATTCTGGAAGGGCGTAAACCGGGCCAGACGATCGGCATCGGCTGTGACGACGTACGTGAACCGCTTGATAAAGTAGGTAAATCGCTGTTTGCCGACCTGCGTCGCGTCGCGGAAGTGCTGGATAGCCAAAACGGCAATAAAGAGTATCAGGACGTGTGCAGCGAACTGGTTGCCGCATTTGATAATCCCGAGCTGACTTATTCCGCCCGTATCCTCAAGATGATGAAGGAGGAGGGTGAAGGCAATCTCGGACTCAAACTGGCCGAGAAATATCGTCAGATGCTGATTGATGAGCCGATGGAGGTTCTGAAGGAGCAGCAGCTGGCGGAAGAGTACGATGCATCCTGGCAGCGTCAGCGCCGTCTGGAAGCAGAAGATAAGTTAAGCTTTGAAGAGTATCTGGCTTCTCTCGCCGCGAAATAGTGCCGGGGAATCAATCGGTGCTGTGAGATTGGGCGAGGGCTGGAAAAGAAAATGGCCACATCACTGTGGCCAAAACAAACATCTCTGTTTCAGGGATGATGATAACAAATGCGCGTCTTTCATATATTCAGACTCGTGTTTTGGGAAAAGGTTTCCCGAGTTCGATAAAAAAATCATTTTTTTTAGGAGAGGTGACGATATGCCACTGTTGGATAGCTTTACGGTAGACCATACAATCATGGCTGCCCCTGCCGTTCGTGTCGCAAAAACCATGAAGACCCCAAACGGGGACACCATCACCGTCTTCGATCTGCGTTTTTGCCGCCCGAATATCGAAGTGATGACCGAGCGCGGTACGCACACGCTGGAGCACCTGTTCGCCGGTTTCATGCGTAACCACCTGAACGGTGAAGGCGTCGAAATCATCGATATTTCACCAATGGGTTGCCGTACCGGTTTCTACATGAGCCTGATTGGTGTGCCGGACGAGAAGCGTGTTGCCGTTGCCTGGAAAGCGGCGATGGCCGACATTCTGAAAGTCAAAGATCAGAACCAGATCCCCGAGCTGAACATCTATCAGTGCGGTACCTGTGAAATGCACTCGCTGAAAGAAGCCCAGGAAATCGCCCAGCATATCGTTGATAGCGAAATCGGTGTTAACCGCAACGAAGACCTGGCGCTGCCACCCGAAAAGCTGACCGAACTGCATATCTAGTTTGAGCTTCCCTAAAGGTTGGCGCTTTGGCCAATGGCATAAAAAAAGACGCGAGAATATCGCGTCTTTTTTCTTTCCGGCATCAAGACAAGGTTTCAAGACCGCGCCCCGACAACGTGCCGATTAATGCTCGGCGCTGCTGCGCAGGGTTTTCAAAGGCCTGACGCGAACCTGTTTTATCATGTTGTCCTGCACGTCGAGAATTTCCACTTCATAGCTTTCGATACGCAGACTGGTACCAATCTTTGGAATGTCTTCCAGCACCTCAAGCAGAATGCCGTTGATGGTACGCGGCCCTTCAATCGGCAGGTTCCAGTTAAACGCCTTGTTCAATTCGCGCACGTTGGCGCTGCCTTCAATGAGCACCGTTCCGTCACTCTGCGGCGTAACTTCTTCGGCAAGCGTTGGCGACATCGAGGTTGTGAAATCGCCGACAATCTCTTCCAGAATGTCTTCGACCGTCACCAGCCCCTGAATATCGCCATACTCGTCTACTACGATGCCGACTTTCTTCTTGTTGCGCTGGAATTTAACCAGCTGGATATTCAACGGCGTACCTTCCGGAATGTAGTAGATTTCATCGGCGGCGCGCAGCAGGTTTTCTTTGTTGAACTCTTTCTTCTCGGTCATCATGCGGTAGGCTTCACGCAAACGCAGCATGCCGATGGCGTCGTCGAGCGAGTCGCGATACAGCACGATGCGACCGTGCGGCGAATGCGTCAGCTGACGGCTGATTGATTTCCAGTCGTCGTTGATATCAATGCCAAGGATTTCGTTGCGCGGCACCATGATGTCATCGACGGTCACTTTTTCAAGATCCAGCACCGACAGCAGCATGTCCTGATTGCGGCGCGAAATCTGCGAGCGGGATTCGTTTACGATAGTGCGCAGCTCTTCCTTGCTCACGGCATCGCTTATCCCCACATTGGTTTTGATGCCGAACATGCGCATCAGAATCTTGGACAGGCTGTTCAGCAACCAGACCAGCGGCATCATGATGGTCTGCAACGGACGTAAAAGAAGGCTGCTCGGGAAGGCGATACGTTCAGGATAGAGCGCCGCGAAGGTTTTCGGCAGCACTTCGGCGAACCAGCAGGACCACAAAGGTCAGGATGCCGGTCGCGATGGCCACGCCCGCATCGCCATAAAGACGCATCCCGACGATGGTGGCCAGCGCCGAGGCGAGAATATTGACCAGATTATTGCCAATCAGCACGAGACTTATGAGCTGGTCGGGCTTTTTCAGCAGGTTTTCAACGCGACGCGCAGCACGGTTTCCATGCTTGGCAAGGTGGCGTAAACGATAGCGGTTGAGGGTCATCATTCCGGTTTCGGAAGCCGAAAAATAGCCGGAAACTACCACCATGATAACCAGGATGATAATGAGGGTAGTTGTTGAGACGTGCTCCAACGGGTAATTCCTTAATGTTTTATGAATGAATGGCGAGGGACAAGGGATCGGCGTCTTAGTGAACCATGACCTGCTGGATGAGGCGGCTGCCAAAATAGGCAAGCGTCAACAGGATGGCACCGGCCATGCTGAACCACACCACGCGGCGTCCACGCCAGCCTTCGTGATAATGTCCCCACAGCAGCACGATGTAAACCAGCCAGGCAAGAATAGACAGCACGGCCTTGTCGATATTTTCTCGGCTAAAGAGGTTTTCCATATATAACAGGCCGGTACAAAGCGTCAGCGTCAACAGGATCACACCGCCCTGGGTGATGTGAAACAGTTTGCGTTCAATGCTCATCAGCGGCGGCATATCGGCGGAAAACGTCAGTTTCTTGTTCTTCAACTGGTAATCGAGCCAGGCAAGCTGGAGCGCATACAGCGCGGCGATAATCAGTGTGGCATACGAGAACAGCGCCAATCCTATATGGACCAGCAACCCTTTGCTTGCCTCAAGGTGCGTTATGAACTCGCCCGGCAGGAAAGCGACCAGCGCCAGGTTTATCAACGCAAAGCAGTACACCACCGGCAGGATAAACCAGCCGCGGCTGCGCGAGGCGACGATAGTCATCACGGTACAGATAATGAGGCTGACTATCGAGCCGATATTGACCAGACTCAGATTCTGGCCGGTACTGACGTCAAACACCCGCTGCTCAAGCGTAACGGCATGGCAAATCAGGGCGACAGTCGCCGAAATTAACGCGATGCGCCGATAGGTGCCATTCTTGCGGATCAGGCTCGGAATGATCAGAGAAAGGCTAAGCAGATAGGCGAACATGGCGACAAGAGCGAAAGCAGGCATATTGTGTCATTTGCGTCGAAAAATGAATGAGAAAGCCAGTATAGCGTTACCTGCGTCGTGCTCCAACAACTCTCCCGATTTTACCTTTATATATCGGGCAGAGATTGTGCGGACATCTCGTGTTATAATCCCGCAATTGTGTCGCAAAAGCGGCCTGTCATTACGTTGAGCAAGAGACGATGTTTGATAATTTAACCGATCGATTGTCGCGCACACTGCGCAATATCAGCGGCCGTGGGCGGCTGACCGAAGAGAATGTAAAAGAAACACTGCGTGAAGTTCGCATGGCATTGCTGGAGGCCGATGTTGCCTTGCCGGTTGTGCGCGACTTCATCAACCGCGTGAAGGAAGCGGCCGTTGGCACCGAAGTCAACAAGAGCCTGACGCCGGGTCAGGAGTTCATCAAAATCGTTCAGAAAGAGCTGGAAACGGCTATGGGCGAAGCGAACTCCGAACTGAACCTGGCCGCGCAGCCGCCGGCTGTCGTGCTGATGGCAGGCTTGCAGGGTGCGGGTAAAACCACAAGCGTGGCAAAACTCGGCAAGTTCCTGAAAGAAAAGCGCAAGAAAAAGGTGCTGGTTGTCTCCGCCGACGTCTATCGTCCTGCGGCAATCAAGCAGCTCGAAACGCTGGCCGAGCAGGTTGGGGTCGAGTTCTTCGCCTCCGATGTCAGCCAGAAACCTATCGACATCGTCAACGCGGCGCTACAGCACGCGAAACTGAAATTCTTCGACGTCCTGCTGGTGGATACCGCCGGTCGTTTGCACGTCGATGAAGCGATGATGGACGAAATCAAACAGGTTCACGCGGCCATCAAGCCGGTTGAAACGCTGTTTGTTGTCGATGCCATGACCGGTCAGGATGCGGCGAATACCGCAAAAGCGTTTAACGAAGCGCTGCCATTGACCGGTGTGATCCTGACCAAGGTCGACGGTGATGCGCGCGGTGGTGCGGCACTTTCGATTCGTCATATCACCGGCAAACCTATCAAATTCCTGGGTATGGGTGAAAAAACCGATGCCCTTGAGCCTTTCCATCCCGATCGTGTGGCCTCACGTATTCTCGGCATGGGCGACGTGCTTTCCCTTATCGAAGATATCGAAAGCAAGGTAGACCGTGCGCAGGCCGAGAAGCTGGCCGCCAAGATGAAAAAGGGCAATGGTTTCGACCTGACCGATTTCCTCGACCAGCTCAAGCAAATGCGCAACATGGGCGGCATGGCGAGCATGATGAGCAAGCTGCCGGGCGTGGGTCAACTGCCGGACAACGTCAAATCGCAAATGGACGACAAAGTGCTGGTGCGTATGGAAGCCATCATCAACTCGATGACGCTGAAAGAGCGCGCCAAGCCCGAGATAATCAAAGGTTCCCGCAAGCGCCGTATCGCGCTGGGTGCCGGAATGCAGGTGCAGGATGTCAACAGGCTGCTGAAGCAGTTTGACGACATGCAGCGCATGATGAAGAAAATGAAGAATGGCGGCATGGCCAAGATGATGCGTGGCATGAAAGGCATGATGCCACCGGGTTTCCCTGGTCGCTAAGCCGCTGTTCGACATGATAATGAGTACCGGAAATAAGCGCTCGGCCAAAAGTAGTTTGAGGTAATAGACGCTTTCGATTGCTTTTTGCGCCAAAATGAGTAAAATTTTCGGGCTTTTTATATTGCAGCCAGACCCCGTTCCCCGATGGGCTCTGGCTGTTTTATTCACTAAAGAGGATGTTATGGTAACAATTCGTTTGGCACGTGGCGGCGCAAAAAAGCGTCCGTTCTATCAAGTAGTAGTGACCGACAGCCGCAATGCTCGTGATGGTCGTTTCATCGAGCGCGTAGGTTTCTTCAACCCATTGGCTTCTGGCCAGGCTGAAGCACTGCGTCTGGACCTGGATCGTATTGCCCACTGGCAAGATCTGGGTGCAACCGTTTCTGATCGCGTAGCTTCGCTGATCAAAGACGCCAAGAAAGCAGCTTAATCTGTCGCGGTGGTGGCAATGAGCAAGCAACTCAATCCAGTGACGCCCGCTGAGCCGATTGTTCTCGGCAAAATGGGCTCAACTTACGGTATTCGTGGTTGGCTCAGAGTGTTTTCATCCACCGAAGACGCCGAAAGCATTTTCGAATACCAGCCCTGGTTTATCCAGCAGGCGGGTAAGTGGCAGGCTGTCGAGCTGGAAAGCTGGAAGCGCCACAATCAGGACCTGATCATCAAAGTCAAAGGCGTTGACGATCGGGATGCGGCCAATCTACTGACGAATCGCGAGATTGTTGTAGATTCAAGCCAGCTGCCAGACCTCGGCGAGGGTGATTACTACTGGAAAGACCTTTTCGGTTGCCAGGTAGTGACCACCACCGGTTACGAGCTCGGTAAAGTCATTGATATGATGGAAACCGGTTCGAACGACGTGATGGTAGTAAAAGCAAACCTGAAAGATGCATTTGGCATCAAGGAACGGTTACTTCCGTTCCTCGATGGGCAGGTTATCAAGAAAGTCGATCTCGCTACTCGGACCATTGAAGTAGATTGGGATCCTGGTTTTTGACCTCCGTAATGTCTACTGCTGTAGATATCCGTAGGCTGAGTGGAACACCGTTATGAGGATTAGGCTATGTGGATTGGTATAGTTAGCCTTTTCCCCGAGATGTTCCGCGCAATCACCGATTACGGGGTAACTGGCCGGGCAGTAAAGAATGGCCTGCTGAGCGTAGAGTGCTGGAGTCCACGTGACTTCGCCAACGATCGGCACCGCACCGTGGACGAACGCCCTTATGGCGGCGGCCCCGGAATGCTGATGATGGTGCAACCCTTGCGGGATGCCATCCACACAGCGAAGGCAGCGGCAGGCGAAGGCGTGAAAGTGATTTATCTTTCACCACAAGGGCGCAAACTTGACCAGCAAGGCGTTTGCGAACTGGCGACCAACCAGAAGATAGTTCTGGTGTGTGGTCGCTATGAGGGCATCGATGAGCGCGTGATCAAAACCGAAATTGACGAAGAATGGTCAATCGGCGATTACGTACTCAGCGGTGGGGAACTCCCCGCTATGACGTTGATCGATTCAGTGTCCCGATTCATTCCGGGTGTGCTGGGTCATCATGCTTCGGCAGAAGAAGACTCTTTTGCCGATGGATTACTGGATTGTCCCCATTATACCCGCCCTGAAGTGTTGGAGGGCATGGAGGTACCGCCGGTTTTACTGTCGGGAAACCATGCAGAAATTCGTCGCTGGCGTTTGAAGCAGTCGCTGGGCCGTACCTGGCTTAGAAGACCTGAACTTCTGGAAAACCTAGCTCTGACTGACGAGCAAGAGGTGTTGCTGAAAGAGTTCCAACGGGAACATCGGATCAGCTAACAAAACTATCAAGAGAATGATGAAGCTTCGTGCTTCAGGATTCTCTGAACTATCAGTTTACCTAGGGTAAGAGATATATTATGAGCAATATCATTAAGCAAATCGAACAAGAGCAGATGAAGCAAGACGTACCTTCATTCCGTCCGGGTGACTCGGTCGAAGTGAAAGTATGGGTCGTTGAAGGTAGCAAAAAACGTCTGCAGGCATTCGAGGGCGTGGTTATCGCTATCCGTAACCGCGGTCTGCACTCTGCATTCACTGTTCGTAAAATTTCCAACGGCGAAGGTGTTGAGCGTGTATTCCAGACTCACTCACCTGTTATTGACAGCATCGCTGTTAAACGTCGTGGTGCCGTTCGTCAAGCGAAACTGTACTACCTGCGTGAGCGTACCGGTAAGTCAGCTCGTATCAAAGAGCGTCTTAACCGCGTTAACGCACGATAACATTCTCAAGTGTTATATAAACGGCCCCTCGGGGCCGTTTTTTTCGTCTCAACAAAAGCGTGAGAAAGGGAGCTTACAATGGATATGTAATATTAAGTTTACAGATGAGGTTATTTAGGTGCTATTGGTAATATAAAGTTTACACTGCGAGTTTGAAAACTTTACAGCCTGTGATATCGTGTTTGGCAGATGCTGATAAACAGCAAATCTCTTTCAAATTTATCCTGGACAGCCATCATGCAAAAAGACGCCTTGAACAATGTGCATATCAGCGCCGAAGAAATCCTGATTACTCCTGAAGAGCTGAAAAACAAATTCCCGCTGAGTGCGGAAAATCAGACCAGCATTGAAAAATCCCGCCAGACTATCGCCGACATAATTCACGGCCGCGATCCTCGTCTGCTTATCGTCTGTGGTCCCTGCTCGGTACATGATCTCGATGCTGCAATAGAATACGCACGTCACCTGAAAACCCTGTCCGAAGCGCTGAGCGATCGCCTTTACATCGTCATGCGTGTCTACTTCGAGAAGCCACGGACGACGGTAGGCTGGAAAGGGCTTATCAACGATCCGCACATGGACGGCACCTTCGACGTTGAAGCCGGTTTACACATCGCGCGTAATCTCTTGCTGCAACTGGTCAGCATGGGTCTGCCCATCGCGACCGAAGCGCTGGATCCCAACAGCCCGCAATACCTTGGCGACCTGTTCAGCTGGTCCGCGATTGGCGCTCGCACAACCGAATCCCAGACTCACCGCGAAATGGCGTCCGGTCTGTCGATGCCGGTAGGATTCAAAAACGGTACCGACGGCAGCCTCGGCACCGCCATCAATGCCATGCGCGCTGCGGCCATGCCACACCGTTTTGTGGGCATCAATCAGGGCGGCCAGGTTTGTCTGCTGCAAACGCAGGGCAACCCCGATGGTCACGTGATCCTGCGCGGTGGCAAAACGCCAAACTACAGCGCCGAAGACGTGCTGGATTGTGAAAAACAGATGCAGGGCGCGGGACTCCGTCCGTCCTTGATGATAGATTGCAGCCATGGCAATTCAAACAAAGACTACCGCCGTCAGCCGCTGGTGGCTGAATCGGCGATTGCACAGATCAAGGCCGGTAACCGTTCCATCACCGGTTTGATGCTGGAAAGTCATTTGAATGAAGGTAATCAGTCTTCAGAGCAGCCGCGTTCCGATATGCGCTACGGCGTGTCGGTGACCGATGCCTGTATCAATTGGGAAACCACCGAGGCCCTGCTTCGCAACATGCATCAGGAGCTGGGCGACTCGCTGGCAGCACGAATTTCAGGAGAATAGACGTTTTATGGTGGCCGAACTTAACGCATTGCGTGACCAGATTGATGAAGTCGATAAAGCCCTGCTGGATCTTTTAGCCAGACGTTTGCATCTGGTGGCTGAAGTGGGTGAAGTAAAAAGCCGTAACGGGCTGCCAATCTATGTTCCGGAGCGCGAGGCGGCAATGCTGGCCTCCCGCCGTCAGGAAGCAGTAAATCTGGGTGTCCCGGCCGACCTGATTGAGGACGTTTTGCGCCGGGTCATGCGCGAATCCTACTCCAGTGAAAATGATAAAGGATTTAAAACGCTGCATCCTGCGCTGCGACCGGTGGTGATTGTCGGTGGCAAAGGGCAGATGGGGCGTCTGTTTACCCGCATGCTTGAGCTTTCGGGTTATCAGGTAAAATCTTTGGAGCAGGAGGACTGGCCGCAGGCCGAGACCCTGCTCGCCGATGCCGGAATGGTTATCGTCAGCGTGCCTATTCACTTGACCGAAGACGTGATTGCTCGCCTGCCGAAGCTGCCGCAGGACTGCATTCTGGTCGACCTGGCTTCCATCAAGAACAAGCCGTTGCATGCAATGCTGGCCGCGCACGACGGTCCGGTATTGGGCCTGCACCCGATGTTCGGCCCCGATGTGGGCAGTCTCGCCAAACAGGTGGTGGTCTACTGTGATGGCCGCGAGCCTGAGTCCTACCAGTGGCTGCTCGAGCAGTTACAGGTATGGGGCGCGCGACTGCACAAGATAAGCGCCGTCGAGCACGATCAGAATATGGCGTTTGTTCAGGCGCTGCGTCACTTCGCGACCTTTGCCTACGGCATGCACCTCTCGGAAGAGAACGTGGATATCGAACAGCTGCTGGCGCTCTCTTCACCCATCTATCGTCTTGAGCTGGCGATGGTTGGGCGACTGTTTGCGCAGGATCCTCAGCTTTATGCCGACATTATTATGTCGTCAGAGAACAATATTTCGCTCATCAAACGTTACTACCAGCGTTTTGGCGATGCACTGGCGCTGCTTGAAACCGGCGACAAGCAGGCGTTTATCGGCAAATTCCGTCAAGTTGAAGACTGGTTTGGCGATTATGCGCCTCGTTTCCTGAAAGAGAGCGGCTCACTGCTCCGCCAGGCAAACGATAGTCGCAAATAAGCGTTATCGACCCGAAAGACTTTATCGCAAGACAGCAAAAAGGCCAGACGTAAAAACGTTCTGGCCTTTTTTATAGCTGTTTTTGCGAGCTTTATTCCGGATTTACCGCAACCACGTTTTCACTTGGGTAACATCCGAGTACTTTCAGCGAACGGGTGATCGGGCTGAGATTGCGTAGCGCATTCTGCATGGCTTCCGAACGCAGGTTGGCCTGCACGTCAATGTAGAACATCTCTTCCCACGGGTTGCCATTGATCGGACGCGACTCCAGCTTGGTCATAATCACGCCCTGCTCGCGGAACACCATCAGGGCATCAACCAGCGCACCGGCCTGCTGGCCCGTCGCCATGATCAAAGTCGTTTTTGCCGGAACCTGCTCGGTGACGTCGATAGCCTTGCGCGCCAGCACAATGAAGCGAGTAATGTTCTGTTTCTGGTTGGCCAGATTATGTTCCAGCACCTGCAAACCATAAAGCGCGCCGCCCGCTTCGCTACCCAATGCAGCGACATTCGGAGATTTGGACGCCGCCACTTTTTCCATTGCGGCCGCAGTGCTTTCACAATATTCGATTTTCCACTGCGGGAAGCGGTTAATGAACTGGCTGCACTGCTGGAACGGTTGCGGATGGCTATAAACGGTCTCGATTTTAGACAGGTCCGTATCGGCGGCAACCAGCACACAGTGGTTGATAACATTGGTCAGCTCGCCAACGATAGAGAGGCTGGTGTGTTGCAGTAAATCATAAACATCGTTGATAGAGCCGGAACTGGTATTTTCGATAGGCAATACCGCGTAATCCGCCTGACCCGTTTCAACCTGGGTGAAGATATCCTGAAACTTCAGGCAGCCGGATTCAATAAACTGGTCGAAATGGCGAGCGGCATATTGGCGTGCTGCGAGATGAGAGTAGGACCCTTTTGGACCCAGAAACGCGATACGCGCAGAGCCGGAGGCAGTTTGATTAAGATGCTGTTGCAGCAGCGCCTGCTGAGTCAGCACCGAATCTTCAATGATCAACTGGTAGACACGGGTGATGTAATGGCCATCGAGATTGTGCTTTTTACCTTCGATAATCAACCGATTAAGCAATTCGCGCTCGCGTTCGATGTCACGAATGGGACGATGACTGTGCATTTTGGTTTGCGCGACTTCAATAGCCATTCCGCGTCGCTCGGCCAGCAGGGCCAGCAGTTTTACATCAAGGGCGCTGATACGCTCACGCAGGTCCAGTAACGGGTTATCACTCATCGGTTTTGCCTTTTTTAATTGTTTGTGACGAAGGCCCAGGGCGCTTCGTGTTAGCTTTTACGCATAATCCTGTAATCAAAATTGCAGCTTCAAGTACGGCGGATTTTATCAGGTAAAAAAAGCCTCCTGGTGAGGAGGCTTTCTGTTCGTCTTCGCATTCTTTCTTATACGACGAAACGCCTCCCAATCAGGGGAAGGTAAAAAAGAAGGCGAAGAAAAACGGTTTGCGGATCATGTCTTGTTTTGTGCTCATAAGAAGTCAGGCATTAAAGTAACCCCTGGCTTTTCTTTCTGTCAATAAGATTTGCCATTTCGAGGGCTACTGAAAAGACAAATGCGCCCGTATGAGCGCATTTGTCTGGGTCATATAGCGAATTCAAGCCTTGTGCTCAATTCTGACCAATAGGGGAGAGAACTATTCTTCTTCGATAGGTTGAAGATTAATGTCTTTGACACAGCTCTCGGCCCTGCGTGCTTCACCCTTGTGCTGAACTTTATTCAGCTGACGTTCCAGCTTGGAAACCATCTCGTTAACGGCGATATACATATCATGGTTAGTTGCGCTGGCAACCAGTGGGCCATTGGCGGTACCAATCGTCGCATCGGCCACAAAACCCTCGGGTTGTTTGGAAAGAACGATGTGTGGAGTAATTAACTGAGTCTGCCACTTTTCCAGTTTTTTTAGACGGTCTTCGACGTGTTCCCGAATCGCGGTCGTGATGTCCATTTGCTTGCTGGTAATGTTTACGATCATATTAACTTACCTCTCTGTCTTTCCGTCTAGGTAGGTCCAGCATACCGTCCTGCGCCACAATTTATGTGATCTGGATCACACTTTTTTGAGCCTCTCGTCCAACAGGCCGTTATTTGTGATGAATGCCGATTAAGTGAACAAAAGTCTGCGGGATACGTTCAACAATGCTAATTAATCAATAAGATAATAGGGAAAATACAGGAGGTTTTCAGACGTTTAGGACAAAAAAACGGCGGCCTGAGCCACCGTTTTAAACACACAGGCTGTAAAAGCAATCAGGCAGGGTTCTGCGCGATAACTTTGGCGACCTTGTCTGCTTCGTTAGTTAATTGCAGTTCTCTGTAAGCATTTTCCATCAGAGGCAACGCATCGCGCGTTGCTTTGGTATCCGGATAATCCTTCATCATTTGCTCAACACGATTAACAACGGCGACGTAAGCCCCGCGTTTAGTGTAGTATTGCACCACTGACAGCTCAAATTTAGACAAACGGTCTTTCAGGAAGACCAGACGCTTGTTGGCATCGGTCGCATACTGACTGTTTGGATAAGAATGAAGCAGCTGGCTGAAATCGCGAAACGCAGCGCGTGCATGCTGTGGATCACGGTCTGAACGATCGACACCAAAGAATCCTTGCAGAGCACTGTCATCCAACGCCATATCGGTCAGGCCACGCATATACATGACGTAGTCGATGTTTGGATGAGTTGGATTCAAACGCATGAAGCGATCGATAGATGCCTGGGCAAGTGGCAAATCAGCCGACTTGTAATAGGCATAAATCAGATCCAACTGCACTTGCTGTGAGTACGGCCCAAACGGATAGCGGTTATCCAACGCTTCCAGTTGCGCAATCGCGCCTTTAAAGTTACCGTCCTGCAGCTTTTGCTGGGCAGTCGCGTAAAGGACGTTTGGCGGGTTATCGGGGACCGCTTCTTTGGAACTGGAGCAACCTACCAGCGCCAGACTCAACGTGGCTGCTGCCACCAGATATTTCACACGCGTCATGACGTTTTGATTATCCTCAGGTGTTATTCTGGGAGACTGTCCGTTAAGCTCCCGACAAAGACCAGCTACAATAGCACATTATTTTAAACGGCATCGCCGTGAAAACCCAAGGTTACCCAAGAGCAGCATATGGCACAACAAGTACAACTCACGGCGACGGTTGCCGAAACACAACTCGGTCAACGGTTAGATCAGGCTTTGGCCGAATTGTTCCCTGATTATTCAAGATCTCGCATAAAAGATTGGATTCTTGATGAAAGGGTGACAGTAAACGGTAAAAAAACCACCAAACCTAAAGAAAAAGTGCTGGGTGGCGAAGCAATTACCATCGATGCGCAGATCGAAGAGGAAGCTCGCTGGCTGCCTCAGGACATCGCATTGAACATCGTTTACGAAGATGACGACATTCTGGTCATCAACAAACCGCGCGATTTGGTGGTTCACCCGGGCGCCGGCAATCCCGATGGCACTGTACTGAATGCCCTGCTGCATCATTATCCCGAGATTATCGATGTTCCGCGTTGCGGCATCGTTCACCGTCTCGACAAGGATACCACCGGTTTGATGGTGGTTGCCAAAACCGTGCCTGCCCAGACACATCTGGTTGATGCGTTGCAGCGCCGTGAAATTACCCGTGAATACGAAGCCGTTGCTATCGGCAACATGACGGCGGGTGGCACGGTCAACGAACCTATTTCACGTCACAGCACCAAGCGCACCCATATGGCCGTTCACCCGATGGGTAAACCGGCAACCACGCACTATCGCATCATGGAGCACTTCCGTGCCCATACGCGTCTGCGTCTGCGTCTGGAAACCGGTCGTACACACCAGATTCGTGTTCACATGGCGCACATCAACCATCCGCTGGTTGGCGATCAACTGTATGGTGGTCGTCCACGTCCGCCAAAAGGTGCATCGGAAGGCTTCATCAATCAGCTGCGTACCTTTGACCGTCAGGCACTGCACGCCACCATGTTGCGTCTGTTCCATCCGGTAACCGGTATCCAGATGGAGTGGCACGCGCCGCTGCCTCAGGACATGGTCGACTTGATAGACGCCATGAAAGCCGATACCGAAGAGTTCAAGGATCAGATGCATTGGTAATGCCTGCATTAATCCTGCCACACTGGCCGCAGCCTGAATCGGTGCGGTCCTGTTCTACTACCCGTCTGGGCGGCGTCAGTCTGCCGCCCTACGATTCGCTCAATCTTGGCTCCCACGTTTCCGATACACCCGAACACGTCGCCACCAATCGGCAGCGTCTGGTTCAGCTCGCCCAGCTTCCGGCTGCACCGCATTGGCTGGAACAGGTTCACGGCATTGACGTAGCGCGTCTGACGCAAACAACGCCTCATTCTACGATTCGCGCCGATGCGGCTTACACCAGCGAGCCGGGGGTCGTCTGTGCGGCGATGAGCGCCGACTGCCTGCCGGTGCTGTTTTGCAGCAGGGCAGGGGATGAAGTCGCGGCGGCGCATGCCGGATGGCGCGGGCTGCACGCGGGCGTACTCGAAAATACGCTGTCGGCATTTCGCGCAAAACCGCAGGATGTCATGGTGTGGTTTGGCCCGGCGATTGGTCCTGAGCAGTTTGAAGTGGGCGCCGAAGTGCGTGCCGCGTTCATGCAGCATGACCCGCAGACCGTCGATGCCTTTGCCCCCGTCGGGCAGGGAAAATACCTTGCCGATATCTACAAGCTTGCCCGTCTGCGCTTGCAGGCCGCCGGCGTCAGCCAGTTCTATGGCGGTGATCGCTGCACAGTCAGCTCTCCGGCTCATTTCTTCTCCTATCGCCGCGACGGAATCACCGGACGGCTGGCAACTTTGATCTGGCTGATATAACCTATCAAATCAAGACGATCCAGATACGCATCACGTTGTACTCATAATATACTGACGAAATAACCTTGAAATCGTGGGGCTTGGCCTCATTTAATCTCCAGTAGCAATTTTGTTCAGTATTGGAGGTGTTATGCGTCTGGATCGTCTTACCAGCAAATTCCAGCTTGCCCTCGCCGATGCCCAGTCACTCGCACTTGGCCGCGACAACCAGTTTATCGAACCCGTCCATCTGATGAGCGCCTTGCTCACCCAGGAAGGCGGAACCGTGCGTCCTTTATTAACCTCTGCGGGCGTCGATGCCCAGCGGGTCCGCACGGACGTCGATCAGGCATTGGGTCGTTTACCGCAAGTTGAAGGAACCGGTGGGGATGTTCAACCATCCAGCGAACTGGTTCGTGTCCTGAATCTCTGTGACAAGTTGGCGCAACAGCGCGCCGACAAGTTTATCTCGTCGGAACTTTTCATTCTGGCGGCCTTGAAAGACCGCGGCGCATTGACTGACCTCCTGAAGGCCAGTGGTGCGACCGTTGAAAAAATCAGTGTAGCTATCGATCAAATGCGAGGTGGTGACAAAGTGGATGATCAGGGAGCCGAAGACTCACGTCAGGCTTTAAAGAAATACACCATTGATCTGACTGAGCGCGCCGAACCAAGGCAAGCTGGACCCGGTGATTGGCCGTGACGAAGAGATCCGCCGCACCATTCAGGTTCTGCAACGCCGTACCAAAAACAATCCGGTATTAATCGGTGAACCGGGCGTGGGTAAAACGGCGATTGCCGAAGGCCTTGCCCAGCGCATCATCAATGGCGAAGTCCCCGAAGGATTAAAGAACAAGCGTGTGCTGTCTCTGGACATGGGTGCGCTGGTGGCGGGTGCCAAATACCGCGGCGAGTTTGAAGAGCGCCTGAAAGGTGTGCTTAACGACCTGGCCAAGCAGGAAGGCAGCGTTATCCTCTTTATAGATGAACTGCACACCATGGTTGGCGCCGGTAAAGCCGATGGCGCGATGGATGCGGGCAATATGCTCAAACCGGCCCTGGCTCGCGGCGAACTTCACTGCGTGGGTGCAACAACATTAAACGAATACCGCCAGTTCATCGAGAAAGATGCCGCGCTGGAACGTCGTTTCCAGAAAGTGTTTGTGGCGGAACCGTCCGTTGAAGACACCATCGCCATTTTGCGTGGTCTGAAAGAGCGCTATGAGCTGCACCACCATGTGCAGATAACCGATCCGGCCATCGTTGCCGCGGCAACCTTGTCTCATCGCTATATTTCCGATCGCCAGCTGCCCGACAAGGCTATCGACCTTATCGATGAAGCGGCTTCCAGCATTCGTATGCAGATGGACTCCAAGCCGGAATCGCTGGACCGCCTCGATCGTCGTATCATTCAGCTGAAGCTCGAACAGCAGGCTTTGAAGAAAGAGTCGGATGACGCCAGCATCAAGCGTCTTGAAATGCTCAATACCGAACTCGATCAGAAAGAGCGTGAATATTCCGGGCTTGATGAAGAGTGGAAAGCAGAGAAAGCCTCTCTGAGCGGCACTCAGAATATCAAGGCAGAACTGGAGCAGGCGAAGATTACCCTTGAGCAGGCGCGTCGCGTTGGGGATCTCGGCCGCATGTCCGAACTGCAATACGGCAAAATCCCCGAGCTGGAAAAACAGCTCGCGGCGGCTACGCAGGCAGAAGGCAAAACCATGAAGCTGCTGCGTAACCGTGTGACCGATGTCGAAATTGCCGACGTGCTGGCGCGCTGGACCGGGATTCCGGTTGCCAGAATGCTGGAAAGCGAACGTGAAAAACTGCTGCGAATGGAAGACGAGCTGCATCATAGGGTCATTGGCCAGAATGAAGCGGTGGATGCCGTGTCGAATGCGATTCGTCGTAGCCGTGCCGGTTTGTCGGATCCTAACCGTCCGATCGGTTCCTTCCTGTTCCTCGGTCCGACCGGGGTTGGTAAAACCGAACTCTGCAAAGCGCTGGCGACTTTCCTCTTTAATAGTGATGACGCGATGGTGCGTATCGATATGTCGGAGTTCATGGAGAAACACTCTGTGTCACGGCTGGTGGGTGCGCCTCCGGGATATGTCGGGTATGAAGAGGGCGGTTATCTGACGGAAGCGGTTCGTCGTCGTCCTTATTCCGTGATTTTGCTTGATGAAGTCGAGAAAGCGCATCCTGATGTGTTCAACATTCTCTTGCAGGTTCTGGACGATGGCCGACTGACGGATGGGCAGGGGCGTACAGTCGACTTCCGTAATACGGTGGTCATCATGACTTCGAACCTGGGCTCAGACATTATCCAGCAGCATTTCGGTCAGGCAACCTATGCGCAGATGAAAAGTTCGGTCATGGAAGTGGTCACACATAACTTCCGTCCCGAGTTTATCAACCGTATAGATGAAGTCGTGGTCTTCCACCCACTGGCTCATGCGCATATCAAGCACATTGCCGAGATTCAGTTGCAGCGTTTGTATAAACGTCTGGATGAACGGGGTTACAGCGCACATCTCACCGATGCCGCGTTGGAGCTGCTGGGTAACACGGGCTTCGATCCGGTTTATGGTGCACGACCTCTTAAACGCGCCATTCAGCAGGAAATCGAAAACCCGCTGGCTCAGCAAATCCTCTCCGGCAAGCTGATACCGGGTAAGCCGATTACGATAGATGTAGAAAACGACCACATTGTTGCTAAACAATAAGACAATGATAAGGAGAACTCAGGTCTTTTGACCTGAGTAATACCTGATTAAAAGGGGCTAACCGCAAGGTTGGCCCCTTTTTTGTTGGTTTATTATTCAAAAATGCACGAATTGGCGAATTAATGAGCGGTTGATAATTTATTTCGAATAAACGCTTGCGGCCCTGCGGAAACTCCCTATAATGCCGCTCCAACGACAGGGAACAACGCAGCAGCAACGCGGTGTGAACGAGTCGGGAAGAATTAAAAATGATGGTGACCGACGAAATAAACGGTTGACATCAAATGAGGAAAGCGTAATATACGCCACCTCGAGTTAGCAAGCGAAAGCGCGTAACTCACTGCTCTTTAACAATTTATCAGACAATCTGTGTGGGCACTCACAAGACGATATCCGCCACCTCGGTGGCAAAAAATATCAAGTCTTAGAGTGACCAAGCAGTAATTCATTATGAATGATGTGAAGTAACTTTGAGCATCGCTGAACTTGTTTCAGCAAATCGAACTTTTAATTGAAGAGTTTGATCATGGCTCAGATTGAACGCTGGCGGCAGGCCTAACACATGCAAGTCGAGCGGTAGCACGGGAGAGCTTGCTCTCTGGGTGACGAGCGGCGGACGGGTGAGTAATGTCTGGGAAACTGCCTGATGGAGGGGGATAACTACTGGAAACGGTAGCTAATACCGCATGATGTCGCAAGACCAAAGTGGGGGACCTTCGGGCCTCACGCCATCGGATGTGCCCAGATGGGATTAGCTAGTAGGTGGGGTAATGGCTCACCTAGGCGACGATCCCTAGCTGGTCTGAGAGGATGACCAGCCACACTGGAACTGAGACACGGTCCAGACTCCTACGGGAGGCAGCAGTGGGGAATATTGCACAATGGGCGCAAGCCTGATGCAGCCATGCCGCGTGTGTGAAGAAGGCCTTAGGGTTGTAAAGCACTTTCAGCGAGGAGGAAGGCGTTGCAGTTAATAGCTGCAGCGATTGACGTTACTCGCAGAAGAAGCACCGGCTAACTCCGTGCCAGCAGCCGCGGTAATACGGAGGGTGCAAGCGTTAATCGGAATTACTGGGCGTAAAGCGCACGCAGGCGGTTTGTTAAGTCAGATGTGAAATCCCCGAGCTTAACTTGGGAACTGCATTTGAAACTGGCAAGCTAGAGTCTTGTAGAGGGGGTAGAATTCCAGGTGTAGCGGTGAAATGCGTAGAGATCTGGAGGAATACCGGTGGCGAAGGCGGCCCCCTGGACAAAGACTGACGCTCAGGTGCGAAAGCGTGGGGAGCAAACAGGATTAGATACCCTGGTAGTCCACGCTGTAAACGATGTCGACTTGGAGGTTGTGCCCTTGAGGCGTGGCTTCCGGAGCTAACGCGTTAAGTCGACCGCCTGGGGAGTACGGCCGCAAGGTTAAAACTCAAATGAATTGACGGGGGCCCGCACAAGCGGTGGAGCATGTGGTTTAATTCGATGCAACGCGAAGAACCTTACCTACTCTTGACATCCAGAGAATTCGCTAGAGATAGCTTAGTGCCTTCGGGAACTCTGAGACAGGTGCTGCATGGCTGTCGTCAGCTCGTGTTGTGAAATGTTGGGTTAAGTCCCGCAACGAGCGCAACCCTTATCCTTTGTTGCCAGCGAGTAATGTCGGGAACTCAAAGGAGACTGCCGGTGATAAACCGGAGGAAGGTGGGGATGACGTCAAGTCATCATGGCCCTTACGAGTAGGGCTACACACGTGCTACAATGGCGCATACAAAGAGAAGCGAACTCGCGAGAGCAAGCGGACCTCATAAAGTGCGTCGTAGTCCGGATTGGAGTCTGCAACTCGACTCCATGAAGTCGGAATCGCTAGTAATCGTAGATCAGAATGCTACGGTGAATACGTTCCCGGGCCTTGTACACACCGCCCGTCACACCATGGGAGTGGGTTGCAAAAGAAGTAGGTAGCTTAACCTTCGGGAGGGCGCTTACCACTTTGTGATTCATGACTGGGGTGAAGTCGTAACAAGGTAACCGTAGGGGAACCTGCGGTTGGATCACCTCCTTACCTCAAGATACGCATTGTGCAGTGTCCACACAGATTGTCTGATAGATGTAAACGAGCAAGAGCACCTGTTGATGCAGTAGGGAAACCTGCGCAGATACGAAAAAGTGCCGGGTCTGTGGATTCGGTGCTGCATTTTCGTGTCCCCATCGTCTAGAGGCCTAGGACACTGCCCTTTCACGGCTGTAACAGGGGTTCGAATCCCCTTGGGGACGCCACTCGACAACGCGTGAAAGACGTTGTCACCGAGTTTTTGCAAACTCATATCTTAAAGATGACTTCAACGAGTCGTGTTTGAGATATTGCTCTTTAACAATCTGGAACAAGCTGAAAAATTGAAACGATACAGCTGAACATAACTCTCCGTAGAAGTATTGAGTTATGCGCACCTGTATCAGAGTCTCTCAAATAATCACGGCTTCGAATGCGTCTGCAAAGACACCTTCGGGTTGTGAGGTTAAGCGACTAAGCGTACACGGTGGATGCCTAGGCAGTCAGAGGCGATGAAGGGCGTGCTAATCTGCGAAAAGCGTCGGTAAGGTGATATGAACCGTTATACCCGACGATACCCGAATGGGGAAACCCAGTGTGATACGTCACACTATCGCATGGTGAATACATAGCCATGCGAGGCGAACCGGGGGAACTGAAACATCTAAGTACCCCGAGGAAAAGAAATCAACCGAGATTCCCCCAGTAGCGGCGAGCGAACGGGGAACAGCCCAGAACCTGAATCAGTTTGTGCGTTAGTGGAAGCGTCTGGAAGGTCGCAGGGTACAGGGTGATACTCCCGTACACAAAAACGCACAGATTGTGAGTTCGATGAGTAGGGCGGGACACGTGACATCCTGTCTGAATATGGGGGGACCATCCTCCAAGGCTAAATACTCCTGACTGACCGATAGTGAACCAGTACCGTGAGGGAAAGGCGAAAAGAACCCCGGCGAGGGGAGTGAAATAGAACCTGAAACCGTGTACGTACAAGCAGTGGGAGCACCTTCGTGGTGTGACTGCGTACCTTTTGTATAATGGGTCAGCGACTTATATTTTGTAGCAAGGTTAACCGTATAGGGGAGCCGTAGGGAAACCGAGTCTTAACTGGGCGTCAAGTTGCAAGGTATAGACCCGAAACCCGGTGATCTAGCCATGGGCAGGTTGAAGGTTGGGTAACACTAACTGGAGGACCGAACCGACTAATGTTGAAAAATTAGCGGATGACTTGTGGCTGGGGGTGAAAGGCCAATCAAACCGGGAGATAGCTGGTTCTCCCCGAAAGCTATTTAGGTAGCGCCTCGTGAACTCATCTTCGGGGGTAGAGCACTGTTTCGACTAGGGGGCCATCCCGGCTTACCAACTCGATGCAAACTGCGAATACCGAAGAATGTTATCACGGGAGACACACGGCGGGTGCTAACGTCCGTCGTGAAGAGGGAAACAACCCAGACCGCCAGCTAAGGTCCCAAAGTCATGGTTAAGTGGGAAACGATGTGGGAAGGCATAGACAGCCAGGATGTTGGCTTAGAAGCAGCCATCATTTAAAGAAAGCGTAATAGCTCACTGGTCGAGTCGGCCTGCGCGGAAGATGTAACGGGGCTAAACCATGCACCGAAGCTGCGGCAGCGACGCTTAGGCGTTGTTGGGTAGGGGAGCGTTCTGTAAGCCGTCGAAGGTGGACTGTGAGGTCTGCTGGAGGTATCAGAAGTGCGAATGCTGACATAAGTAACGATAATGCGGGTGAAAAACCCGCACGCCGGAAGACCAAGGGTTCCTGTCCAACGTTAATCGGGGCAGGGTGAGTCGACCCCTAAGGCGAGGCCGAAAGGCGTAGTCGATGGGAAACAGGTTAATATTCCTGTACTCGGTGTTACTGCGAAGGGGGGACGGAGAGGGCTAGGCTGGCCGGGCGACGGTTGTCCCGGTTTAAGCGTGTAGGGGGTGTTCCTGGTAAATCCGGTTCACCTTAACCCCGAGGCGTGATGACGAGTCACTACGGTGATGAAGCAGTTGATGCCGCACTTCCAGGAAAAGCCTCTAAGCATCAGGTAACATTGAATCGTACCCCAAACCGACACAGGTGGTCAGGTAGAGAATACTCAGGCGCTTGAGAGAACTCGGGTGAAGGAACTAGGCAAAATGGTGCCGTAACTTCGGGAGAAGGCACGCTGTCACCAGGTGGAGGAACTTGCTTCCCGAGCCGAAGACAGTCGAAGATACCAGCTGGCTGCAACTGTTTAATAAAAACACAGCACTGTGCAAACACGAAAGTGGACGTATACGGTGTGACGCCTGCCCGGTGCCGGAAGGTTAATTGATGGGGTTATCCGCAAGGAGAAGCTCTTGATCGAAGCCCCGGTAAACGGCGGCCGTAACTATAACGGTCCTAAGGTAGCGAAATTCCTTGTCGGGTAAGTTCCGACCTGCACGAATGGCGTAATGATGGCCAGGCTGTCTCCACCCGAGACTCAGTGAAATTGAACTCGCTGTGAAGATGCAGTGTACCCGCGGCAAGACGGAAAGACCCCGTGAACCTTTACTATAGCTTGACACTGAACATTGAGCCTTGATGTGTAGGATAGGTGGGAGGCTTTGAAGCGTGGACGCCAGTCTGCGTGGAGCCAACCTTGAAATACCACCCTTTAATGTTTGATGTTCTAACTCGGCCCCATAATCTGGGGTGAGGACAGTGTCTGGTGGGTAGTTTGACTGGGGCGGTCTCCTCCCAAAGAGTAACGGAGGAGCACGAAGGTTAGCTAATCACGGTCGGACATCGTGAGGTTAGTGCAATGGCATAAGCTAGCTTGACTGCGAGAGTGACGGCTCGAGCAGGTACGAAAGTAGGTCATAGTGATCCGGTGGTTCTGAATGGAAGGGCCATCGCTCAACGGATAAAAGGTACTCCGGGGATAACAGGCTGATACCGCCCAAGAGTTCATATCGACGGCGGTGTTTGGCACCTCGATGTCGGCTCATCACATCCTGGGGCTGAAGTAGGTCCCAAGGGTACGGCTGTTCGCCGTTTAAAGTGGTACGCGAGCTGGGTTTAGAACGTCGTGAGACAGTTCGGTCCCTATCTGCCGTGGGCGTTGGAAGATTGAGAGGGGCTGCTCCTAGTACGAGAGGACCGGAGTGGACGCATCACTGGTGTTCGGGTTGTCATGCCAATGGCATTGCCCGGTAGCTAAATGCGGAAAAGATAAGCGCTGAAAGCATCTAAGCGCGAAACTTGCCTCGAGATGAGTCTTCCCTGGGGCTATAAGCCCCCTGAAGGGACGTTTAAGACCAAGACGTTGATAGGCTGGGTGTGTAAGTGCAGCGATGCATTGAGCTAACCAGTACTAATGACCCGTGAGGCTTAACCTTACAACACCGAAGGTGTTTTGGAGAGACGCAGTTTTAACTATCAGCTTGTTCGAAGATTGGTTCCGATGGCTTACCCTGATTGATGGGGAAAGCGGTGGGAATAAAACAGAATTTGCCTGGCGGCAGTAGCGCGGTGGTCCCACCTGACCCCATGCCGAACTCAGAAGTGAAACGCCGTAGCGCCGATGGTAGTGTGGGGTCTCCCCATGCGAGAGTAGGGAACTGCCAGGCATCAAACAAAGAAATAGCCCCGTTCGTATGAACGGGGCTTTTTCTCGTCTGCGTATGGGTGAAAAAATCAATTTCCGAGTAGACAAATGCGCGTAATGCAGTTCGACACTGCTCGCAAAACGCTCGCTTAATACAATAAATAATCAATAATCCTCGCTTTATCCCCCCTTTTCCTGCTTAACTTAGGTCGCATATTGCATAAAAAATCATAATAAATGACCTAAACTGCACAAAGCAGGAGAGTATAAAAATGACAGAAACTTCTCGTCCAATGCCGCAAGATGTGGCGGCTCAAGACAAAAAAGTAGAATTTTTGCCATCGTGGGCGCTTCCTCAGGCAACCTCGTAGAGTGGTTCGACTTTTACGTCTATTCGTTTTGTTCGATTTATTTCGCTGCCTCGTTCTTCCCAAGTGGAAATAGCACCACGCAATTACTGCAAACTGCAGGCGTTTTTGCCGCTGGATTCTTTATGCGACCTATCGGCGGCTGGCTGTTTGGCTACATCGCCGACAAGCACGGGCGCAAGAATTCCATGCTTATCTCCGTGTGCATGATGTGCGCCGGATCGCTGGTAATAGCCTGTCTGCCGACCTACGATTCCATTGGAAGCTGGGCGCCGGCTCTGCTGCTGCTCGCGCGCCTGTTCCAGGGATTGTCCGTCGGCGGCGAATACGGCACCAGCGCCACCTATATGAGTGAAGTGGCCATTGAAGGTCGTCGCGGTTTCTTCGCGTCTTTCCAATATGTCACCTTGATAGGCGGTCAGTTATTGGCGCTGCTGGTGCTGGTCTGCCTGCAACAGCTGCTCACTGGTGAGGAGTTACGTGCCTGGGGCTGGCGTATTCCGTTTGGACTGGGTGCCGTGTTGGCTGTGGTTGCGCTGTACCTGCGTCGCTCGCTGAATGAGACCTCCAACAAGGAAACGCGTAACCATAAAGATGCGGGCAGCCTCAAAGGCCTGTGGAAACACAAGAAAGCCTTCTTGATGGTGCTGGGCTTTACTGCGGGCGGTTCATTAAGTTTCTACACCTTTACGACTTACATGCAAAAGTATCTGGTCAATACAGCGGGAATGGATGCGAAAACGGCCAGTGGATTAATGACTCTGGCTCTTTTCGTCTTTATGTTGCTGCAGCCGATTGTTGGCGCACTGTCCGATAAAATAGGCCGCAGAAATTCCATGCTGATATTTTCCGGCTTCGCGACACTGCTGACCATTCCTATTCTCTATACCCTGCAAAGCGTCACCAGCCCTTATCTCGCCTTTACGCTTATCGTTATTGCACTGGCTATCGTAACCTTCTATACCTCGATCAGTGGACTCCTTAAAGCCGAGATGTTCCCTGCCGAAGTCAGAGCGTTGGGCGTGGGTCTTTCCTACGCGGTGGCGAATGCCGTCTTTGGCGGATCTGCCGAATATGTGGCCCTGAGCTTTAAATCCTGGAATATCGAGGAAGTGTTTTTCTGGTATGTTTCCGGCATGAGCCTGATTGCCTTTATTGTTTCAATCAAGCTGCATGCGAAAGGCAAAGAGATACGTCTTTAAGACATTCTTTAGTGAAATAGCAAAAGGGCCTCTTCAGAGGCCCTAGTTGTTATGAATAAGCTGATAGGCGCTATAGCCTGTCGCCGCGCCCGCAATATCCCAGCTAAAATCTTTCAAGCTCCATCCGCTGCCAGCTTCCCGACTGTCGTAAAACTCTTTTCCTGCACCGATTCCTACAGAGAACCAGTAACCCGAAAGAGCGGCTCTGCGCCTCGCTGCGCCCCTGATTGTTGGCATACGCCGTACCCGCTGCGGCGAGCACCGCCGAAGCCGCGAAATGCTCGGCCTTGTCTTTGCCTGTCCAGTTATCCCTGGCCCAATGGGTACAGCCGCTGCAAATAAACAGGGGAAGAAATATTACGGGTATCAGTGTTCGCATAAATGGGCTGCTCCTGCGGGAAAAGGCCATTAAAAAGCCCGGAACATGTCCGGGCTTCAGGCAATTACAGAATACGGCTAATAAGGCGGTCGATACGAATTCGGCGTAGACGGCGAATAAGCTTGCGCACTTTCACCGGATAATTCGGAATGCTTTCAAGCTCCATATAATGCGAAACGATATGCGTATGTTCGCGGATATTATCCAGCTCTTTCTGCCGCTGACTTTGCATCTCTTTATTAGGATCGTGGATAAGAATGGCATTCTCCAGATCAAGACGCCAGGCACGCGGGTTCAGGTTATTACCGGTAATCAGCTGCCAGCGATCGTCGACCCACATTCCCTTGAGGTGATAACTGTTATCGCCGTCTTTCCACAAACGGACAATAAGCTGGCCGCTGTCGATAAAACGCTGCAAACGGCTCAGGAAGCGGCGCAGATTAATTTCATACAGATAGGGAAGGGCACCGATAATCTTGAAAGGTTGATCCTGCGGAATATAGAAATCATTGGCCGTCTTGTCGCCTACGATAATTTCAACCTGCTTGCCGCGACGCAAAAGACCCATAATATTGCGCGCCAGCAGGGCAGGCATATTGAAATAAGGCGTACAAAGCGTCAGTTTTTCATCCGTACTGGCCATCAGATGGAAAATCGTGCGGTTGAGATCGTTCTGCTTGCCCAGTCCGACCATCGGCGTGACCGCCAACTCGTTTTCAGAAGCGGAATCCTTGAACTGATAGCTACAGTCGCGCAGATTCTGGCGGAACTGACGCGTTTCATTTTTGATCTCGGGGCTTTTCGGACGATCTTCACGATCCAGTCGTTGGACCGCAGGCGCATTGAGCAACGATTTATGGATGTAGTTGACCATAGTATCGGCAAGCCGGGCGTTGGTCAGCAGATGGTAGCGGTCATAACGGTATTTATCATGACGATGCAGATAGACATCATTAAGGCTCGCGCCGCTATAGATGACACGATCATCAACGATATAGCCCTTGAGATGAAGCACGCCAAGCGCTTCACGGGTATTGACCGGCACACCATAGACCGGAACACTGACATCGGGGTTGTCGGTCGCCATTCTGCAATACCAGTCGGCATTGGTGTTTGACGCCGCCGCGCCGATACGCCCGCGCTGCGCGCGATGCCAGTCAACCAGCACGCAGACATCCAGCTCGGGACGTTGACGTTTTGCTTCGTACAATGCCGATAACACATCTCGCCCACCGTCATCGTTCTCAAGATACAGAGCGACCAGATAGATCCGTTGGGTGGCGTTGGCAATGACCTCAAGCAGCGTCGTACGGAAATCTGTGGCGCTGTACAGAGTCTGGACAGCATCAACCGATTGGGGGAGTTTGGGCAATTGAGCAAGATGTTGTTGATGTTTGTTTCGTTTAAATTTAGACAACATCACAGTGCGCTTCTTCTCTCTTTAATGAATGGCGATTGCGGTATAACAATTCAAAACAAACCGCACAATCGGTCGATAATACCATTACTCTCTCCCGATGTGCGCAAGTTTTGCCTGCAAGGCTGTCCTAATTCTGTAACGCGTTAGCGGCAAAGTGTAAAAATTTTAGCTGAAATGCGGCCTAATGCCGAGATTTTGCGCCGTTCTTGCCGTCTTGCAGGGCAAGCGACAGGCTGACAATCCCCTCCGATAGCTGCACGTCGACGTCAAAGCCCAGCTTGCGCGCCAGCGCCAGCATACCGCGATTATTCGGCATGGTTATCCCGGCCAGTCGCTGAATGCCGTGCTCGGTCGTGTAGGCAATCATCTTCGTCAACAAGCGGCCGCCAAGCCCCAAACCTTTCAAATCCGAGCGCACCAGCACCGAAAACTCGGCGTCGATGTTATCGGGATCCGAGATGGCCCGCGTTACGCCAACGATTTCGATTTCATGCGTTTGCCCGCGTACGGCGACAAAGGCCATTTCTCGATCGTAGTCGATTTGCGTCATGTTCGCCAAATCTTCGTGGGTAAATTCGTTGATCTCGCTGAAGTAGCGATAATACAAATCTTCTTTGGTTACCTTCTGGATAAAGGCTTTCAGCAGCGGTTCATCTTCGGGCAGGATAGGGCGGAACAGGCAGGTCGAGCCGTCTTTCAAGGTGACGCGCTCTTCCAGTCGCTGCGGATAGGGGCGAATGGCCAGCCGCGATTGCCGGTTGTCGCTATCAGGGGTCAGCTCGAGCGAGACATCGAGCAAAGTCAGCTCACTGCCCGAAGCCAGCAGCGGATGAATGGTCAGCTCGCTAATCTGCGGACAGTCGATAATCAGGTTGGATACCTGCACCAGTAGACGACTCAATGCCGGAATATCCAATGGCCTCAAGGCGTTGCGCTCGCGGATCTTGCCGCTTTTCAACCCCTGCTGCACCAGATATCCGGCCAGCGCCATATTGAGCGGCGGCAGTGCGACCACCGCATGCTGCTCCGGACGCCATTCGATACCGCCTTCGCCCAGCATGATAAGCGGGCCAAAGACTTGATCGTATTGCACCACAATTCTAAGTTCCTGCGCGCCCGGCCGATTGGCCATCGTCTGTACCAGCAGCCCGTTGATGGTCGCCTGCGGGAAGGCGCGTTTGGCGCGGTCAAAGATGGCATCGGCCGCCTGACTCACTTCAAGCGGGGTGCGCAGATACAGCATCACGCCCTGCACCTCGGAATTGTGGTCGACATCGGGCGATCGCAGTTTCAATGCCACCGGATACCCTACGCGACCGGCAATCTCCACGGCTTCCAGGCTGTCGCCGGCAATCCACGTCGGCAGCACCGCCATGCCATAATCCTTGAAGATGGCCCGCACTTCATGAGTATCGAGGCGAGTCGTGCCGTCACGCAACGCCGCGTCAATCAACCGGTGCGCACCGTCGGTATTCTTGTTCAGATCCAGAGGCAGTGAAGGCGTTTCCTTGAGCTGTTTCTGATTACGGCGATATTCGACCATATGCATAAAGGCGGTGACGGCTCCCTCTGGCGTGCGATAGGTCGGCAGACCCGCTTCGGTAAACAGCTTGCGCGCCTCGATTGACGAAAACTCGCCGCACCAGTTGGTCAGGATCGTCACGCGCTTGCCGCGTGGATGCTGCTGGATGGCGGCAATCACTTTTTCGGCGGTAATCGTTCCGGGCGAAGCCGCGCTTGGCGCATGAATAACCAGAAGCGCATCATAATCCTGGCTGTCTAGAAGCGCAGTAAGCACTGACTGATAGAGCGCCGGACTGGCATCGTCGTGCAGGTCCAGCGGATTCCCCACGCTTATTTCTGCCGGTAAAAGATTATGCAGGCGCTGGGTCAACTCTTCGCCCAAGTCGGCAAGCCTGCCGTGACGGATTAACAGCTGATCAAGCGCCATCGCCGCCGGTGCCGCGCCATTGCCAATAATAAGTAAACGCTCACCTCGCAGCGGGCGCATGTGGCTCAGGGTTTCGACGGCGGAGAACAGCTCGTGGGTATCCTGAACGCGCAGTAATCCCGCACGCTGAATGGCCGCATCATAGGCCGCGTCCAGACTCAGCGGACTGTTTAGAAGCGTTTGCGCCTGCGCGCTGCGGCCGCTTTTAATCACCAGAATCGGTTTATTGCGCGAGGCGCTGCGGGAAGCGGAAAGAAAACGGCGGGCATCGCTGACGTGCTCGACGTAAAGCAGAATGGCGCTGGTTTTGGCGTCGCGGGCCAGAAAATCGAGCAGATCGTCGACATCGATATCCAGACTGTCGCCGAGCGAAATAAAGTAGGAAAACCCGACCGACCGCTGCTGCGCCCAGTCAAGAATGGTATTGGCGACGGCGGCGGACTGCGAGATAAACGCCAGTTTGCCCGGCAGGATAGGCACCGGCGAGAAACTGGCATTCAGCCCGAGCCACGGCGCAAGGATCCCAAGACTGTTGGGTCCCAGCAACCGCATCGCGTAACGCTGCGCCATGCTCTTGAGTTCGGCAAACTGGGTATTGTGCGAGGAGAGAACGATAACCGTCTTGCAGCCGAGTTCGCCGAGTTGTTCAAGCAGCGGCAGATTGCGGTCGGCGCGGGTGCAGATGACCGCCAGATCGGGCGTCATCGGCAGACTGGCGACATCGGGATAGGCAAGAACCCCGCACACGGCGCGCCAGGCGGGCGTCACCGGCAGCACTGGCCCCTTGAATCCACCGGCCAGTAAATTACGCATCATTAAATATCCGGCGCGACCGGGCTTGTCCGACGCGCCGACTACGGCAATTGATTTTGGACGTAATAAAGCTTCTAACCCACGCTGGCTCATCCTGCCTCCTGTTGATTACCCTAACAGGATTCTAGAGGCTTTCGTCACAGATTGCTGTGAGTTGATGCACCGGATGATGAGGTTTTCCGGCTAAATATTGGGTTCTGAAGCGCTCGAACAGGGCCGACAGGCTTTGTGCCGCGGCAAGGTCGCCCGCTTTTTCGAGCAGGGCGGCCGCGACTTCGACCGTGCAATGCTGGTCTGCACGCGGCGATTCGCGCAGCACATAGCTGGATTTTGCGCTGACATCCAGCGAAAACACCGGCAAGCCATCGAGATAGGGACTTTTGCGGAACATCTTGCGGGCTTCGTTCCAGGTGCCGTCGAGCATGATGAACAGCGGCGGTTTGCCGCCAGGTGGCAACGAAGTAAACACTTCGCGCGGCGGTTCGACAAACGAGCCGGGGAAAACCACATAGGCCTGACGGGTCGTGTCGGCGAGCGCTTCGAGCAACGCCGGGTCAACTTCCGTGCGCGACCACATAAACGCCTGCGTGTCCGGCAGCACATCGGCAATCAGTCTGCCCGTATTGCTGGGTTTTAGCGGTTCCGTATCAAACATCACCAGAGCAAAACGGCTGGTGGCCTGCTGGGGCGAAATATGACTGCACAGGCAGTTGCGTTTGGGCAGCAGACAGCCCTGACAGCGGATCACGCGGGAACCTCGTGCCAGATAGGGGCGGGTAGATTTAGCGAGGCGCTCGGCGCGCAAACGCAGTACGGCATTGTCCGGCATGGGGAGTCCTGGGGCGGTAAATCGGGCTATTGTAATCGGATGCGTGCCGCACGGGTAGTCGGCTTTTTGGAAAAGAAACGGGCACGGCAAAGAGAAAGGCGAGAGGGAAATAAAAAGGCCCATCAGACAATGCATGGGCCCCGGGCGCGGTTATGCGTTACAATGATTCATTAAGCCATTCGTTAAACGGCGCTTTCGGCATGGCACCGCTCAGCTGGTCAACCATTTTACCCTGGTTGAAAACCATGATGGTCGGAATGCTGCGAATGCGAAAACGCGCACTCAGTTCAGGTTCGGCTTCGGTATTGATTTTGATAAAACGGACCTGACCCGCGCGTTCGCCCGCCACGTCTTCAAAGACAGGAGCAAAGTTGACGCATGGACCGCACCACGGCGCCCAGAAGTCGATAACCACCGGCAGATCGTCTTGCAGGTATTTATCCAGGGTTGCCGCCGTCGCATGCACCACTTCGCCCTGAAACAGGGGGTGACCGCAGCGGCCGCATTTCGCGCCGTCGTCAATACGGTCTTCAGGCAAGCGGTTGGTCGCCTGGCAAGATGAGCAAATCGTATTCATAGTTTAGCCTCTGCTTTTCAGAACGTATCCCGTCACCAGAAACCTGAGCCGGTGGCTAAGATACGAAGATATACGGACAATTATGGTGGCTGCCGTGATTTTCAACAATGCGGTTTATCCAATGAATACGATAGCTTCAGGCTTTTGGAAAACGACAGTTTTGCGCTTTTGGTCCAAAGCAGGTGGCTTACCTCGCAGACATCAGGTAATCTTCGCGCCCAGCGCGTAGGTGGAGAGAAAAATGAACGATTCATTCAGTGGCAAGAACGGCAAAGTCAAAGTGATGTACGTCCGCAGTGACGACGACGGCGATAACCGAAATAACGATAAACGTCCTTCCAACAATAAAGGACGTCCAGGTGATAAAGCTCGCCCGGGTTCCCGTCCCTTTGAAGGTCGCAACAACGAACGTCGCGGAAGCGATTCCCGTGGTGAAACGCGTGGTGCGGATTCGCGTCGCGGTGACTCGCGTCCGGGCCGACCAGCAGGCCGTCCAAACCGTGAAGCTGAAGGGTCAGGTTCATCTTCCCCGTGGGAAAATTCCTCGCCGTGGAAAACCGTTTCCCGTGCACCCGATGATGAATCGGCACCGGATCACGGCGGTATCAGCGGTAAAAGCTTTATCGATCCCGAGCAGCTGCGTCGTCAGCGTCAGGAAGAAACTCGAGTGTATGGCGAAAATGCCTGTCAGGCGCTGTTTGCGAGCCGTCCTGATTCGATAGTCCGTGCCTGGTTCGTGCAGTCGGTCACTCCGCGTTTTCGCGAAGCGCTGCGCTGGATGGCCGCTAACCGCAAGGCTTATCACGTTGTAGAAGACGATGAGCTGGCGAAGGCTTCCGGTACCGAACACCACGGCGGCGTGTGTTTCCTTATCAAGAAACGCCAGGGGCTGGACGCAGAAACCTATCTGCAAACCGCGCCTGAAAAAGACTGTGTGCTGGCGCTGGAAAACGTCGGCAATCCGCACAACCTGGGCGGCATCATGCGTACCTGTGCGCATTTTGGCATCAAGGGTATGCTGGTACAGGATCCCGCGCAGCTGGAGTCCGGTGCCGCAGTGCGTACCGCCGAAGGCGGCGCAGAGCACATTAAAGCCATCATCGCCGATAACTTTATCGAGGTGCTGGATAACTTCCGCAAGGCCGGTTACACCATCGTTACCACGTCGAGCCACAAGGGGACCGCACTCGGCAAGGCTGAACTGCCTGCCAAAATGGTGCTGGTACTGGGCGAAGAGGGCGCGGGTCTGTCTGACAGCGCCTGGCAGCAAGGTGACCTCAACGTTTCCATCGGCGGTACCGGCAAGGTTGAAAGCCTTAACGTGTCCGTCGCGACCGGTATTTTGCTGGCCGACTGGTGGCGTCAGAATCAGGCATAATCTCGGCCGGATTCAAGCCCCATAAAAAAACGGACGCGCAATGCGTCCGTTTTGCTGTCTATTTCAGGGTAAGTTGCTGGCGATATTCGCCGGGCGTCATGCCCTGAAAGCGTTTGAAAGCCCGACCCAGCGTTATCGCCGAATCATAACCCACGCGCTCTGCAATGGTAGTAAGCGTTAACTGGGGATGACGCAACAGGCAGCGGGTGCGATACATCCGCCACTGTGTCAGGTACTCGCCAGGCGTCCCTCCGGTTACCGATTTGAAATAGGCGGCAAAGGACGAGCGCGACATGCCAGCCTGCGTGGCAAGCTGCGGCAGCGTCCAGCCATGCGCCATGTTCTGATGCATTTTCTGAATCACGCCTCTTAGCCTGGCATCTGCCAGCGCCGCCATCCAGCCCTGTTGCGGCTGTTCACGCAGACAATGCGCCCGAATCGCCTGAACAAACAGCACGTCCGCCAGACGGCTGATTACGATGCGTGACCCCAGATTCTGTTCCAGCGTCTCCAGCGCCAGCAGGTTGAGCGTGGCTTCGAGCAGCGGAGAACCGGGTTGCGTCGGCAGGCACGGTGACTACATCGGGCAGCAGCGAGAGCAGAGGGTCAGCCCCCGAGGCATCGAAGGTCAGGTAGCCGCAAAGAATTTCCGCCGCTTCGCCCTCACCGCCAAAACGGGCATTTTTTCCGCCGCAGTCGGCAAACACCTCTTCGCACCAGCGCGTAGGGCTGGTGGGCGCATCCCGTAATGAAAACAGGATCTGCGGCTTGACGATAAACCCTTCGCCCTGTTGCAGAAAAACCGGCTCCTGAACGCCTTCCACCACCAGCCAGCCACTGCCTGCCACCATAAATCCGAAGCGAATCGACTGGCTTTTAACAAAGCTGACGCCCCACGGCGCACGCGGAATCAAACGGGAATAGAGCGCGCTCTGCAACCGCATCGCGGCAAAGACGTCATCGAGAGGGTCCATGGTTATCTCACTATTTGGACGAACGGTTGGTAAAAATACACTTTTGGTCATTCAACGTCCAGATGCACGGCAGTAAGGTAAGGCTCGCACTTAAACGCATTGAAAGGACATCGTGATGTTTAGCTATCGACTGGAACGTTTTGGTTCATTGGACGGTTTGACCCTGAGGGAAGAGTCGCCGCCGAGAGTGGGCCGTAATCAGGTGCTGATCAAGGTTCGCGCCTGTAGCCTTAACTATCGGGATCTGGCGATTTTGCACGGAACCGGCACCCTTTCTCCCAGACCGGGGCTGATTCCCCTGTCAGACGGGGTCGGCGAAGTGGTGGAAAAGGGCGAGGCTGTCAGCCTGTTCAATCTCGGCGATCGCGTTGCGGGCAGCTTTTTCCCTATTGGGCAGCAGGCCCCCTGACAACCGCGGCGGGCAGAGGAGCTTACGGCACGCAGGCCGACGGCTGGCTGACGCACTATAAAGTCGTGGATGAAGAAACGCTGGTGGCTATCCCCGATTATCTCTCGTGGGAACAGGCGGCCACCTTGCCCTGTGCGGCCGTCACGGCGTGGAACAGTTTGCAGCAATCGCGGCCGGTGCAGCCGGGTGAAACCGTCTTGACGCAGGGAACCGGCGGCGTGGCCCTGTTTGCCGTGCAGTTTGCCAAAATGCTCGGCGCACGGGTGATTGCCTTGACCTCGACAGACGACAAGGCCCAGCGACTGAAGCAACTCGGCGCCGATGAAACCCTGAACTATCGCCAGTATCCGACGTGGTCTGAACAGGTTCGGGAGCTGACGGCGGGCGAGGGCGTGGCGCGCGTAGTGGAAGTCGGCGGGCCGGGCACTCTGACCCAGTCGATGTTGTCCTGCGCTCCGGGCGGCGAGATTGCGATGCTCGGCTTTGTGGCGCAGGGCAGTTCGGCGATTGATTTCATGACCCTGTTCAAAAGTGGCGCGACCGTCAGGCCCTTCAGCGTCGGCAGTCGAGCGGATTTTATCGCCATGAATCGCGCGCTGGCGTTAAGCCGTTTGCAACCGGTGGTAGACAAGGTCTTTCCGTTCGAGCAGGCGATTGAAGCCTGGCGCTATATGGATGAGGGGCGACACGTCGGAAAAGTGGTGATTTCAATTCACTGACGGCAATAAAAAAACGGACGCCGATGCGTCCGTTCTGTTTTTATGGATGACTACACGATAGGCCCTAGTGCGCGCCACCGCCGTCGCCGCCCGCCGTGAACGGTGCACGGGCAAACCATACCAGCACCAGCAGCAGGATAAACACGCCGCCCGCCGCCCAGAACACTTCGTTGGCGGAAAGGATAAGCCCCTGATTGGTAATTTCCCGCGCTATCCAGCCCGAGGCCTGCTGGTGGCTCATTCCCATGCCCTCCAGCTGGGAATAAGTCTGCTGCGTGGCAGGATTGAACGGTGTAATGCTCTCGCTCAGATGCGCGTGATGCAGCGATTCACGGTTACTCCACATGGTGGTGGTAATCGAGGTGCCAATCGAGCCTGCCAGCGTTCGGGTAAAGTTCGACAGGCTGGACGCGGCCGCCATCCTTGAAGGCGGAAGCCCCGAGAGGATGATGGTGATAAGCGGCATAAAGAAGCAGCCAACCGCAAAACCCTGCACAAACTGCGGCCACGCGGAGGCGCCAAAGTTCATTCCCGGCTCAAATGTATAGGCGCGCCAATAGAAGCACACGGCATACATAATGAAGCTGAATGTCACCAGCCAGCGCATGTCCAGACGATGCGCAAAGCGGCCGATAATCGGCGACATCAATACCGGCAGGATCCCGACCGGTGCCGAAGCCAGACCCGCCCAGGTGGCGGTATAGCCGAATACCTCCTGCAACAGCTGCGGCAGGAGCACTATCGAGCCGAAGTAGAGCATGTACGCAAGGCTGATGCACAGCGTACCGATGGTGAAGTTTCGCGATTTAAACAGCGAGAGATCGACAATGGGATTGTCATCCGTCAATTCCCAGACAATCAGGAACGCCAGCGCCACCACCGCGATAATGGTCAGAGTGATGATTTCCGGCGAGTTGAACCAGTCCAGCTCTTTTCCACGGTCGAGCATCACCTGCAAACAGCCAATGCCGAGCACCAGCAGCACCAGTCCCACCGTGTCGATGGGCCGGATTTGCGTCTCGGTTTCCCGTCCTTTCAGTGTTTTCAACGTCAGCAGCACGACCGCAATCCCGATCGGAATGTTGATGAAGAAGATCCAGCCCCAGTGATAGTTGTCGCTGATGTAGCCGCCGAGGATAGGCCCGCAGATAGGTGCGACGATTACGGTCATCGACCACAGCGCCAGCGCGGTACTTCGCTTGGCGGGCGGATAGTTATTCAACAGCAGACTCTGCGACAGCGGAATCAGCGGACCGGCCACCAGACCCTGAATCACGCGGAAGAAGATAAGCATTTCCAGACTGTTGGAGACGCCGCACAGCCACGAGGCGAGGGCAAACAGCCCCGTCGCCCACAGGAAAAGCCGCACTTCGCCGATGCGTTTTGCAAGCCAGCCGGTTATCGGAATCGAAATGGCGTTGGCAACCCCGAACGAGGTAATGACCCAGGTGCCCTGCGAGTTCGAGGCACCCAGATTACCGGCGATGGTCGGAATGGCGACGTTGGCGATAGTCGAGTCCAGCACCTGCATAAAGGTCGCCATTGCCAGCGCCACCGTCATCCAGGCGAGGGGCGCTCCCGTCAGCGGTTTTCTATCAGCCACGATGACCTCCGAAGCACTTAGCCCGCATTGGCGTGAATCACGTCATTGATGATGGCATCGACCGGCGCCAGATTCAGCGTCAGGGCCGACGACTGGTACAGCGGCTCGGAACGCACCTTGTCGGCCAGAATCAGGCCGTCGAGGTTCTGGGTATCGACTTTGACAAGCGTGGACAGGCCGATACGCAGCGGATGCTGTTTCACTTCGTTGCTGTCCAGCTCGATACGCACCGGCAGGCGCTGCACGACCTTGATCCAGTTACCCGTGGCATTCTGCGCAGGCAGTAGCGAGAAAGCGCCGCCGGTGCCCATGTCCATGCCGACCACTTTGCCGTGATAGACAATGTCATCGCCGTAGATATCACTGACTACGGTCGCCGGTTGGCCGATACGCATGTTGGCGAGCTGCGTCTCCTTGAAGTTGGCATCGACCCAGATGCGATCTGCCGGAACCGACGGCCATCAGCGCCACGGCCGGGTTTATCTGCTGACCGACCTGCACGCTGCGGCGCGATACATAGCCATCGATAGGGCTGACGATTTTCGTCCGTTGCAGCGAAAGCCAGGCATCACGAACCTGTGCGGCGGCCTGAAGCACCTGCGGCTGCCGGGCTACCGGCGTATTCAGCACCATGGCCTGATTGGCGTTGAGCTGCTGTACGGCGACGTCGAGCTGGGCCTTGGCGCTGTCGACCGCATCATGCGCGTGTTGCAGATCTTCACGTCCGATGGCATCGACCTTGCCGAGGATCACGCGGCGTTTGAGATCGGCCTGCACCTGATTCAGCTGGGTCTGACGCAGCGCCACGTTGGCCTGATACTGTTTGCTGTTAATCACCATCTGATGTGTTTGACGCACGCTGTTCGCCAGCGCCGTTTTGGCGCGCTCGAACGCCTGTTCGGCATCGGTAGGATCGAGAACCACCAGCGTATCGCCTTTCTTGACGAAATCCGTGCTGTCGAAATTGACGGCGGTCACGCTGCCCGACACCTGCGCCATCACCTGCACCTGATTGCCCGCCACATAGGCGTCATCGGTTTCCTGGAAGTGACGCAGCACCAGAAACCAGTAGATCAGATAGGCAATGCCAATAATGATAAAAATGCCGGTCAGAACCAGCAACGCCACTTTCCGCGAGCGTTTTTTGCTGCTGGCCGGTGGCGGGGTAGGTTGTTGTACTTCCGCGTTTGCGCTCATGATTTTCTCCACGCTGAGTCTTGTTATTATGCTTTGCCGTTCGCCGTCGGGGCTTGATAACCGCCGCCCAACGCCCGAATCAAACCGATTTTTGCCTGCAGAACATTGCTGGCTGCTGTCAGTGCCGCCTGCTGCTGCTGTAACAGCGCCGCCTGGCTTGTGAGCAACTGATCACGTCCGATAGTGCCTGCGGAGTAGCGCGCATTGGCGACGCGATAGACTTCCTGCAAGGATTTTTCGGCAGATTGAGACTGCTGCAACTGCTGGGCAGAGCTTTTCTGGAGCGTAATGGCATCGGCCGTTTGTTGAATCGCATTGAGCAGCGTCTGGTTGTAGGACTCGACGGACTGATCATACAGCGCCGACTCTTCCCCCAGCTTGCTGCGCAACGCGCCCGCGTGGAAAATAGGCAATGAGATGGCGGGGGCAATGTTCCAGGCCTGACTGGCCGCTTCGAGCAGATTCGGGCTGGTATTGCCGTAATTGATGGTGCTCAGACCCGCAAACGCGCTGATCGACAGACTCGGGTAGAACTCTTTTTCGCGGCGGCAATGCGCTGGGAATAGGATTCGACCAGTTCACGCTGCGCCACGATATCCGGACGTTTACCCAGTAAATCTAGCGTCAGTGCGCCTTTGGGCGCCAACAGGTCGTCGCCGGGCAACGCGACCGGATGCAGGCCGTTCATGGCATCGGGACCCTGACCCGCCAACGCGGCAAGCTGATGTTTCTGCTGCTCAATCTGCGCCTGCAATTCGATTATCTGCTGCTTGGCGCTGTCTGCCTGCGCCTGGGTTTGCTGCGGAATATCCACCCCGTACACACCCGCCTGATACTGCGCCTTGCGCAAATCGGCCAAACGCTGGTTGTTGTCGACTTCCTGCTGCAACACTTTCTGCACGGCATAACTGGACTGCAACTGGTAATAGGTTGCGACCACCGAACTGGAAAGCGACAGCGCCGCCTGAGCCTGTTCGGCGCGCGCGGAATCGACCTGCGCATTGGCCGCATTCACCTGATTACGGTATTTACCCCACCAGTCAAACTCGTAGCTGAGGTTCAGGCCAAGATTGTTGGTAGTTTCATAAAGCGGATTCGCAGGATAACCGCCGAGAAACGGCTGGTAGGTATTCTGGGAAAGCTTCTGCCGATTACTCGATGCATTGAGATCAAGATACGGGCCGTTGGCGGCATTGGCTTCACCGGCCACACTTTGAGCCTCACGCACTCGCGCCGCCGCCTGTCGCAAGGAGGGCGAATTTTGCAAGGTACGGGTCATGAGGCTGTCGAGTTGCGGATCCTGCAAGCTGCGCCACCACTGGGGGCTTATCTCGAGCGAGCTGACTTTCTGCGCGGTCATACCAAGCTGCCGGGTGTTCAGCAGCGTGGACTGGGGCGCGATATTGTTGCTGGAGGCGCAACCTGCCAGCAACAACACGACGAACCAGCGGCGTACATCTCCAGCTGACGGGAAGGGACATGGATAATTACCTGAACAAGTACTCGGTTATGAAGTCGAGCCTGCATCCATCTGATCAAGGCGGGTCAACAACTTGCGCGTCAAGGCTTCCAATTGCTGTTGCTCTTCGACGTCAAGGGTAGACCAGAGGAAATGCAAACTTTTGTGTTGAGGTGGCAACAGCTTCTGGATAAAGGCCTCGCCGTCTGCGGTCAAATGCAAATGCAGGCAGCGGCGGTCATTATCGCTCTCACGTCGTTCAATCCATCCGCGCTTTTCCAACTCATCGGCAATGCGGGTCGCGTTGGTACGTGACGACCCGAGCGCAGCACTCAATTCCGAAGGTTGAATGCTGTGCGATTCCCGTGCATCCAGCGTGATCAGCGCCATGAACAGCGTTTCGTTGATCCCCTGCGCTTTCAGCATCTTGTTTCTATTTTCCAGCAACTTGCCGTGCATGTGCATGCACAGGCGAGTCAGCAGGATTTCCTGATAAGGAAAATCTTTCTGCTTTTTAGCGCGAAAATTCAACATGTGTTCAATAGGAGCGAATGAACTTTCCATCGTAAGAAACCTCATTAGTTACGTTTGAGATAGTAACTATTGTAATTAATAATATCAATGTTATAAGCCCGTAAATAGTTAGCTATTCGTGTGGTCTTAAAACGGCTGGGTAGGATGAATTTTATAGCTTTTACAAAGAGGTAATTACCCGCTTTGGATAAAAAGAGAGGCAGGACAATCGATTGCGCTGGAAAGCGGCATCGGGCAGCCCGAGGGTAAGAACAACGCACGTTTCACCGCGCCTGACCCGCAGGCCAACGCATCGGGCAGAACGCCGAACGCGTTCGACCGGCCGTCAGAAACACGCGCTGCAAAGTAGAAAGCAACGGGCGTCGAAGCATTTTCAGGGGCTGTGTCACTGTGCATAGGGAATTTATTGCTAAATAAAATCAAGATGTTTCGTTAGCGTATAATTTATTAAAAAAATAATATCAGACTGTTAGTAGTCTTTATACCCTTTGGTTCAAAAAAATTTCACCATTAACTATACGCAGGCTAATCAGAGGCGTGATGATCACGCCTCTCGCTAAATAACGTTAGCTTATCTTATGCTTATGGCCCAGCGACCAGACCAGCAGGTTGATGACGCAGAACAGCGCGCCCGCGCCGCACACGCCATACCAGCCTGCCAGCTGAAACGCCGAGGCGGAAACCAGCGACCCTACCGCGCCACCGATGAAATAGCTGGTCATGTAACCCGCAGTGAGGCGATTACGCGCTTCGGGCATCGATTTATAAATCACGCTCTGATTGGTGATATGCACGCCCTGCACGCAGAGGTCGAGCACGATAATGCCGACAATCAGCGAAAGAATGGCATGTGCGCCGTAGGCGACCGCAATCCAGGACAGCAGCAGTAAAATCAGTCCCCAGGTCGTGGTCAGCTTGGCTTTGCCTTTATCCGCCAGATGGCCGGCACGGGTTGCCGCCAGCGCACCGGCCGCGCCGACCAGACCAAACAGCCCGATCACGCCCTCGGAATAGCCATAGTTCGGGCCTGCCAGCAGGAAGGCCATGGATGTCCACAGCGCCGAAAAGTTGGCAAAAATAAACATGCCGATCAATGCGCGGGTGCGCAAAACGGGCGTGAAGAAGAACAGGGTAAATATCGATTTCATCAGCTGGAGGTAGTTAAGGTGCGTCTCCTGCTTGTGGCGCGGCAGCTTGCGCCACAGGACCAGCGCCATTATTACCATCAGCACGCTCGCGACCCAGTAAACGGTGCGCCAGCCGCCGAGCGAGGCCAGCAGTCCGGCTACGGTGCGGGCAAGCAGGATCCCAAGCAGCAGCCCCGACATGATCATGCCGACGATTTTCCCGCGTCGTGCCGGTTCGGCGAGCGTGGCGGCCAACGGCACCAGCACCTGCGCGACCACGGAGAACAATCCGGTCAGCGCCGTACCGACCAGCATCAGGGTTATCGAGGTGGCATTGGCGGTGATAAGCAATCCGGCGGCGGCAAGCAGGGTCATCACTACAATCATGGCGCGGCGTTCAAACATATCGCCGAGCGGCACCAGGAACAGTAATCCGAAGGCGTAGCCAAGCTGGGCGGTAGTGACGATAAAACCGGCCTGATTGACGGAAAGATGAAAGGCGCGGGCGATGGTTTCCAGCAGGGGTTGAGCATAATAGTTGCTGGCCGCCGCCAAACCGGTGGCTACGGCCATCAGCAGGATAAGGCCCGGGCTCAATACCGTCTGGTTTTTCGAAGCAGGGGAGTGGAATGAGGTTGTCATAGGATTCATTTTGTTTAATTAAAAGAGTAGGGCGGAGGTTACTGCCCCACAGTATCCTTCAGTTAAAACTAATAAACCAATTGATAATTACCCCGAAAAGCATGGGTCTGGTTATAAGGCGTGGAAAACGGGCAGAAAAAAGGCACGGCGTTTATTCCGTGCCCTGCGTATTTATCTTCTGCCTTGCCGAGTTTATTTCGCGGCGGCGGCGGCCTCTTTGATCCAGCCATCGAAGGTCGCCTGATGTGCCTTGATCCAGCCGTTGGTCTGCGCTTCGATATCCGCTTCGGAACTTTGACCGGCATGCATCGCGGCGTTCTGCGCATTGATGTCCGCCAGCGGCAGTTTCATGATGGCAAACAGCCTGGCCGCGGCCGGATTGGCCTGCGCCCACTTGGCGTTCGCCACAATGTGCATGGTATTCACCGGGAATCCGTAGTTTTTGCCGTTAGGCAGTTTGGTGTCGCCCTTTTCATTGCCCGGCACTACCGAGAATGGCACCTGCAACCACACGGTATCCTTACCCGGCACCAGCACGTTGCTGACCCAGTAAGGCGTCCAGGTGTAATACAGAATCGGTTTGCCTTCTTTATAGCGGGTCATGGTGTCGGCGATCATCGCCGAATAGTTGCCCTGATTGTGCTGCACGGTGTCGGTCAATCCGTATGCCTTGACCTGCGCATTGATCACAGTTTCACATCCCCAGCCCGGCGCACAGCCTGTCAGGTCGGCCTTGCCGTCGCTGTTGGTGTCGAACAGCCTGGCGATTTTGGGATCCTTCAACTGCTCGATATTGGTGATGTGGTACTGCTGGGCGGTTTTCTTGTCGATGAGATAACCCTGTGCCGCACCGGTGACATAGGTGCCCTGACGGTAAAAGGTCTTGCTGCCCCCGGCGGCATTGTACATGTCGTCGTGCAGCGGCGCCCAGTTGGCGGCCATAAAGGTGCCATCGCCTTCGGCAATGGTGGTATAGCCGACGTTGTAATCGACTTCGCGAATCGGCTGAACGGTGTAACCGAGTTTCTCGAGCGCCTTGTCGACGAGGATGGTCTGGAACGCCTCTTCGCTGATGGTGCTCTGAATCGGCGTGACCGTGACGCCTTTACCCGGCAGGTCGGCGGCGTAAACGGAACTCAGGCCAAAGGTAGAAAGGGCAGCGAGTGCCAGAATCGAATGTTTCATCATTATTATCCTTAATTATTATTTTTAGCGGCGGCAGTGGCGGTGGCAATCCAGCCATCGAAGGTCGCCTGATGCGCCTTGATCCAGCCATCGACCTGCGCCTGAATATCTTCTGCCGAAGATTTACCGTTGTGCATGCTCAGGTTCTGGGCATTGACGTCGGCGAGCGGCAATTTCATGATAGCGAACAGCCTGGCGGCGGCTGGATTGGCCGCGGCCCACTGCTTGTTGGCAACGATGTGTTCGTTATTGACCGGGAAGCCGTAGTTTTTGCCGTTTTTCAGCGTGGTATCGAGGCCTTTCTGCGAACCGGCGTTGGCCGAGAAAGGAACCGTCAGCCAGACCACATCTTTACCCGGTTTCATTACATTGCTGACCCAGTAAGGCGTCCAGGTGTAATACAGCACCGGTTTACCCTGCTGATAGCGGGAAAGCGTGTCGGCCATGATCGCCGCATAGTTGCCGGAGTTTTGCTGCACCGTGTTGCTGAGGCCATAGGCGCTGATTTGCGCGTCGATGACCTGCGCGCAGCCCCAACCCGGCTCACAGCCGACCATATCGGCCTTGCCGTCGCCGTTGGCGTCGAACAGTCTGGCGAGCTTGGGATCTTTCAACTGCGACAAGTCATGGATGTGATACTTGTCGGCGGTTTTCTTGTCGATCACATAACCTTGCGCCGCGCCGCTGATAAAGGTGCCCTGACGATAAAACTTGTCGTTACCCCCGGCCGCGTTGAACATGTCGGTCTGCAAGGGATCCCAGTTCACTGCCAGATAGGTTCCATCGCCGCTGGCAATGGTGGTGTACGCGACGTTGTAGTCGACTTCGCTGGTCTGCTGCACGTCGTAGCCGAGCTTTTGCAGGGCGCGGTTGACCAGTTCGGTCTGGAAGGACTCTTCCGCCAGCGTACTTTGCAGCGGTTTGACGACAACGCCTTTGCCCGGAAGGGTGGCCGCTGTAGCCTGTGTGCCCGCCAATGCGCCCAACGACAGCGCAAGCAGGCCAAGGTGACGAAATGTTTTCTGGTGAGTCATCGCGGTTATCCTCAAGCTTTTTTGACAAAAGGTTTGGTTAACAGGCCGATAGGGCCGTGGGCATACCAGCGGTGAACGCCTTTGCTGCGGCGATCGCGGCCCAGCGCCTGCGTCAGGCGGTCGAGGATAATCGCCAGAATCACGATCCCGACCCCGCCGATGGACGCCAGACCCATGTCCAGACGACCAATCCCGCGCAGCACCATCTGACCCAGACCGCCGACGGCTATCATCGAGGCGATAACCACCATCGACAGCGCCAGCATCAGCGTCTGGTTGATCCCGGCCATGATGGTCGGCATCGCGAGCGGCAACTGCACCTTGAACAGCATCTGACGCGGGCTGGAACCAAAGGATTCCGCCGCTTCAATCAAGTCTTCCGGCACCTGATTGATGCCGAGAATGGTCAGACGCACGATAGGCGGCAGGGCAAAGATGATGGTCACCACCACGCCCGGCACGTTACCGATACCAAACAGCATGACGATAGGCACCAGATAGACAAACGCCGGGGTGGTCTGCATGGCATCGAGCAGCGGACGGATTATCTTCGCCGCTCCTTTGCTGCGCGCCAGCCAAATGCCGAGCGGGAGTCCTATCAGCACGCAGAAGAACAGCGACGTCAGCACCAGCGCCAGGGTCACCATCGCCTGGGACCAGGCACCAATCGCGCCGATAATGACCAGCGACACCAGCGTGGTGACGCCCATGCCGACACCGGCCATCTGCCAGGCGAGCAGCGCAAAGATAAGAATGGCGATAGGCGCAGGCAGGGCTTCGAGACCATGCTGAAAACCGCTGAGCACGAAATCTACCGGTACACGAATGCCCTGGAACAGCGGACGGAAATGCGCGACGAGCCAGTCGATCCCGTCCGTCACCCAGCGGTCAAGCGGGATCAGCGTATTATGGAAAGGATCGAGGATGTTGAAATGCTGATGCTGCTCGGGGGCCACGTTGAGCCAGCTGTCGTTGCTGGAAGCGGCCGCATGGTGTGCGGCATCGGGTGTGCTGGTGGCCGCGTCTTGCGTGGTCGCCCCGCTGTTGTCGGCACTCCACGGATCGCTTGCGGCATCCGTCGGCGTAGTCTCTGTCGGTGCCTGGCTGGCATCGGCACTGCCCGCGCCCCACGGATCGCTGGCGGCGTCTGCGGTCTGGGCCGCCTGTGCATGCTGGATAACCGGCGAATGGTTTAAGGTCGTGCTTACGGATTGAGTCATTCTGTTGCCCCCTCTTTATCCAGTGCCTGCAACAGCATGGCCTTGGAAATAATACCGATATAGTTGTTCTCTTCGCAGACGACGGGCACCGCGCAAGGTGCGGCGGCGACCAGAGAAATCAGTTCGCTGAGCGGCATGTCTGCCGGTACCGGTGCCGGTAATTCCAGCAGGGCACTGTCCAGCGGAAGGTTTTCTCGCAGCGCACGTTTCAGGGAATCTGCCGACACCACGCCGATAAATTTCTGACCACGTTCGAGGACATAACCATATTCGCGATCTTCGTCTTCCAGCAGCTTCAGGGCTGCGCGAGGACCAAAACCGGGGGTCTTGCGGATAAGCGTCACCGGACGACGACGGGCAATATCCCTGGCACTGAATACCTGACTGATATCCACGCCACGGAAGAAGGTGCGTACATAGTCGTTGGCCGGATTATTCAGAATCTCTTCCGGCGTGCCGACCTGCACCACTTCGCCGCCCTGCATAATGGCGATGCGATCGCCGATACGCATGGCTTCGTCGAGGTCATGGGAGATAAACACGATGGTACGCTGATGTTTCGACTGCAATTTCACCAGCTCATCCTGCATTTCGGTACGGATAAGCGGGTCGAGTGCGGAGAAGGCTTCGTCCATCAGGAGAATGTCGGGGTTGTTGGCCATCGCGCGGGCAAGACCTACGCGTTGGCGCATACCGCCGGACAGTTCATCGGGATAGGAATGGGCATAGTTTTCAAGACTGACCTGGCGCAGTGCCTCGAGCGCCTTGGCAGTGCGTTCCGCAAGCGGCACACCGGCAAGCTCCATGCCAAACGCCGTGTTGTTCAGTACCGTAAGGTGCGGCATCAGGGCAAAAGACTGGAACACCATGCTGATTTTGCTTCTGCGCACCTGGCGCAGCTTGGCGTCGGAGATCTTGGCGATGTCTTCGCCGTCAATCAGCACTTCGCCACGGGTTGGTTCTATCAGACGATTGAGAAGGCGTACCATGGTGGATTTTCCGGAACCGGAAAGCCCCATGATGACAAAAATCTCGCCTTCTTCAATGGCCAGACTGGCATTCTTCACGCCAAGTGACAGACCCGTTTTCTCGAATATTTCCTCTTTTCCCTTACCTGCATCAATTAGCTTGAAAGCCCGCTGGGGCTGCTCGCCAAAGACTTTATATAAGTTCTTCACTTCGATTTTAATTGCCATGCAATTCTTCGTTTCCCTGGTCGTATTTTACATACTGTTATCTGGATGAATGATATAGAAATTTCCTGTTAACGGAATATCGAACGGCCTATACCCTACCACAGCTGAAATCTGAGACAAGTCTCAAGGATTCAGGCGAAAATTTAGGAGGGGTCCGATTATTAAGTCAAATTTCGGCGCTGAGGCCTTATGTTTTAAGGGATATTTGCGAGAAGGCGGTGTGTTGCCATAAAGATAATATTTCTGCCGCATAATGTGCAGGGTGAGCGAATTTCACAACGAATAAAGAAATAATATTTACAGTTTAATTTGTTGTTTTTAATGTATTTTTATCAAATCCTTCCGGCGAGATTTTTTGACTGTAGATAATCGTGAAATAAGAATATTCGCTAATTTCAATTTTTATGGCTTCTGTCGCGAAATAATTAATATTGAATAAAGGAAAAAGGGCGGAAATAGCACGGGTTTCAGCGCCGGAAATAGGGCGGTGAAACAGGATTTCAGCGGCGGAAATACGCCGCTATTTCGCGTCCGATTCTTCGGAATGAAGTGGGGAAGATGCCTTGCGATACAGGCGTCGAGGATGGCCAATATTTCCATACTGCATCTCCACGCTAATGAAGCCTGTTTCAACGCAGTATTCCAGATAACGACGGCCCGTGGTTTTGCTGATGCCCACCTGTTCGACGACCTGATCGACAGACCAGTTGCGCTCGGGTTCGAGACTGAAAACCTGCCTCACCAGCTCAAGCGTATTCGGCTCGATGCCCTTGGCGAGCGGGGCCTGCGGCTGTTCGCTGCCCGGCAGATTAAACAGCTTGTCGAGACTCTGCTGATCCAGATTTTTCACCTGTCGCAGCGTTTGGGTCAGCTGCAAAAACCGCGTCAGCGAGCTTTGCAGGCGGTGGAAAGACACCGGTTTGATAATGTAGTCAAACGCGCCCGCCCGCATCGCCTGGCTACAGGTCGTCATGTCGCTGGCCGCCGTGATGAAAATCACCGAGCAGTCGAGGCGTTTGAGCAGCGACGAATTGATAAGCTCGATGCCCTGTCCGTCCGGAAGAAAATTGTCGAGCAGCACCAACCGGGGCTGATACAGCTCCAGCAGCTTTTTGGCCTGCGCGAGCGTAGGCGCGATGCCCACCACCCGCAGATTGAAGTTTTGCTCGATAAACTCGCGGTGCAGCACGGCGAGGTGGCTTTCGTCCTCAACGATGAGCACGTCCATTGCGTTGTAATGGTTCATGGCAGAGAGGTCATGATTGGAACACTCATTGTCTGGATGGCGCATCAATGGCCATTTCTTTATAGGGAATAAAAACAGAAAACACGCTGCCGCTGGGGTGATTGTCCGAAATTTCAATCATTCCCTGCGCCTGACGGACATAACTCGCGACCACATAAAGGCCGATACCATGTTCGCTGCCGGTGCGCGTAGAGTGGCGGGCAGGCTTGCTGCTGACACCCTGCTCGAACAGCCGTGGCCGGAGTTCAGCCTCGATGCCCGCACCGCGATCGGCGACCTCAATAATCAGCTGGTCGGCGCTGCGGGTCAAATAGAGTTCAACCGGAGCGTGCGGCGCGTCAACTTTCAGCGTCGCCTCCACGGCGTTGTCCAGCAGATTGCCGACTATCGACATCAGCTCGTTTTCGCCGAGCGCTGCGGGTAACGATGCTAGCTCGCAGGCCGGATCGAAGTGCAGGTCGATGCCTTTTTCCCGCGCGTCGGCGTATTTGCCCAGCAGCAACCCGCATAGCGCAGGTGATTGAAAACGTTGTGAAAGAAAATCGAGTGTGGCCTGTGCCTCCTTTGACTGCGCCTGAATATAGTCCAGCGCTTCGTCATAGCGTTTCATCTGCAAAAGCCCCGCCAGCGTGGCGGTCCAGTTGAGCTGCTCGTGGCGCAGAATCCGCAGGTTGTCGGCATAGCGGGTCACCTGACTCAACTGACTGCTCAGCGTGTTGATGTCGTTCTTGTCGCGAAAACTGAAGATCCAGCCGTGCAGCGCCGGAGGCGGCAGCGCAATGGGCACGCGGTTGACAATGACCTGCCGTCTGTTGAACAGGGCAATCTCGTCGTGCCGCTCGTCCTGTGGCGGATGCGCCGTGAAAAAGTCCGGTTCCGTGGCGATAACCTCGTCGATTGGCCGCCCAATCAGCCGCGCCTCCTGTTGATCCAGCCCCAGCAGTTCGCGGGCCGCGCGGTTGATGGTAAGAATATGCCGACGATCGTCGATGGCGATCACGCCCTCGTAAACCGCTTCCATCAGCGCCTTTTGCTGGCGCACCAACAGGGCGATGTCACGCGGCTCAAGCCAGAACATCTGCTTTTTGAGATGCTTGCTGAACAGCCACGAGAAGGCAAACAGCGCCAGCAGCAGCGCCGCGCCGAACACGATGGCCTGAGCCAGTTGCCGCAGCGTAATATCATCGATATAGGACGTCAGATAGCCGACCGAGACGATGCCGACCACGTGGCCTGCGGCATTCTTGATAGGCGCCTTGCTGCGCAGCGACACGCCGATCCCGCCCTGACGCACTGAAATAATGGCGTTGCCTGCCAGCACCTCGTCATTGTCGCCGCCGACCATCGGCTGATTAAGGCTTTGCGGCTGGCGGGAATGATAGAGATGAATCGCGTGACGATCGCCTATCACGATATAGCTGGCATCGCTTTGCTGGCTCAGCGGGGCGACGAGCCGGGCGACCGCCGCCGTATTCTGCGCCTCCACCGCCTGCGCCAGGCCCGGCATCAAGGCAATTTCGCCGGCCTGCACGCGGGCGCGATTGCCGAGATCGCGATGCATCTGGTTATCGACAATATGAAAGACGAACGTGCCGAGTACGGCCAGCAGCAGGCAGGAAAAAGCCACCAAACAGAGAAACAATTTAATCTGGAAACTGAGTTTGGCTTTCATCGCCTGACCTGACAGTAAGAAGGGTTATCGGCATTTTTACTAAAAAATCGCGAATAATTATACGATTATTAACATTAACGCCATAAAAACCATTACAACCTTTAACACTGCGGGTTTAATTTGAAAGCCGTCACAGCTCGGAAGGGCGACGATTCCTATCCTCGTTACAGTTCAAACGAACAGCTAACAAGAAGAGGAAAGGCTATGAGCACAACCGATGATTCCTACATTGTCGTCAAGGAACAAGATCCCGTTGCAAAAGAGCTGGCCGCTGCCCGTCACACTGCGGCAGCGACCGCGCGCCGTGACCGCTGGTGGCACGTGCTGGATAACTACAAGGTCGGCATTATTCCGCTGCCGTTCTTTGTGTTGGCCGGGATCCTGATTCTGCTGGACTGCCTGAGCGGCAAACTGCCCAGCGACATTGTGGTCATGGTCGCCACACTTGCCTTCTTCGGCTTCGCCTGCGGCGAGTTTGGCAAGAGGTTGCCGCTGCTCGGTAAACTCGGCGCGGCGGCAATCTGCGCCACCTTTATTCCTTCGGCGATGGTGCATTACGGCCTGCTGCCCGATGTTGTGGTCGAGTCCACCACGAAATTCTATAAATCGACCAATATTCTCTACCTTTATATCTGCTGCATTATTGTCGGCAGTATTATGAGCATGAACCGTCAGGCGCTGATTCAGGGTTTTCTGCGTATCTTCGTGCCGATGCTGTGCGGCGAGATTGTCGGCATGCTGGTGGGCATGGCGGTGGGGATGGCGCTCGGTCTGCCGCCGTTCCAGATCTTCTTCTTCCTGATCCTGCCGATCATGGCCGGTGGTGTCGGTGAGGGGGCGATCCCGCTGTCGATGGGGTACGCGGCCTTGCTGCATATGGAACAGGGTGTGGCACTCGGCAAGATCCTGCCGATCGTCATGCTGGGCGGTTTGACCGCCATTGTGCTGGCCGGCATTCTGAACCAGCTGGGCAAGCGCTACCCGCATCTGACCGGTGAAGGCACGTTAATGCCGAGCAGGAAGGGCGCGATCGCCAACGGCAACGATGAATTCGAAGGTACGCCGGGCGTGAATGCATTGGCCTGCGGTGCGCTGCTGGCGATTCTGCTCTATATGGTCGGCATGCTGGGGCAACGCCTGATTGGCCTGCCTGCGCCTGTCGGCATGCTGTTTGCGGCGGTGGCGGTCAAGCTGGCGCACGGCGTGTCACCGACTATTCAGCACGGCTCGATGGCGGTGTACAAATTCTTCCGCACGGCGGTGACCTATCCGATTCTGTTTGCCGTCGGCGTGGCGATTACTCCGTGGCAGGAGCTGGTGGACGCCTTTACTCTGCAAAACCTGCTGGTGATTGTTTCCACCGTCGGCGCGCTGGTCGGCACCGGCTTTGTCGTCGGCAAAAAGATTGGCATGTATCCCATTGATGTTGCCATTGTTTCCTGCTGTCAGAGCGGGCAGGGCGGCACAGGCGATGTGGCGATCCTCACCTCCGGCAATCGCATGACATTGATGCCCTTTGCTCAAATCGCCACCCGCATTGGCGGCGCTATCAATGTTTCCGTCGGCTTGCTGGTGCTGGCGAAATTTTTCTCCTGAGTTTCCTTCCACAATGCAAAAACCCGCCGTGTGGCGGGTTTTTTTATCGCGTCGAAATACGCTCTAGAAATCCCAGTCTTCGTCTTCGGTATTGACCGCTTTACCTATCACGTACGAAGATCCGGACCCCGAGAAGAAGTCGTGGTTTTCGTCGGCGTTTGGCGACAATGCCGACAGGATGGCCGGATTCACTTCTGCCATGCTGGCCGGGAACAGCGGCTCGTAGCCCAGGTTCATCAGCGCCTTGTTGGCGTTGTAGTGCAGGAATTTCTTCACATCTTCGCTCCAGCCGACGCTGTCATACAGCTCTTCGGTGTAGCGAATTTCGTTGTCATACAGATCCTGAATCAGGTCGAACGTTTGATCCTTTATCTGTCGCTGGCGTTCTTCGCTCTCTTTCTTCAACGCCTGCTGGAACTTGTAGCCGATGTAATAGCCGTGTACCGCTTCGTCACGAATGATCAGACGAATCAGGTCGGCGGTGTTGGTCAGCTTGGCGCGGCTCGACCAGTACATCGGCAGATAGAAGCCCGAGTAGAACAGGAAGGATTCGAGGAACACGCTGGCGACTTTCTTCATCAGCGGATCTTCGCCGTTGTAGTAGGAAAGCACGATCGCCGCCTTGTTTTGCAGCGCGACGTTTTCTTCGCTCCAGCGGTAGGCTTCGTCGACATCCGACGTCATGCACAGCGTCGAGAATATCGAGCTGTACGAGCGCGCGTGAACCGCCTCCATGAAGCAGATATTCGAGTACACCGCCTCTTCGTGCGGCGTGACGGCGTCTTTCATCAGCGTAGGCGCACCCACGATATTCTGCACCGTATCGAGCAGCGTCAGGCCGGTAAACACGCGAATGGTCAGCTGTTTTTCCTTGGCGCTGAGCGTGGCCCAGGACGGAATATCATTAGACAACGGCACCTTTTCCGGCAGCCAGAAGTTTGAGGTCAGACGGTTCCACACCTCGAGATCTTTGTCGTCCTGAATCTTGTTCCAGTTGATGGCCTTGCTGATCGGCTGGACCGGCAGCAGCTGTTTAACCGAGCTCATGCGATTTCCTTAAATGTTCAATTACAGCGTGCACGACACACAACCCTGTACTTCGGTGCCTTCCAGCGCCATCTGGCGCAGACGGATGTAATAAATGGTCTTGATACCCTTGCGCCAGGCGTAGATCTGCGCCTTGTTGATATCGCGCGTTGTGGCGGTGTCGCGGAAGAACAGTGTCAGCGACAGGCCCTGATCGACGTGCTGCGTCGCCTCGGCGTAGGTATCGATGATTTTTTCCGGGCCAATCTCGTAGGCATCCTGGTAGTAATCCAGATTGTCATTGGTCATGAAGGCCGCCGGATAATACACACGGCCGATTTTGCCCTCTTTGCGAATTTCCACGCGCGAGACAATCGGGTGAATACTCGAAGTCGAGTTATTGATGTACGAGATGGAACCGGTTGGCGGCACGGCCTGGAGATTCTGATTGTACAGACCATGTGCCATCACCGACTCTTTCAGCGCGGTCCACTCGGCAACGCCCGGAATGGCAATACCGGCATTGGCAAACAGTTCGCGCACGCGTTCGGTCTTCGGATGCCAGATATCCTGGAGATACTTGTCGAAATACCCGCCGCTGGCGTAGGTCGAATCCTCGAAACCCTTAAAGGTTTGACTGCGCTCGATAGCCAGCAGGTTGGAGGCGCGCACCGCGTGATAGGCCACGCTGTAGAAATAGATATTGGTGAAATCCAGCGCTTCTTCGGAGCCGTAATAAATACGTTCACGCGCCAGATAGCCGTGCAGGTTCATCTGACCCAGGCCGATGGCGTGCGAATCGTTGTTGCCTTTTTCCACCGACGGCACAGAGCGGATGTTGCTCATGTCGGAAACCGAGGTCAGCGCACGAATCGCCATTTCCACCGATTGCCCAAAGTTGGGTGAATCCATCGCAGCGGCGATATTCAGTGACCCGAGGTTGCAGGAGATATCTTTGCCAATCTCCTGATAGGAGAGATCTTCGCCATAAACCGTGGCGGAGTTGACCTGCAAAATCTCGGAGCACAGGTTACTCATGTTGATGCGGCCCTTGATAGGGTTGGCGCGGTTAACGGTGTCTTCGAACATCATGTAGGGATAACCGGATTCGAACTGAATCTCGGCCAGCACCTGGAAGAATTCACGCGCGTTGATCTTGGTTTTATGAATGCGCTTGTCATTCACCATCTCGCGGTACTTTTCGGTGATGCTGATTTCGGACATCGGCTTGCCGTAAACTTTCTCGATGTGGTACGGCGAGAACAGATACATGTCTTCGTTGTTTTTCGCAAGCTCGAACGTGATATCCGGAATGACCACGCCCAGCGACAGCGTCTTGATACGGATTTTCTCGTCGGCGTTTTCGCGTTTGGTATCGAGGAAACGCAAAATGTCCGGGTGATGCGCATTCAGATACACCGCGCCTGCGCCCTGACGTGCGCCCAGCTGATTGGCGTAGGAGAAGGCATCTTCCAGCATCTTCATAATCGGGATCACGCCGGAAGACTGGTTTTCGATTCGCTTGATAGGCGCGCCGACTTCACGAATGTTGGTCAGCATAAAGGCCACGCCGCCGCCGCGTTTGGACAGCTGAAGGGCGGAGTTGACCGAACGACCAATCGATTCCATGTTGTCTTCGATACGCAGCAGGAAGCAGGAAACCAGCTCGCCGCGCTGTTTTTTGCCGCAGTTCAGGAAGGTTGGGGTGGCAGGCTGAAAACGGCCGCTGATGATTTCGTCGACCATATGCCCGGCGAGGGTAATATCGCCCTGCGCCAGCGAAAGCGCGACCATGCACACGCGATCTTCATAGCGCTCGAGATAGCGTTTGCCGTCGAAGGTTTTCAGCGTGTAGCTGGTGTAATACTTGAACGCGCCCAAAAAAGTCTGGAAACGGAATTTTTTGGCATAGGCCTGCTTGAAAAGGCGCTTGATGTCTTCGAAGGCGTACTTATCCAGCACGGAGGCATCGTAATACCCTTCTTCTACCAGATAGCGCAGTTTCTCGGCCAGATTGTGGAAGAACACGGTGTTCTGATTAACGTGCTGAAGAAAATACTGACGGGCGGCCAGCTTGTCTTTATCAAACTGAATTTTCCCTTCGGCATCGAACAGATTTAACATCGCGTTTAACGCGTGATAGTCCGGCGTGCCGACACCGGGATCGGTGATTGCTAATTCTGTCGCTGCCAAAATTCAGTTACTCCCTTTTTTACCTTTGCAACGTCTTCCGGTGTGCCGAGCAGTTCAAAGCGATACAGATAAGGTACCTGACACTTTTTCGCGACAATTTCACCGGCTATGCAATACGCTGCGCCGAAATTAGTGTTACCGGCGGCAATGACGCCGCGGATGAGTGATCGATTGTGTTCGTCGTTGAGGAAGTGGATAACCTGTCGCGGGACGGCGCCAACCGTTGTTCCGCCGCCATAGCTTGGAACCACCAGAATGTAGGGCTCCTCCATGCGGAGTTTTTCGCCCTTGGGTGCAATCGGTATTCTGATGGCCGGCAAGCCAAGCTTGCCGACAAAGCGATGGGTGTTTTCCGACTTGCTCGAAAAATACACCAGGCAGCTCATGGCCGGCCTTAGTGGACTTCCTGCATCTGGCGCAGGGCGGTGATTTTATCCGGGCGGAAGCCGGACCAGTGGTCGTCACCGGCAACGATGACGGGAACCTGCTGATAACCCAGCGAACGGACGTGGCCAAGAGCCTGCGCGTCCTGCGTCAGATCGATCACTTGATAGTCAATGCCATGTTTGTCCAGGGCGCGGTAGGTGGCGTTACACTGGACACAGTCTGGTTTGCTGTAAATGATTATGCTCATGATTCGCATTTACCTTTAGGGTAAGATTATCGAGGTGTTTACGGCTTATGTTCTGCCTGTTATGCAGCAGATAAGGCGTAAGAGTTAGGTCGGCGGGTCATGCGCGGCCGACGCTTTAAATACTAGATGTTGTGGTCTGGTATATCAACCCGCCTAGATATAGGCTTTTTATATGATAGGCTCATTCCTGGAAAAAATAGGCCGACAAGCCGCATGGAATCAGGCTTGGCAAATTTCAAGATAAGAAAAGTTTTTTTGTAAAGATGATATTGTGTAAAAAACGGTCAATATCTGTGTCGGGGGTAAAAAAAACGCCCCGATGCGGCGTAGCAGCATCAGAGCGTATTTTCCAAACAACGAGGCGTTATTTGTCGAAAAGTGGCTTGCTCTTTAGTGAAAAAAGCATGAGTCGATTATTTACGACCCAGCAACACGCCGATCACGACACCGACGGCGGCACCCACACCCACACCATGCCACGGATTGTCTTTCACGTAGTTGGTGGCCTGACAGGCGGCGTCACGCGCATGCTGAGTCAGGTTGGTGTTGCCGTTGAAACGGGAGCGAGCATCACGCAGCACGCCTTGTGCCTTGTCACGAATCTTTTCGAACTCATCCTTGGACTTGGAGTTGCCGGATTTCAGCACTTCGTCCAGGGTATCGGCCAGCAATGAAATGTCTTCATCCGCGTTACGTTCGATTTTATCTGTCTTCTTAAACATTGAATTCTCCTTGTTTAACAGTTCTGTTTCGCTTGTCTCGCGACCTGTTAAAAGCATAGCGCATTAATTTACGGCGTGGCTGAAATTACCGGCGATTGACCATTAATTGCACAAATAGGAGAGTAAAATCAGCTATTTCCTGTCACTGACAGTGCAATTTTCTCCAGACGTGGCGCGGCCTTACGACACACGGCTCGGAATTGTCCGCAAAAACGCGGCCTGCGAGACAATTGATGACATTTTTAAACCGTTTTTTCATTTGCAGGGCCGGAAAACCTGTTTATGCTGTGAATTCCTCACACTTATTACCACCATCCAGGCTAGTCATGTCATCCACATCGATTCAAACGACTATGCAGTTGAATAAACGCATACTATCGATCGTTATTTTTACTTTTGTCTGCTATTTGAGCATCGGTCTGCCTCTGGCCGTTCTGCCGGGTTTTGTGCATAACACGCTGGGCTTCAACTCGGTGCTGGCGGGGCTGATTATCAGCGTGCAATATTTTGCCACGCTGGCCAGTCGTCCCCATGCCGGACGCTTTGCCGACAATATCGGCCCCAAAAAAGTGGTGATTTTCGGGCTGTCCTGCTGTGGACTCAGCGGCCTGTTTTATATCTTTGCCTGGTTGAGTACCGGTTCACCCGTGCTCAGTCTGATTCTCCTCTGCATAGGCCGCGTGTTCCTCGGCATTGGTGAAAGCTTTGCCGCGACCGGCACGATTCTCTGGGGAATTGGCGCGACCAATCCTATTCATACCGGGCGCGTCATCTCCTGGAATGGCGTGGCAACCTATGGCGCAATGGCGGCTGGCGCGCCGCTCGGCGTCTTCCTCAACGCGCATTTTGGACTGCCGGGCGTTTCCCTGACTATACTTCTGATTGCTGCACTGGCGATTGCGCTGGCGTCTTCCAAGCAGGCCATCACTGTTGTAACCGGCAAGCGCATCGCGTTTCGCGCGGTGGTCGGCAAAATCTGGATGCACGGACTTGGCCTGGGTTTCGGTACCATCGGCTTTGGCGTGATTGCTACCTTCATTACGCTTTATTACGCCGATAAAGGCTGGGAAGGCGCGGCGTTTACCCTGACGCTTTTCAGTCTCGGTTTTGTCGGCATGCGCCTGATCTTTGGCAGCAACATTGCCCGTTTTGGCGGCCTGCGGGTGTCAATCGTCTCTTTCGTGGTGGAAATTATCGGCCTGCTGTTTATCTGGCAAGGGCACAGCCCCTTCAGCGTCGAGATTGGCGCATTTCTTACCGGCTCGGGCTTCTCGCTTATCTTTCCGGCGTTGGGCGTCGAGGCGGTCAAACAGGTGCCGCAGCAGAATCAGGGCACCGCGCTCGGGACCTATTCCGCGTTTCTGGATTTGGGACTCGGCATCACCGGCCCTGTCGCCGGTATCGTGATTTCGCACTTTGGTACGCCGTCCATTTATCTGGCGGCCTCTTTCATGGTCCTGCTGGCGATGCTTATCACGCTGAAAATGCTGCGCATCGAAAATCGTCAAAAAGAGATTCTGTAGGTAAAGCCTTCCCGACGGGTGGATATCGTGTCGGGAAAAGCTTAGATAAATCCTAAATCGCCCTGATTTTGACGTAAATGCATTGTTTGGCAGATTTATTGCGGTAAGGTCGCTTTGCGGTTTTGAGAGTGAGGACAACCCATGTATTTACGGCCCGACGAAGTGGCAAGAGTTTTGGAAACATCAGGATTTGAACGTGATTTCATTGACGACAAAGCCTACGGCTATCGCCGGGGCGAGCACTACGTTTACGTCAATCGCGAGGCGCGCTTTGGGCGCACGGCGTTAGTGATTCACCCGGCGATGAAAGAGCGCAGCGAGCGCTTTGCCGACCCTACCGCGTCTTTTCGCAGCAGCAATGTCTACACCCAGTTCCCGCTGGATTTAGAAAGTGAAACGGCGGCCTATTATGGCATCTGTCATGGTTTCAGCTCTCGCCAGCTTCTGAGCAATTATCTGGATAACGTATTCAGATAACCGGTTTGCCCTTTTCTTGAACGGAGGAGAAGGGCAGTCTGCCGGCGATTCAGGCGTGCTTTAAACCAGATGCAGCTGATTGAAGGTTTCGTTGTAATTGCGACGGAACTGCGCCAGTTCAAAAGGCTCGATATCCAGCTCGGCAAAATAGAACAGCGCCAGTTCGGCATGTTCGCTGGTGAGCACCGGATCCAGATGCGCACGCACCAGCACATTGCGCCAATGCGCGATATTCTCGTCCGACGCGTCCTTGATAAAGGTCTGATAGATAAAAACGATGTACGCCGCTTTCCGTATTTCTTCCGCATAACCTCCGCTTATCGAGCGAATAAACATCGCACTCTGACGTTTCCCCATCTCCAGCAACATCGAATCAATGTACACCGGTCTGATTTTCAGCAAGCTCGCCAGTGAATCATTCGCCTTACGGGTATCGGCGGTCATAAACCAGTAGCCGACCACAAAAACAGCCACCAGTGCAGCAATCATAATCCATATCATTCTTGACTCTGGCCTCCGGCCTCAATGCGTAATGGCAATGAGTTTATAGGGTTACTGCGCTTAATCAACTGCAAATCCTTGTCGAAACTGCTAGTTTCATGAGGTACGGGTAAACTTGATTTTTTCCTCGGAAAATGGAGTAGGCTATGGCTCGCAATATTGAAATAAAAGCAAGAATTGATGATTTTTCAGCGCTTTACGCCAAGTTAGCCTTGCTGTCCGACCTTCCGCCCGAGCTTGTCGATCATGATGATACCTTTTTTGCCTGTTCACACGGGCGGTTGAAGCTGCGGACCCTGGCCGTTGACCGGGGACAACTGATTTTTTATCGGCGCGAAGACAGGGCCGGGCCTAAAACCAGTTTCTATACTATTTCTGAAACCGCCGATCCCGACAGCCTCCGTGAGACGCTGACCCTAGCCTATGGCAGTGTCGGGCGCGTTATCAAGCAGCGCACGCTGTTTATGGTAGGTCAAACCCGTTTACATCTGGATCGCGTCAAAGATTTAGGGGATTTTCTGGAATTCGAAGTGGTATTGGCGGAACATGAAACTCAGGCCCAAGGCATTCGCGTTGCGGAAGAGCTGCTTGAACGCCTGGATATCCAGCGTCAGGAACTGATTGACTGCGCTTATGTGGATTTACTTCGAGAGCGCCAGTCGCGTGAATCTTCCTGTTAGTGCAAGTGCCCGATATTTCCCATCACTTTCTTGAAAGAGGGCGTTATGTCAGCCAAACGTCGTTTTAAACAGGTGGATGTGTTCACCGCACAGGCGCTCAAGGGCAATCCGCTTGCGGTCATCCTTGATGCCGAAGGGTTGCAGGACGAGCAGATGCAGGCGATAGCCCGCTGGACCAATCTTTCTGAAACCACCTTTGTTCTGCCGCCGCAGGATCCCGCCGCCGATTATCGTGTGCGCATCTTTACCCCCGATTCCGAGCTGCCTTTTGCCGGTCATCCTACCCTGGGCACCGCGCATGCCCTGCTGGAATCGGGCGTTACGCCCAAAACCGCCGGTCAACTGATTCAGGAATGTGGCGTGGGGCTGGTTCCCGTCAGCCTACTCTCTGAAGGCGGTCTGGCCTTCGGCGCGCCGCCGGTCGAGATTCATGCGCTCGAGCCGGCTTTTGTTCCGTTGCTCGAGGCAACGCTCAACACCACGCCTTATGAGGCAGGCAGCGAAGCCTATGTGGTGAACATGGGCATTCGCTGGCTGGTCGTGCGTATGAGCACCGCCGATGAGTGCTTGCAGGTCAATGTAGATACCGCCGCACTCGCCCGCCTGCAAAAACAGGTGGGGGTGAACGGTATCGCGCTTTATGGTCCGCATCTTGCCGGCAAGGAGTATGATTATGAGGTGCGTGCCTTGCTGGTGGAGCAGTCGCAGCTGGTGGAAGATCCGGTAACCGGCAGTGCCAACGCCTGTCTGGCCCGTGTGCTGGCGATGCTGTATTTCCCGGATGGCGGCCAGACGCCGCAGCAGTACCGCGTGCGGCAAGGTACCTGCCGCCAGCGTGATGGACGGGTCTTTGTTCATTATGAAGAGGGGCAACCGTGGATTGGCGGCCAATCCTGTACGCTGATTGACGGCACACTCACGCTGTAGAACCGCTTACGCGCCCGGCCACCACTGCACGAGTGACTGGCTGGGACTAATGTCGTAATGCGATTTTCCCAGCAGGTGATTGACGATTTTCGCCGACCGCCACGCCGTCAGCGTTAACTGGCCTTCGGCGCTGCCGTGGCTGTGGATTCCGGCATTCACTGCGTATATGTGATTGTTTTCCGGGCCATCCCAACGCAGGTTGAAATTGGGCTGTAGCGGCAGATGTTTTTCGCCGTCGTACGGAATTCTCTCCAGCAGCGGTTCGAGGTACGCCGGTAAACCCGGTCGATAACCCGTCGCCAGAATCACGATATCCGCGTCAAAATGTTCGTCGCACTGGCTCAGGCCATGCACGGCGCGCAGCTGGAAGCGATCGTCCGCGGTGCGTGTAATGCCTTGCAGAGAACGGTGGGGCAGCAGCGAGACGTTTCTCGGCTCCTGAAGAACATCGAATCGATGATAAAGATGATGGTAAATCTTCTCGAGCGTATGATAACTGATGCCGTCAGAAGGCAGTTTCTGGGTTTTTATCTCTTCCTGACGAACGTCTTCAGAAAGGGTATAGAAATAGTTGACGTATTCCGGCGTGAAATATTCGTTGGTAAAAATAGACTCGTCCAACGGCTGAAAATTCGGACGGCGCGACAGCCAGCCGAGATGCGCCGGTTTGCCCCAGTGCCCGTCAAGCGTGTTGAGTACGATATCCGCACCGCTTTGCCCACCGCCGACCACCATCACGCTTTTGCCGGTAAAATCGGTCTCGAGCAGCTCTATTTCAGCCGCGTGGAAACAGTTTTTGCCCACGGCAGCCCGTGCCGTTTCCGGGATCCACGGCGCATGACCGGTCCCGAGACAAATATTGCGTGCCTGATAGCCGCCTTTCGAGGTGTGCACCTCAAAGCATTTTTCCCGCTCGTTGAAATCGATTTTTTCCACGGAATGCGCAAAGTGCAGATTGGACATCTTGCCGCAGGCCCAGAGCAGATAATCGGAAAACTCGTCACGACTGATGATCAACTGCTCGGTCGCCAGAAAGCGGTAAATCTTTTTGCGTTCGACCAGATAATTGATAAATGAGAATTCGCTGCGCGGGGCGACGGTGGTGACCAAATCCTGCAGGACATAGGTCTGCATCGTGGCGGTTGGCAGCAACATTCCCGGATGCCAGCCGAACTCGTTATTTCCATCGAAAAAAGCACTTTGAATCTGCCCGCTGTCTTTAGCCATCGCCGCCAGACTAAGATTGAACGGGCCAATCCCTACACCAATAAGATCAAGAGTCATATCCGTTGCTCGCACAATAAGGTCTAGTAATCATAGCCTACGGCGAATTAATTAAAGGGTGAGTCATTCTTATATTAGAAATATTCCTTTCATTATTGTGCAAGGTTTTGATTTTACTCCGGGAGCGATTTGACCATATAAACGCTGAGCGGATCGTGGGTGTAATCGCCAAAACACTCGGTGATGCAGTAGCCGGATTTTTTATAGAAACCGATAGCCGCATGATGATCCACGCCCGTTTCCAGATAAAGGCGAGATAACTTCAAGGCCCGCGCCTGTTCTTCCAACGCCTGCATCAACTTTTCGGCAATTTTTTGACCACGGTAATCGGCATGGACGTACACCCGCTTGATTTCCGCCAGTCCATCGGCACCGATAAACAGGCAGACACAGCCGACGGCAACGCCCTTCACTGTGGCGATAAACGGGTAGTGCTCAAAGTCGGCCATTGCCGAAAGCGGCATGCTGTAATCACTTTCGGCCGGGTAAAGCACGCTCTGATAGGCATCGAGTTGGCGAACCAGTTCGATAAAATGCGGGTTTTGCAGCGTCGTGAGGGTCACTTCAAGCACGTTTTTTCCCTTATTCCTGATTGATAACCAGCAGATAACGGCAATTTGACTCGGCTTTGTTGTCAAACGTAACCGCAAGATCGACGCCGAAGGTCAGTATATCGCCCGCCGCCAGCTGAAATTTATCCTCGCCATAGTGGAGTTCCAGCGCTCCTTCGATTAACCACAGACGCTGTTTATAGGCGCGATTTCCCCAGCTCGGATAGCTCACCCGGGCCCGTGGCGGCAGCGTGACTTCAATCATCTCAAGCCCGCTATGCGGCTCGGGCGGCAATACCTGACGACGTAGGTAGCCGATGTCCGGGTCTTTCCAGAGTGCCTGCTCGGCGAGTGGGCGCAGATTTTCGGCACTTGAACCCTCGTCGGTCAGCAGTTGGGTCACGGAGACGCCGAGTCCGGACGCCAGTTTTCCGAGCAGGGTCGCACTGGGGCTGCTTTCCTGTCTTTCTACCTTCGAAATCATTGCCTTGCTGACGTCCGAAAGCTCGGCGAGTTGTTCGAGGCTCAACCCTTTGCTTTTGCGTAAAACCAGTAATCGACTGGCGATGATTTCATCAATTGACATCGGGTGTTCTCTTGTGTTTACTTTGGTGGAATAAATTCTACTATATTGGAATCAAGGCCAGCAAGAGGAAATCCCAATGAAGATGATCGACTGCACTGAATCTCGTCACGCCGCCGCTATACTGGAAATATTCAATGAAGCGATTCTTAACTCTACCGCGCTTTATGATTATCGGGAGCGCGACCTCGCCTCAATGACAACCTGGTTTGCCGCGAAAGCACAGGGCAACTTTCCGGTGATAGGCCTGGAGGATGACCACGGAAATCTGCTCGGCTTTGCCAGTTATGGCACCTTTCGCGCGTGGCCTGCCTATAAATATTCGGTCGAACATTCTATTTATCTTCATCGGGATCATCGCGGGCAGGGTTTGGGAAAAATTTTGCTGAATGCACTGATAGCCGAAGCTGAAAAGCGCCAGGTGCATACCCTGATTGGCGGTATCGATGCGACCAACAAGGCGAGTATTGCGCTGCATGTTCAGGCTGGATTTTCCGAAGCCGGTATCATCAGGCAGGCGGCATATAAATTCGAACGCTGGCTGGATCTGGCCTTTTATCAACGGATTCTGGCGACACCCGACGCACCGCGGGCTGAATGAAAAAGCAAGCGGCAGAGTGTTATCTCGACCCGTAAGCCTTAGCCTGTCTGTATCGACCCGTTGAGTGAGACAAATCATGAAACAGCAACCACAACAAGCCGAATGGAGTGCCGACGAGGCGCGCTGGCAGGCCGTCGTCAATCGTGACGACACGGCAGATGGCGAGTTTGTCTATGCAGTGAAAACCACCGGTATCTATTGCGCGCCGTCGTGTCCTTCACGCCAGCCCAATAGAGAGAATGTCGTGTTCTTCGAGAATGCCGAACAGGCAGAAGCGCAGGGATACCGGCCATGCAAGCGCTGCCGACAAGGCCGTATGTCGCGACAACATCAACACACGCATCAGGTTGAACTCGCCTGCCGCCTGCTTGAAAACAGCGATAAAACGCCGACGCTTTCGCAACTGGCAACTGAAGTCGGGCTAAGTGCCTATCATTTTCATCGGATATTCAAAAGTTTAACCGGCCTGACGCCTCGCGCTTACGCGGTTGCCAAAAGAAAGCAGCGGGTACGCGATAATCTGGCGCAAACCGTTTCGGTAACGTCGGCGCTGCTAGAGGCGGGTTATGCTTCAAACGGCAATTTTTATGCCTCGTCACCGGCAAGTCTCGGCATGACACCCAGCGCCTATCGCGCCGGAGGCCGAGGCATGGCGGTGTGGTTTGCCGTCGGGCGCTGTTCGCTCGGCGATATTCTGGTCGCGGAAAGCCCGCGAGGCATTTGTGCCATTCTCCTCGGCGATAATCCGCAAGCGCTGGTCGAAAGTTTACAGAACAGTTTCCCTCACGCGCAGTTATTGGGAAACGATGCCGAATTTGAACAGCGCATTGCCGTCGTGGTCGGTTTTGTGGATGGCGAGCAACCGGCATTGGCGCTGCCTCTGGATATTCGCGGCACCGCGTTTCAACAGCGGGTATGGCAGGCATTGCGCGCCATTCCGCAGGGTGAAACACTAAGCTATGCCGCCGTCGCCGAAAAAATTGGCTCCCCGAAGGCTGTGCGTGCCGTGGCGGGTGCCTGCGCCGCAAACCTGCTGGCGGTCGCCATTCCGTGCCATCGCGTGGTGAAAAGCAGCGGCAATATTTCGGGCTACCGCTGGGGCGTGGCGCGCAAAAAACGTCTGCTGGAAAAAGAACGCGCCAATACCGCGTCCGAATCCTGATAACAGACGTTAAACCTGCCGGAAGCTACTCGGTGACGGGCATGAATTCGTCGAGCTTATGCTTTTGCAGACCGCCGGGCGTGAAATTGTCTTCACTCAACCAGCGGCGGAAGGCTGCTTTAATGGGCGGCCATTCACCGTCGAGCATCGAATACCAGCAGGTATCCCTGTTGTGGCCTTTGGTTATCAGCGCCTGGCGGAAGGTGCCTTCATACTGAAAGCCAAAGCGCCTGGCCGCAATATTTGAAGCATCGTTGAGGCTGTTGCATTTCCATTCGCAGCGGCGATATCCGAGGTCATCAAACAGGTGGGCCAGCAGCAGATAAATCGCCTCGGTGCCAAAGCGCGAGCGCTTCATCAAAGGCGACCAGTTAACCCAGCCTATTTCGGCCACGCCGTTTGGCGCATCAATACGCATCAATGACACTCCCCGATAGCGCGTTGGGTCTTGTTGTCCACCACCGCAAAATACAAAGGATCTTTCAGGCTCGACATCTGGGTGATGTAGGTGTCACAGGCTTGCTGGGTTGCAGGTCGGTCGATGGAAAAATAGGTCCAGTCGCGTTCGTCATCGATGCTGTGCCAGGCATTGAACAGGGATTCGCTGTGCTTATCCACATCCAGCGGTTCCAGCTTGCAATAATGGCCTTCCAGCGTGGTGCGCTGTGGCTGCGGACGTGCCTGCCAACCCGGAAGTTCGTCACCGATCGGTTGTCCAAAATGATTGAGGGTCGTCATCTTATTTTCCGTTTTAGCTGAGTCAGTTGTATGAGAGTTCCTGTTTATAACAGCAGAACACCTCATTGAGCACAACCGTTTGCGCAGAAGAAAAAAGAGACGGTTTTTTAACGTTTGAGTGCTTCCTCGATTGCCCCGTATTGATTAAAGTAGAAGCAACTGATTTCTTCCTGAAGATTTTCTGAGGATCCTGATGCAAGCACTCGACTCCATTGTAGATGTCTCTCGCAACCCGATTACCGACGGCCCGTTTCTGGCACAGTGCAAGCAAACGCTGGACGAAAAGGGCGCACTGGTACTGCATCATTTTCTGCGTCCTGAAGCATTGGAAGGGATCAAGCGCGAAGGCGATGAAAATCAGCATTTGGCGTATTACACCCAAAGTAGCCACAACGTCTATTTGCAAAAGCCGGACCCGAGTCTTTCTGATTCTCATCCTCGCAATCGACAGATAGTGTCGTCAAAGGGATGTATTACCGACGACCAGATTCCGGCGGACTCTGCACTGCGCGTACTCTACGATGCCCCCGAATTCAGGGCCTTTCTCTGTGAAGTGCTGGGTGAGCAACAGCTTTATCCTTATGCGGATGCGCTTTCCTCCATCAATCTGCATTACGCCGGTGAAGGGCAGGAACTTGGCTGGCATTTCGATAACTCCTCGTTTGCCATCACGCTGCTTATTCAGAAACCCGAAGCGGGCGGCGTTTTCGAATATGTCGAAAATCTGCGTGATGCCGACAGCGGCGACATGAATTATTCCGGGGTGGAAAAGCTGCTCGACAAAACGCTGGAGCCGAAGAAATTAGGTATTGAGGCGGGCGATCTCGTGCTGTTCCGCGGACGCAATGCAATTCATCGCGTTACGCCAACGCAAGGAGACACGACGCGGATGCTGGTGGTGCTGGCCTACAATTCCCAGCCAGACATTGCCCTGTCGGAAACGGCCAGAATGACCTTTTACGGTCGAGTTTGATAAAGATGGCCCATCCCTGGCGGATGGGCTTCATGATTAGAGTGCCGCGAGGGCGCGAAAAGCACGGCTGAAAATTTGCTGGGTGCGCAAGTGAACCAGCTGCTGCCAGTCTGTATCCTGCGGATTGAAACCTTCGAACAATTCCCCTTTGACCTTCCTGCCCTGAGCGCTTTCAGGGTCGCCGTAAAGATGCAGCCAGTGGTCATCGCGTACCAGATGATGCATGGTTTCGCCGTCGTAGGTTCCGCATTCGATAACCAATTGAATCAACTGGGTATCGGGCAGATTATCTAGCATAAATTGCGAAAGATAACCGGTCGCCGTTGCCGTTACGCCGGTATTGCTGCCGATATTCTTGCCCGTAATCAACACATAAAGCCACGGGCCAAAAATATCTCGAGCCTGTTGCAGGGCAGGATAAGCCTGGTTCGGCAATGGCCATTAGCATCGGATGGCCATAGGCACCGGCACCGGTGTGCAGGTCAAAGCTGATGATGGATTTGGCATGCGCCAGATGCGTTTCGATAATGGCAAGCAGGGTGCGATTAGACCAGCTCGGATGCTGACCCCCGAAGAAAATGCCGTCGGCGTGGGCATATTGACCCGCCTCGACAATCTTCTTCACCTCGCTCCACCCTGATTGTTCAGAGTATTGATCTATCAGATCGTCCGCGGCGGCACGCTCAGGGCCATTCAGATCTTTACTCAGATAAATATCATGTAAATTCTCATACTGAGCGTTGTCGGGAAGCGCTTTGTCAAAGTCCACGAAGTTGCGGTTGAGATCCATATTGTCTTCATTGACCCGACGCAGGTGAGCGGTGCCCCACGGATTGATCAAATGGATCATTACGACGGCGGTATCGGCGGGCAGCGCATGGGCATGATTTGCTTTCAGCCAGTCAATTTGACACTGTGAACCATAATAGCCTTCAACGCCGTGGGTGCCGGAAACGACAACCATCAGACGTGGCGCGAGCGGATCGCCCAGGATCGCCACGTCGGTGGCAAGATCTTCCCCGTGCGGACCTTTCAGGGGATGAGGATACTCAGTCACTTGCGCTCCCGCCTCCTGAGCCGTCGCCAGAAAACGTTGTCGTTGTTGGCTAAAATTCGGTAGCTCGGCGTAACCTTGCAGCATCCTTATCTCCTTGTTTAGGCAGTTTTTTACTGAGGCTTCTTGTTGTAGACTTCGAAGCTGAAGTATTTTTTCTCGATTTTTTCGAAAGTGCCGTTCTGGTGAATGGCCGCCAGCGCCTTGTTGATCATGTCCTGATGCTCTTTATCACCCTTGCGCAGACCAATTGCTGTGCCCGCACCCAGATATTTCGGATCCGTCAGCATTTCGCCGCTAAAGGCAAAATCCTTGCCGGCCGCCGTATCCAGGAAGCCGGACTGCGCGGCGGCGGCATTGGTCAGCGTTGCATCCACGCGACCAGACTCCAGATCCTGATTCACCAAATCCTGATTCTGATAGGAAACAACATTCACACCCTTGCTCTGCCACAGCGCCTGCGCATAAGCTTCCTGAATCGTGCCTTGTGCGACACCAATGGTTTTACCCTGTAAAGATTCCGGCGTTGGCAGGATATTGCTGCCTTTTTTGGCTACCAGCACGCTCGGAATGTGATAAAGCATATCTGAGAAATCGACCTGCGCCTGACGCTTTGGCGTAACAGACATTGCAGACAGTACGGCATCGAACTTCTTGGCATCCAGCGCTGGAATGATGCTGTCAAAGGCCGTTTCGACCCACTGGCACTTAACTTTCAACTCCTGACAGATGGCATTACCCAGATCCACGTCGAAACCCACCAGACTGCCGTCCGGCGCCTTGGTTTCAAAAGGGGCGAAAGTGGGGTCGACACCGAAGCGCAAAACTGATTCGGCGTGCTCGCCAGAGAACTAAACGAGGCCAGAGCCAGCAGAGTGATCAACGCGCTTTTTTCATCAGATATTCCTCAGGGTAAAGTTATGGCTAATCAGAGCAAGATACGTACCATCTTTATGAATTATTCATGAGAATACCTGACTGCCAGAGGGAACAGAACCTGCACAATTAAAACAGTGTAATGCTTCAGCCAGAATGATAGAACAGGAACAATATAGGGCTTACAGCGAAATGTAGCGCGGCTTTCTCTAGGATTATCAAGGAGAGAAAATGAAGACCAGAATTGCAACGCAACAAGATGCAGAAGGGTTGTGGCAATTGCGTAATCAGGCGCTGAGGCACGGATGCGCAAAGGTGTATGATGCGCCGACATTACACGCCTTTACGCCCGATATCATGCCGGAGGGCATGCGTAAAACCATCACGGAACATCAGGTTTACGTCATTGATGCGCCCGATGCTGGATTTCCGTGCGCGTGCGGTTATCTTGATCTGGTTACAGGCAATGTCGAGGCTATTTTTACCCATCCGGATTATCAGGGCAGGGGGCTTGCGAGCGCGATTATCTCCTCCATCAAGCAACAGGCAACTGCGCTCGGTATGTCTCAGCTTACCCTGTCTTCGACCCCCAATGCCGTTGGTTTTTATCAGACGCAGGGTTTTAGCATTGTTTCACAAGGCAAATATTATTCGCAGTCTGTGGGGGCTTACCTCGATTGTGTAGAGATGATTTGGGTCGACGAATAAGTTTAAAAAAAGCCGGGGTGTGACCCACGGCTTTTTAGTGGAAATCAGCGGTCGGTTGTAGATTGTGACACCACGGACCCCGCCAGTTTTTTAATCCTCTCACTCGACGCCGGGTCTTTCAGCGCCGCCGAGGCCAGCGTCTGTAAATCCGCGCCCGTTTGATTATCTGTTCCATATTGTGAAAGTACCGAACCCGCCAGACTTTTCTCTAGATCCGACGCGTAGGGATCTTTCAACACTCTCGCCGCGAGCATCGTCATATTCCTGGAAGACTGCTTATTATTCTTCGTCATATTGATTGAACCTATATAGGAGGAAGGAAATATATAATCTATCTATGTTATTGATATAGATGATTAAATAAGCTGTTACGCTAACGGGGATGACGCGGTGAAACAATCCTAGAGTCGATATTTTGCTCAGTAATTTGAAGGCGCGCAGGTTTGTTAGGCGTGCAAGATCAATAAGTTAAAACCGACCAAACGAACAAGCCTGTTATTTTGGGCGAAGCGGGATTTTTCTACGATAAAGGCATATTCGGTAAATAGCGGGGATTTTTTTGGCCGAGCGTATCGAGTCAGGTTTTGACTTATTCGTTTTATAATTTACGAAATTTGTTTGATGCTGAAACTTGTTAAAAGATTAGTTCAAATTCACTGGGCACTGGACAAGTGGTCACGCACTCAAAAAGTGTTGTGCCTATGCTCTTATAGCCTTGTCCCTGCGTGGTGATTATTGATGTTTGGGCGGATAATCAATACCTCTATTCGGACGCTAACACCTTAATATCCTTGAAAGCCCAAGCCGCCAGCCTGTAATAAAGCCAAAATGCTTGAGACAGATAAGCGTATATTTTGAACAGGAGGGGGTATGTCTGAAACGGCGCACTTTCTCTGTCGCCATTTTGCCGCCACTTCCACGAAAAGGGGCTACGATTTTACACCTGATGTAATGTCATTAGGAATTCATAAGTTCTTGTTTCCCAAAGTTCAGGCAAAAAATCAAACCCGTATCGTTTTTGCACTATTAGGGACACAAAAAAGCCCGCAACCTTTGGGGATGCGGGCTTCTTCTGCGTTTAAGGCCTTATCTGGTAATAGCCGAAAACTTATTTGGTGGAGCTGGGGGAGTCTGGTTTAGCTATGTAACTTATTATATTTTATAGTTTTTATCTAATTGTGGTTTTGCAGGTATACCTAAGCGTATACCAATCTTAGAAAACGTTAGCAAAACGACTTTTGAATTTGCCTCAATGCTCCATTAAAGAAATCGCTGTTTTGATGTAATCCTGTTGGGGTTTAAACCTCGACATGTGCCGAATGCAGATTACCGGGATGCTACGATCTTTGAACTTAGCCAGAAAGGCGAACGTAGTGTAATAGCCTTTTGGATGCGAATATTTCAGTGTGTTTTTATCCCCGAAATGTTTAAACAAAAGGCTTGCTGCGGAAAGTGAAGATAGCCCATTACTGTAAGCGATAATCATATCTGGATTGCATAGAGGGAGTGTTACGTTCTCAAAGAAGCCCATCGAATTTTTTACCAGATCTTCGAGTGTTTGATTGAGTTTGAACGCTTCATTTTTCAATGATGCAGCGTTTACAGAGCACATCATTAAGGCATTCGTATAAACGACATCTTGCCAGTTATAATCAAGCTGAGCCGGAATCTGCTGCAATCGTTTAGCCAGATGAGTTATTCCCCATGCGCCTTCGGTTCCACTCTGGACATTTGAAACATAAGGGAACTCATAATCATTGATGACGGATAGGTAATTAGTCATATGGGCGTCTACTGATGAACCATTCAGTCCCATCATGATGAGGCGCTTTCGAGCAGGTGGTGAGGCCAATAGTTCAAACGCACTATCGTAAGGTCTACCTGGTAAGTCGCTCAGGCCAAAGTTTGCAAGTCCGTGCAGAATGAAATTTTTGGTGGCGTCCACTGATAATCCGAATGTGAAATTGATACCCCATATTACAGAAAAAAACTTTTTTGAATTTATCCATCACACTGTTCACTTTTTATTTTTTATTAATTATAGACAAAGAATTAAGCGATGATGGGTAAATGTAGGATGAAGGATACCATTCACCATCGATGAAGTATAGGCGTAAAAAACCGGCTTTCGCCGGTTCAGATAGTCAATTTAAGGTGGGATCATTGTACTTTGGCAGCCAACTCTAAGTTTGAAATTGGCTTGCTCTCATCTTCATCTTTTAAATACATCTCAGACTGCCGTATAGAAAATGTTACTGAAGCGATAATTTATAAATTTGCTAATGGCAATAAATTTAATCATTTAACATGAGTTATCATTTTCATGCTTTCAATTAGTTTCTTAACATCTAAGCATGGATTATGCTGATGCAAAACCCTATGGCAATTAGGACAAAGTAGAACTAAATCAGAAAGCCGCGTTTCTTTCTTTCCATTCTCAGCTAATGGGTTAACGTGATGGCACTCAATAGATGATCTTTTAAGGGCTGTTCCATAAACATCTTCAAATGAGAAGTTACAGATTTCACAAAATAGCTTGCCATGCCTTTTGATAAATTCTTCTTTCTTACTTTCAACTATTTTTCTATTGCGCTCTATTTTTTTATGAATTTTATATGATGCTCCACCTTCAATGGCGTAGTTTAAATCATTCACTATATGAATTTTTGCACTGACTGAGGATGCTTCTACTTGAGTTAAAGCAATGTCACCTTTCAAATGGAATGATAATAAAGCTGATTCAATTAAAGGTTCACCTACTTCCTCAATAGTGAATAGCACATTTTCTTGTGTTTCTTTTATTTGGAAGTTAAATCTATGTGGATATATGTCATCTGGCCATATCGTTTCATTACTGTAGCTATAATTATTAGTAACTTTAGCCATTATGATTTCATTAACCACCCCTTCAAATTTTTTAAAATTATTAAGGTTTACTCTTGGGAATCCAGGGATTTTGTCTGGAAAAATATTTTTGGGGCGTGTAATGTTATGTATAAAAATAACATTATCACCAACCTTTATATTCATAAATAAAGAGTTTTTAACTAGCTTTTTTATTCCCCATGTTTCGTATTGCTTACCAATGTCGTAATTTTTTTTAGAAATTCCAGCTACATAAATGACCCAAGTATTCACTTAAAATCCTTAATTTTATGAATTTTAATATTAAATTAATAAGATTATTCTTAAGTGTCAATTGTTGCTTAGCGTTACTATTAATAAAACCGGCCTTCGCCGGTTCTGATAGTCATGCTGCTGCCGGACCGTCGCACTTCGGCAGCCAGTCGGTGCTGCTTTCTTCCCTTAAATCAAGGTTGGTCTGCACCCCCAGCTTTGTCCGTCGTTTCATGTAGTGCTGTCCGTACTCACGCATGATGCTTTCCAGCGACAGGCCAAACATCTTCATGCTCAGCGGATTCTTGTAGCCATTGGCCTCCATATAAGCCAGATAGGCGTGATAAAGATAACGCCTGGGCTGAAGCGGTCTGATGCTGGCGTTTCCCATGTAAAGCGCGTTTGGCTCCGGCGTCGTGAACAGATAGCCGCAGAAGTCCACCATCGGATCCGCGTCGCGCTTGATGCGCATCGCCTCGTCGGAGTTCTGCTGCGACTGAAGCAGCGACCGGGCCTGCTGTGGCTGGCTGAACTGCTGCATCAGTTGGCGCACAATAACGGCCAGCTCACCGCTGATTTTTTCCTTCAGCTGCGGATCGCGCTCGCCTGCCGGGATGATTTCCGGGAAGTGCAGGATCACCCGGCGGCGCGACACGCCTCCGCTGCGATCGGTGAAGCGCATCGGGTTGTTGTTCACCGCCAGAATCACCGCCGGTATGTGGGTTGAATAGGCGTCACGGTACTTCGGGTCCACGGAAACCGCATCTCCACCGGTAATCGCCTTGATGCCCGCGCCGTCGCCGCTCCATTTTTCCTGGTCGGGCAGGATAATCAGCGAATTCAGCTGCGCCTGCTGTGCGGCCGGTGGTTGCTCGTGGCACTCCTGAAGCAGGGTCATGTCGCTGATAAAGCGCCCGGCGTTACGCAGATGCTCAAGGCGTAACAGGTCGGCGTGGGAAATGGTGGCGTGAGTCATGCGCGCACCTCCCGGACCGGCAGGCGACAAGGGACAGTACGTAATCGCGGGCCAGCGGCAATCGGGCGGTGCGTTCGTCAGCGGCAACGGTGCGGAGCATGTGGATACGCTGCTGGCGTTCATTACGGCGCACGGCGGCAAAGACGAAAACAAACTGAGGGCATGGGGAATTAAGGACGGTAGCCATGATGGCAGTCTCCCTGAAGTAGCGGTTATCGCCACCACCGGAGTTCCTACGCTCACTGGTGGTGACCCGAACGGGGGTAGGAATACCGGCCTTCAAGGAAACCGGCCAGCCCGAAGGCTGCCCCGCCCGGGCCACCATTACACAGACGGCACAACGGATACAGAACCGTTGCCCGAGTAAGGGCATCACGGATGAGCGCATTGATACGCTGATTGATGACTTCTTTATCATTCATGGCGCGGAGCTGAGCAGCCTGCTCAGGATGAAGTACAGCCAGTTTGAACGGAATGGCTCAACGCATGCACCGGGCGTTATCGAAGGCGCGAACGATGCCGACACGCTGTACCGCAGATATGTTATGAGCCTTATCAGGCAATGGACGGGTGTAAACCAGCCGCTGATGTTCCGTGATGACGTGCTGAGCGTCAGCGGTGCGCATCCTTTCCGGGGAGCCAGAACCGACCGCCGCAAGCGCAAACTTTTCTGAGCCACAGACACAGAAATTCACCGAAGCCCGGCCCGTGCCGGGCTTTTTTACGTCCGTTGCGTAAGTACACGTCTATGCTGCATGAAAACGCATGAGTTTCCGGCACCCCGGAACGGCAGATAAGGCCAGCAGCGGCGCGGCTAAGAGCTAATCATGCAGATGCATGAAAACCGCTCCATAAAGCGGGCAGGCGTGGCGGGGCTACGAGAGCGCGCTGAGGGGATCACTTACCCTCAATCACTTTTTCAATAGTAGTCTTTAGATCAGAAATTGAAGGGCGATTCGTTGGTGTATAACTTGTACAAGCTGAGATTATTTCGTCCAATAACTCAATATTCACAATCTTACAGTAAGTTGATATTAAGGCTTCGGGGCGGTCTAAGCGGAGCTCTCCAGCTATGGGGAATCTATTTCCACTTAATAGAGCCCATAATGACTTTGCATAGCTATATACATCTGCATGTGAACCAGAGTTTTCAGGGGAGTTGCTTAGCATTTCCGGCGCATAGTAATGCAATGATCCCATCTTAGTCCCTTCCTTCGTTACTTTTTGTTTATCAGGGAATGTTGCAATACCAAAATCACCTAAAGCCCATTTGTTTTGATAAATAAGAATATTGTCCGGCTTAATGTCACGGTGAAATATTTTGTTTGCGTGAAGTCTTTCGATTGTTTTACAAATGTCAACCATGCCTTTTAGAATGCTCAGGGGAGTTGATGAGTGTTTCTCTAAATAATTATCTAATGGAATAGCTTCAGGCATGGTAAACCAAGCTAATCCATCATCATCCAAGTTTGAATAGTTGCTTGTTATGGGTATTGTATGAATGTTATTGTCATTGATGGCGGCTATTTTTTTTAATGTGGCGATCTCATCATTGAATCTAGATAAAGATATGCCTTTGGCACGTCTCGCGATTTTCATTATGTGAAATTTGTTGTTTTGATTCCTGGTTTTCCATACCACTGCATTTCCTCCCTTTCCAATCTGACGAAGTAACAAATGTCCTGCTACTGATGTTCCCTGTTTGATGCCTTGATTATGGATGTCATTAGGAAGACGTTCAAAAAAACTAATCATTGAATTCAATGATGAGGCTGAGATTTGTATTGATTTGCAAAGTTTGCTTTTTGATCCCAGTGATGATATTGCAAATTCAACCTCGGCAAGTGCTCGAGTTCGACCAACTATCACCCCCCAGTTTTGTATTTGAACATTTCTAGCCATTCCAGAAACCATACCTCCGGGCCTGTAATGAGAATTAATTTCCTCTAAAGCCTGTAAGAATCCCCAATCTCTATCTAACCGAAAGTAACTATTCATTATTAATCCTTAAGATGCACGTATATTACGCAGTGCGACTTCATCGTTAAGCTGTTCTTTTAAATATGCAATCCAATCATTTGTGTAAAGGTAGTTATTGAAGCCCAATACAAATCCAGAATAAGGTCCTTTGAAGTCAACGTTAACCTCTATCGGTCTGGCTTCGAAAAATTTCCAGCACTTGGTGTGTAGTGCCATATTAAAAAATGGGTGTGTGTCTTTTATCTTCAATACGATGTCAGATGGTTTATGTATAAACGGGGTCCTTACTTCCTTGATAAAGGTTATTCCTTGTTCATATTGTTCTTTTTCTTCAGCGCTAAGCTTCCTGAAATTCACAAACTCTATTGATAAATCTGATGTGGAGGCATGGTTTCCTATTTTAGGAATTAAAAAGGCTTTGATGCGATATTCTTGACTCTCCAGTGTTTCTTGGTTTAGCTCATGATGTTGGGCATTCATAAACTCCCTCACTATGGAATAGTTTTGTGATTGGAATTGTTTTAATGCTTCAACCTTAGCTTCGGTAGATGCCCGGCTAAGTTGCATGGATACAGCTAGGTTTACCAGCAAAGCATGTTCATCACCAAACTCTTTAGTAATAATATTTTCAAAATTAGTTAACGCCGCTTGACATTCTCCACTACACATCAAGTCAATCACAGGTAAGAAACGATGTTCAATTTTATTTCTAAGACCAATCAAAAAATGAAGATTAGACTTAATTGGGGAGGTTGTTCCTAACCAGTATTTCTCTGTGCACTCCTTTAATTCCCATGCTTTTTCTTCTCCATCAATGAATACAGTATCCCCAATTCCATTCTTATAAAAATAATCAATTCCATTTTTTTCAAATATGGCATGAAATAAAGATGTGAAAGCTATATTCATGTTTACTATAAAGCCATAAGTTTTGAATTTTATAGTTGGGTTGTTATATGTTGAAACAGCTAGAACTGCAAATTCTTTGGCTTTGTTAAGAAGGATTCCCTTTCTGGAATAATTATTTGAGAGTGTCGCTATTTGACTTAGTGTTGCTCTGAAGTCATTTTTACTCAAAAAAAGAATGCCATTGGTTATATAATCATCACCTTCTCTTTGAAAATAGGCGTTAAGCTTTTTTGATATATGCGTTGAGCAAGTTTTTGGTGACCATGTGCTTGCCGCTGACAGCTCAGTCATTTTGAAGGTGGCCCCTGCTTTTTCCTTCTCAATTAAAAAATCATATGCTAAATCAATTTTTTGGTATTTACTCATTTCGCCTCCTTTTTAAAGAAATCAATTGAATAAATCGCGTCGCCCCACCAACTCATCAACTCAGTTCGTTGCGTTAAATATGTAGTTCGATTATAGGCTTTTCTGACCTCATTCTTATCACTATGAGCAAGTGCAGCCTCGATAACATCAGAGTTAAAACCCTTTTCATTCATAGCAGTACTAGCTATAGATCTCAAGCCATGAGCTACCAACTTTCCACCATATCCAATACGCTTCAAGGCGGCATTCGCTGTTTGACTGTTCATCGGTTTTTTTGGGTCATTGCGGCTAGGAAAAACGTACTGACGATTACTACTAATAGGACGCATAATCTCCAGCAACTCTAAAGCTTGATCTGACAAGGGGACGATATGGTCACGCTTTGCCTTCATCCGTTCAGCCGGAATACACCAATGCTTATTGTCTATATCGATCTCTGACCAGGCTGTTGCCGATGCTTTTGCTGGTCGTATGAGGGTCAGCAGTTGCCACTCAAGCAGGCAACGGGTTGGTATCGACAAGTTGCTCATAGAAATAGTGCGCATTAGCTTGGGCAGTTCTTCAGGGCGTATCGTTGGCATGTGCTGCTTCTTAGGGCGCTTAAAGGCATTACCGATACCTGAAGCTGGATTTGCCTCAATTAGTCCAACATTCACCGCATAAATCATAATTTCATTGATGCGCTGCACTAACCTTCTGACCGTCTCCAATGCTCCCCGCGCTTTGATTGGTTCTAACACCTGGATCAAGGCGCGTGCTTTCAGCTCCTGAACAGGAACATTTTCAATACTGGGCAGGATGTCTTTCTCAATAGAACGCCAGATATCTTTAGCATGGTCAGCGCTGACGTGACTTTGTTTCAGCTCGAACCATTTACGTGCAACATTAACGAAAATGCTTTCCTGAGCGATCTGGAGCTTCTCAGCTTCTTCGCCAGCTCTTGCTTGTGGGTCTATTCCTTTGACTAACATCGCAAGCTTCTCTGCATGCACTTCTCTGGCATCAGCCAGTGAAAGAGCAAGATAAGCGCCGAGGCTAATCATGGTGCGTTTTGAAGTGCTAGGCACCTGGTAGCGAAAACGCCAAATTTTCTTGCCGGTTGTTTTGACCAGGAGAAAGAGCCCGTCACCATCATGCAATGTGAGGTCCTTGTCTGTGGCTTTAGCTTTTTGTACTTCGGTGTGGGTGATGGGGCGTGTAGTCCGCGCCATGCAATGATCTTCCATAATTGGTATACGTTTATTGGTATATATCTTAGCGTATACCAATAGACGCCGGTTTCAGGCGGATCTTCTCGGACTTCTACAGACACAAAAAAGCCCGCAACCTTTGGGGATGCGGGCTTCTTCTGCGTTTAAGGCCTTATCTGGTAATAGCCGAAAACTTATTTGGTGGAGCTGGGGGGATTTGAACCCCCGTCCGAAATTACTACGCCGTTGGCACTACATGCTTAGTCCAGTCATCACATTCACCGGTTAGCTGCGGACGGACACGCCACTAACAAACTAGCCTGATTGGTTTTAACGCTTTCACCCCAGGCAGGATGTCCACGCGAGCTCTTTTGGGTTTGACCTCTCTTGATCCCGGTCCTAAGAGCGGAGGCTAGGGAGAGAGGGAACCTTCAGTGTATTAGACTGATTAAGCTGCTAAAGCAGCAGATTCGAATTGCGAGTCGTTTGCAATTATTTTTTTTGCGGTTTTTTACGAGGCCTCCGCACCTCGGCATGCACCTTGGGTTTCGCAAATCCCGTCGAATCCAGAATCAGCCCCAAAGAACTGTAAACAGTATATCAGAACTTTATACCGATAAGCCAGAGACTTAACGTTTGGCGTTTTTCATAATGCGAGCTTTATCGACAGCCCACTCACGATTTTTAGCGGTATCACGTTTGTCGTGATCCTGCTTACCTTTGGCCAGACCAATTTTTACTTTGGTCCAGGCGGTTCTTCCAGTACATAGAGAGAGCAACTACCGTGTAGCCATCGCGGTTTACCTTGCCAAACAGCTTATCGAGCTCACGTCTGTTCATGAGGAGTTTACGGGTACGCATTGGCTCGCAGACAACATGGCTTGAAGCAACGGTCAGCGGTGTGATGGTCGCACCAAACAGGAAAGCTTCCCCGTCTCTGAAGGTTACATAGCTATCGGCAATGTTGGCTTTGCCAGCACGCAGTGATTTTACTTCCCAACCTTGCAAAGAAATACCCGCTTCAATTTCATCTTCGATGAAATATTCATGGCGAGCGCGTTTGTTCATTGCAATCGTTGCGGAACCGGGTTTATGTGCTTTTTTCTTTGTCATAGTGATACTTATTATACTGTAAGCATTGCCGAATGAAATCCCCTGAGGGTTTAGCGGTGCTGTTTTTCACAGCTTGTGCGGTATCGGCCCTGACTTTTTTGCCCGTGGCCCGATAAATGGTATGATCTGTATGTTTTATGACACCTGGAAAATGATATGCCTCATATTAGCCGCTCTGCGCTCGTACCCTTCAGCGTGGAACAAATGTATACGCTGGTAAACGATGTGGATGCCTATCCGCAATTTCTTCCTGGCTGCACCGGCAGTCGCGTACTGGATAAAACTGATAATACGATGACGGCGGCCGTAGACGTTGCCAAAGCCGGGATCAGCAAAACCTTTACGACAAAGAATACGTTAACCAGCAATCAAAGCATCGATATGCAACTGGTCGATGGCCCTTTCCGCAAGCTGATGGGCGGATGGCAGTTTACTCCGTTGAGCCCGGATGCCTGCAAAGTTGAACTGAGCCTTGATTTTGAATTCACCAATATGCTGATTGAACTGGCTTTTGGTAAAATTTTCAAAGAGTTGGCTGGAAGCATGGTGCAGGCTTTTACCAAACGCGCCAAAGAGGTTTACAGTGTCTGATGTCTCCGTTGAGGTGGTGTACGCCTTGCCTGAACGTCAATATCTGAAAACCGTGCGTCTTGAAGAAGGCAGCAGTGTGGAACAGGCAATTCGGGCTTCTGGATTGCTTGAGATGCGTCGTGAGATTGATTTGAAGGTCAACAAAGTCGGGATTTATAGCCGACCGGTAAAGCTGAGTGATGTGGTTGCCGAGGGCGACAGGGTAGAGATTTATCGGCCACTGATTGCCGATCCGAAAGAGCTACGAAGAATCCGAGCTGAACAGTCTAAAAAATAAGGCGCCATGAGCGCCTTATTTTTTTACCCTGAAAGTAGTGTGCTGACGAATTACATAAGGTCAGCACCAAATTATCGGGCTTTTAGTCGTTCAGCTTTGGCTTGTTGTTGATATTGGTCAACACGCCTGCTTCGTCGAAGTTTAGGGTCAATGTCTGCTGAGTAACATCTTCATGACTTGGCTGCTGACGGAATACGTAGAACCAGGTGTTGTTGCCAAATGGGTCATCCATCATTGGCGTGCCCAGGATATAAGCAACCTGCTGCTTGGTCATCCCGGTATGAATCTTTTGTACGTCAGCCGCGGCCAGATAGTTCCCCTGATTGATATCAGGACGGTAAACGATCTTTTCCACGGTGGAACAACCGGCAGTCAGCATCAAAAGTGCTCCAGCGACGGCAGTTAGCGTTTTACAGCGCATAGTCTTTACATTCCTTTAGGGCATAAGATGCCGATGATAATAGACCTTTCATCAGTTTGAAACCTTTGCAGGGCACCAGTATGACCGCTGGAATGTAAAAAAGTTGAGGTTTTTACGCTGCTAACAACTCTTTTGCATTGGCAAGGGTATTCCGTGTAACTTCACTTCCACCCAACAGACGCGCCAACTCCTGCAAACGTGCTTTTTTATCCAACCGACTCATCTGGGTTTCAGTCACTTCGCCGTCAGTTTCTTTACTGACAAAGTAGTGCTGATGACCACAACCCGCAACCTGCGGTAAGTGAGTTACACACATAACCTGCGTGGATTCACCTAACTGACGCAGTAGTTTACCGACAATGGCAGCCGTTGGGCCACTGATACCGACATCCACTTCATCGAAAATAAGTGCAGGCGTTTCCATTTTCTGTGCAGTAATCACCTGAATTGCAAGAGCAATACGGGAAAGCTCGCCGCCGGATGCCACTTTAGCCAGTGCCTGTAGCGGCTGACCGGGGTTGGTGGTGACCTGGAATTCAATGCGGTCTGCCCCTTCGGCACTCAGATGATCAGGGGAAAACTGTACCTGAATTTTGAATTTCCCGTGAGGCATTGAGAGGGTTTGCATGCTTTGGGTAATCAAATCGGTAAGCTCGTCGGCAAAATGCTGACGCTGCTGATGCAGGGCGCCGGCAATCTCGAGCGCCTGCTGATGATGCAGCGTAACCGCTTCACTCAGTTCTGCCTGATTGGTTTCCTGCTGGTCCAGCGCATTCTGCTCTTCGAGCAGTTGACGATGAAGTTCAGGCAACTCTTCTGCGCTAACATGATGCTTGCGGGCAAGCGCCATCTGACGTGACAAACGCTGCTCGAGCTCAAACAGACGGTTAGGGTCCATCTCGAGTCTTTCGCTGTAATGGCGCAGTTCGTCACTGGCTTCGCTGATCTGAATCGAGGCGTCATCGAGCATGACAATAAGGTCATTCATTTTACCGTCGAGTTCAGCCAGTTCCGTCAGTTTGTTTTTGGCGGTGTACAGCAGACTGCTGATGTTTTGATCGTCGCCGTCACTCAACAAGTAGAGCGCGCTTTGGCTCAGAGACAGGAGCTGACCGCTGTTGGCGAGCAATTTATACTCTTCGTCGATTTGTTCGTACTCACCCTGCTGCGGCGCAAACTCATTGAGTTCTTTCAGTTGATACTGCAATAACTGGCGGCGGGATTCGCGTTCGGTGACCTGCTGCTGGAATTGCGCCAGCATGCGGCAGCTGTGGTGCCAGTTCTGATAGGCACTCCGCATTTGTGAAAGCAGGAAAGACTGCGCTGCATAGGCATCAAGCAGGTGTTTCTGGTGTTCGGGTTTGACGAGCATCTGATGGGCGTGCTGGCCATGAATCTGAATTAGATGGTGACCAAGCTCGCGAAGCTGCGACAGTGGCACCGGCGTGCCGTTGATGAAGCCGCGTGAACGGCCATCGGTGCTGATGGTACGGCGCAGGATGCAGTCCTGGCCTTCATCAAGCTGATTGTCGATAAGCCATTGTTTGGCGGAAGGTGTGTCTGAAAGCGTGAAACGTGCACAGACATCGGCGCGGTTGGTGCCGAGACGAACAGCGTTGCCATCGGCTCTGCTGCCTAAACAGAGACCCAGAGCATCAATGGCGATGGATTTACCTGCACCGGTTTCGCCGGTTATTGCCGTCATACCCGCATGGAAATCAATTTCTAACTCGCGAACAATAGCAAAGTTATTAATGGTTAATTGCGCTAGCATGATCACCTTCCTGTACATAACAACAGACCTGTAATTTCATACAGTATAAACTGGTTTTATATACAGTAAACCCCCTGACTCCCTGATTTCAGGAAAAAATCAGAATAATTTTTTGGACCAGCCAAGTTTTGTGCTTAACGTGTTGAAATAGCTGTAGTCTTTGGGGTGTATCAGGTTCAGGTAATACTCGCTGCGTCTGATAATCACTTCTTCACCCTGCTGAATAGGCAGCGCAATCTGGCTATCGCAGCTTATTTCGAGGTCGGTACTGACATGAGAAAAACGCAGGCAAATGGTGCTGCTGCTGTTAATCACGAGCGGTCGCGCCGACAGTGTATGCGGGAACATCGGCACCAGCGCAATTGCGTCCAGAGTCGGGGTCAGAATGGGGCCGCCGCCTGAAAGAGAATAGGCCGTTGACCCCGTCGGCGTCGAAATTATCAGTCCGTCGGAGCGCTGCGAAAACGCGAAACGTTCATCGATATAGACTTCAAATTCAATCATGTGGGCCACTTTGCCCGGATGCAGCACCACTTCGTTGATGGCCGTGCTCACCCGACACTGCTTTTCACCGCTGCGCACCAGTGCTTCCAGTAAAAACCGCTGTTCGCTGATATATTCGCCGTTTAACACGTCATCCAGTTGCTGCAATGCATTGTCGGGATCCAAATCGGTCAGGAATCCCAAATTACCGCGGTTAATGCCAATCACTTTAATGTCGTAACGCGCCAGTACCCGCGCTGCGCCCAACATATTGCCGTCACCGCCCACGACAACGGCAAGGTCGGCAAGCTTGCCGATTTCGGCCAGTGAACCGGTCTGTGCGCCCTCAAGTCCCAGCTCTTCGGCGACCTGAGTATCGACAATGACCTGATGACCTTTGGAAATCAGCCAGTGATAAAGCATTTCATGGGTAGCCAGAGCGGAAGGATGGCGGGGATGCCCAACAATCCCGATACACTCAAAATTTTTATTCATTGCTTTGGTTATCCTCGAAACCGCATGTATGACACCTGGAGTATGACCTGTAAATGAGATAACAGGCCTTGAATCCCCAGTTTTGATCCCCATAATAAGCCAACTAGCAAGATTAAAGCTAAAACGCGGAGATATTCATGAGTAGTAAAGAACATAAGACGCCTAACGAGCAAGCCTCGGATGAATTGAATCAGGAACAAGAGCTGCATGTGGAAGCGGAAACCGAGACGGCTGACGCCATCGATCCGCGCGATGCACGTATTGCCGAACTGGAATCCCAGCTGAAAGACGCTCAGCAGCGTGAGCGTGATAGCCTGCTGCGTGCCAAGGCAGAAGTCGAGAACATTCGCCGCCGCACCGAGCTGGACATCGAGAAAGCGCACAAATTTGCCCTCGAGAAATTCGCAGGTGAACTGCTGCCGGTGATCGACAACCTGGAGCGCGCGCTGGATCTGGCCGACAAATCCAATGCCGAACTGACCTCGATTATCGAAGGGGTGGATTTGACACTGAAGTCACTGCTGAGCGCGGTTAACAAGTTTGGTCTGGAAGTCGTGGGCGATGTTCACGTGCCTTTCAACCCTGAACTGCACCAGGCGATGACCCTGATGGAATCCGAAGAGCTGGCGCCCAACCATGTCATCATGGTGATGCAGAAAGGTTATACCCTGAATGGTCGCCTGCTGCGCCCTGCCATGGTGGCCGTTTCAAAAGCCAAAGCATGATTCTTTCCCTCACGGGAACACAAAAGGCACCTATAGGGTGCCTTTTTGCTTTCTGAATGCCGCGAGGCTTTTCATCATAAAGCTTACTCGGGCAGTCTTGGCATCCAGTCGATAGGCGTCAGGCCTTGCTCTTCGAGCAGTTGATTGGCCGTCGAGAAATGCTGGCAGCCCAGAAAACCGCGATGTGCAGACAGCGGAGAAGGGTGTGGCGCTTTCAGAATACGATGCCGTTTCGGGTCGATAATGCTGCCCTTTTTCTGTGCGTGAGAGCCCCAGAGCATGAACACGACGCCTTCGCGATGGGTATTCAAGGTTTCAATCACTTTGTCGGTAAAGGTTTCCCAGCCTAACTTGGCATGCGAGTGCGCCTTGCCGGCTTCTACCGTCAACACGGTGTTGAGCAGCAACACGCCCTGATCGGCCCAGCTTTGCAGATATCCGTGAGTCGGGCGCACGAAACCGGGAATATCGGTCGCCAGCTCTTTATAGATGTTGACCAGCGAAGGCGGTGCAGGCACGCCCGGCTTCACGGAAAAAGACAACCCGTGCGCCTGATTGGGGCCGTGATAGGGATCCTGCCCGAGAATCACCACTTTAACCTGCGAAAACTCTGTCGACCTGAAGGCGTTGAACACGTCCTCCTGGGGCGGATAAATGATTTTTCCTTCCGCGCGCTCGCCGGCGACGAATTTCAAGGTATCGACAAAATAACTCTGCTGTTTTTCCTGGCCAATGACATCGTGCCAGGTGAGCGGGGCTGCCATAAGCGCTCTCCATATATGCGGTAGTAGTACGGCGTAACATTACTGAGCGTAGCTTACCTTTTCAGGCGTGGCAGAGATACGGCAACACGGTCTTAAATGAATCCGCTCGACAGACATTATCGCGATTTCCAGGCAGACAAGTTCTGATGCTCAGGTTTTACTCAGAGAAATATCAGAAATTACTCACAGGCTTATCATAGCGTTAACTCAATGACTTAATTATCTTTGCTGAGTATGTCGCCAACGTAGAGAGATTCCATTGGTGTTAGCGCTTATGTTGCGCGTCCCGATCATTGTCAGATGATTGGGATTTTTTTACCTGTCACCTTTGGGCAGGGCGGTACGGGCAGGGGGCTGAAAATAAAAAACCCCGCCGAAGAGGCAGGGTTTCGATAACACCGTGACCAAAGATAAATCAGTTGGTTTCAGTGTTCGGCTTGCGGCGTTTACCGACGTTTTTGCTGTCGCGATGGCGAACTTTCACCTTCACTTTAGACTTGGCGCTCTCTTCTTTCTGCTTCTCTTTACGCTTGGCCAGCACTTTCTTCGACGGCTTGCCCGTAGACTTCGCGCTCGGTGCCTTGGTCTTTGGACGCAGCTCATCAATTACGCGGGATTTAAGCGGTTGATCCAGATAGCGTTCGATTTTACCCAGCAGCAGGTGGTCATGCGCTTCAACCAGCGAGATGGCCGTACCCTTGCGTCCTGCACGGCCGGTACGACCAATGCGGTGCAGATAGGTATCGGCAGTCAGCGGAATGTCGAAGTTGAACACGTGGCTGATGTCGTTGATATCCAGACCACGCGCGGCGATATCGGTGGCAACCAGCACATTGACGCGGTCTTCGACCATACGCTTGACGGCTTCGGTACGTTTGACCTGAACCATCTCGCCTTCAAGGTAGCAGGAGTTGATACCGGCTTCGCGCAACAGACCGACAAGCTCGTGCACACGCTCGCGCTTGCGAACAAAGATAACGGATTTAGTCACGTCTTCCTGTTTCAGCAAGTGGCAGAGCAAGGCGGTTTTATGTTTCAGGTCGTCGGCACGGTAGTACCATTGCTGGATCTTCTTACGCTCACGACGTGAGGGATCGGCTTCAATTTCAACGGGTTCGGTCAGAATGCGTTCGGCAAACTCGCGAATCGCTTCGCCTTCGAGGGTCGCGGAGAACCAGCAACGTCTGCTTGCGCCAGCGCGCTTCGGCGGAAATGGTTTCGATATCCTGCGCGAAACCCATGTCCAGCATGCGGTCGGCTTCGTCAAGAATCAGCGTTTCGATGGCGCGACAGTCGAAGTTTTCTTCTTTTATATACTGAAGCAAACGTCCGGTGGTGGCGACCACGATATCCTGATTCTCGCTGAAGACTTCAGCGTGGTTCATGTAGGCAACACCGCCGGTGATGGTGGCGATGTCTAAATCGGTGTGTGCAGCCAGTTCACGAGCCTGGTCTGCAACCTGCATCGCCAGCTCACGGGTTGGCGTCAGGATCAAGACACGCGGTGGACCAGACTTTTTACGCGGAAAGTCCAGCAGGTGTTGCAGCGCTGGCAACAGAAATGCTGCGGTCTTGCCGGTGCCGGTAGGCGCCGAACCCAACACATCGCGTCCGTCCATCGCGGGCGGAATGGCCTCTGCCTGGATAGCAGTGGGGCGGCTATAGCCTTTATCGGTCAATGCTTCGATTAGGCGTTCATCGAGTTCGAGTTCGGAAAAATTCGTTACAGTCATGGTCTACCTCTACTTGGGGCGCCGATTATAGACGTGTTGGCCGCGATCTTCACCTATTTAAGCGCAAAGGGTCGCTTTTACTCCGAATGGCTTTGTCTTATGCTTAACCCATTATGCCATTAACACCGTTAATCTCGGGTGAATATAACAGGAAAGCGTAGTGACAGAAGCGGGTGCCAACAAGCCTTTACGTCGTAACGGGTTTACTTTTAAACAATTTTTCGTGGCTCATGACCGCTGCGCCATGAAGGTCGGCACAGACGGCGTGCTGCTCGGCGCATGGTCGCCTATCAATGCGCAGGTCACGCATATTCTGGATATCGGTACCGGAACCGGGCTGGTGGCGCTGATGCTGGCACAGCGCTCCGCCGAATCGGTACGGGTTGATGCCGTCGAGCTGGAAAGTTCGGCCGCAGAACAGGCACAGGAAAATTTCGCCGAGTCGCCGTGGTCGTCGAGGCTGAGTGTTTTTTCCGAAGACATTAACCAGTTTGCCGAGCGCTCGACTCGGCGCTATGACCTTATTGTCAGCAATCCTCCGTATTTTGAATCGGCCGTGGCCTGTCGCGACGAAGCCCGCAATGCGGCGCGCTATACCGAAACACTCACGCATCAGGCATTGCTCGAGTGCGCGGCAAGATTACTGAGCACAAACGGGATTTTCTGCGTCGTGCTGCCTTATGAAATCGGATTGACGTTTGAACAGACGGCACAGCAACAGGGCTGGCACACGCATTCACGGCTGGATATTCGCGATCGCCCTGAAAAGCCGCTAAACCGCATGTTACTGGCGCTCGGAAGTCAACCCGGTGAGGCCGTTCGGCAAACTCTGGATCTCCGCGAGAAACTGAATGTTTACAGCGCGGAGTTCAAGGGATTAATTGCTGATTTTTATCTGAACTACTGATTTTTCCTGAAATCAGGGTTGCAGTATCGTCGGTTGCGGCGCTGCCTGGTCGAGCAGGTCAGGATAGTCGAGGGTAAAGTGCAACCCACGGCTCTCCTTTCTTGCCATGGCGCTACGGACAATCAGTTCGGCGACCTGAACCAGATTCCTGAGTTCCAGCAGGTTGTTCGAAATGCGGAAATGGGCGTAATACTCGTCGATTTCCATCTGTAACGTATTGATACGACGCAGCGCACGTTCGAGCCGCTTGGTGGTGCGCACAATGCCGACGTAGTCCCACATAAACAGGCGCAGTTCGTGCCAGTTATGCTGAATCACCACTTTTTCATCAGAATCGTCAACTTTGCTCTCGTCCCAGGCGGGCAGGGCCTTGGGCATTTTGGTAAGCGGCAGGCGGGTAAGGATATCTTCTGCGGCCGACCAGCCATAAACCAGACACTCCAGCAGCGAGTTGGAAGCCAGACGATTCGCGCCGTGCAGGCCGGTATAGCTGACTTCTCCGATAGCATACAACCCGTCGAGATCGGTTCTGCCGTGTTGATCCACCATCACGCCCCCGCAGGTGTAGTGCGCCGCCGGAACAATCGGAATAGGTTCGCGCGTCAGATCGATGCCCAAAGACCGCAGTTTTTCATCAATCATCGGGAAGTGTTGTCTGATAAATTCTGGCGGACGATGGCTGATATCGAGATACATGCAGTCTGCGCCCAGGCGTTTCATTTCATGGTCGATAGCGCGGGCAACCACGTCGCGCGGGGCCAGCTCGCCTCGCGGGTCGAAATCGGGCATAAAGCGCGTGCCGTCGGGGCGTTTGAGGTAGGCACCTTCTCCGCGCAGGGCTTCTGTCAGCAGGAAATTGCGCGCCTGCGGATGAAACAGGCAGGTCGGATGAAACTGGTTGAACTCGAGGTTGGCCACGCGGCACCCCGCACGCCAGGCCATGGCGATGCCGTCGCCCGATGCCACATCGGGATTGGTAGTGTACTGATACACCTTGGCGGCCCCGCCGGTCGCGAGAACCACGGCCTTGGCGCGCAGCGTTTCAACCTGTTCGATATCGCGGTTCCAGACATACGCGCCGACAACCCTCTGTGTGCCCGGCAAGCCGAGTTTGCTGGAGGTTATCAAATCGACCGCATTAAAACGTTCTTTTACGCTAATATTGGGGTGGGACCTTGCTTTCCCTACCAGCGTGGTTTCTACTTCTTTACCTGTTGCATCAGCAGTATGGAGAATGCGCCGATGACTGTGGCCGCCTTCTCGCGTTAAATGATAGCGTTCTTCAGCGCTGTCGCCGGTTTCGGTATCAAAGAGCACGCCCTGATCGATGAGCCACTGCACGCAGTGTCTGGCGTTGCCGGCAATAAATTCGACGGCCTCTCTGTCACACAGACCGGCACCGGCTATCAGGGTGTCGTCAACGTGCGAATCAATACTGTCCGTCTCGTCAAAAACGGCAGCAATGCCGCCCTGGGCGTAGAACGTCGAGCCTTCGTTTAAAGGTCCTTTGCTTAGAACGGTGACTTTACAGTGGTCTGCAAGGCGTAAAGCTAATGAAAGGCCTGCGGCACCACTTCCAATAATCAATACATCACTAACAAAGTCTGATGAAGGTTGCATAACGTATGATGTTTGCAGAAGAAGAGGGAAATTCATGTTAGCCTAACTGGACGTGCAAAAGCCACGAGCACTACAATCAGATGCACGACAATAGATTAAAAACTTTGTGTTTTATGGAACTTAACATTCTGTTTAAACTCCAAGCAGTACTTGCTCAGGAAAATAATGATGAAAGCTGGCAGTACTACTTTTAGCGCGGAGATGGCTTTGGGGAGAGATTACCTCGAATGAGCGAGCAGTTAGCAGATCAGGTTCTGGTCGAGCGGGTCCAGAAAGGTGATCAAAAGTCGTTCAATTTACTGGTTGTTCGTTACCAGCATAAAGTGGCGAGCCTTGTATCCCGCTACGTTCCTCAGGGCGATGTCCCTGATGTGGTTCAGGAATCCTTTATCAAGGCCTATCGGGCACTGGAATCTTTCCGTGGTGATAGTGCTTTTTATACCTGGCTGTATCGTATTGCCGTCAATACCGCCAAGAACTACCTCGTTGCGCAGGGCCGTCGCCCTCCGTCCAGCGATGTCGACGCCAACGAAGCCGAAAACTTCGAAAATGGCGGTGCACTGAAAGAAATTTCGAACCCTGAGAACTTAATGTTGTCAGAGGAGTTACGGCAGATTGTTTTTCGGACTATTGAAGCGCTTCCCGAGGACTTGCGGATGGCAATTACTCTCAGGGAGCTGGATGGTTTGAGCTATGAAGAGATAGCCGCCATCATGGATTGCCCGGTGGGCACGGTCAGGTCGCGTATCTTCCGTGCTCGAGAAGCTATTGATAATAAAGTTCAACCGCTGATCCAGCGTTAGCGATGGCGGACACTTAAAGGGTACTTAGGCATGCAGAAAGAAAAGCTTTCGGCTCTGATGGATGGTGAAGCCCTTGATTCCGAACTCTTGAGTTCGCTTTCAAGTGACAAGAAGCTTCAGGAAAGTTGGCAGAGTTATCACTTGATCCGTGATGCCATTCGCGGAGACATGGGGACTGTTGTACATCTGGATATTGCAGACAGAGTCGCGGCTGCCTTGGCAAATGAACCTGCCAAACTGGTTCCAGGCGCGGCTAAAGAGTCCCAACCTTTACCTCAAACCTGGGAAAAAATGCCTTTCTGGCACAAAGTCCGCCCATGGGCGAGCCAGATTACCCAGGTTGGCGTAGCAGCCTGTGTTTCACTCGCGGTCATCGTGGGTGTGCAGCATTACGGCCAGTCCGATGCGCCGGGAGCTTCTCCCGAAACGCCAACGTTCAATACGCTGCCTATGATGGGCAAGGCAAGTCCTGTCAGTTTCGGCGTACCCAACGAAGGCAGCACGGCGAGCGGCACGCAGAATATGCAGGAACAGCGCAAGCGCGTGAATGCTATCTTGCAGGATTACGAGTTGCAGCGCAGATTGCATTCCGATCAGCTTCAACTTGATTCCTCCACTCCGCAGCAGGCCGCTATTCAGGTCCCGGGTAACCAGTCTTTAGGAACGCAAACGCAGTAATGAAGCAAATTTGGTACGCTGTTTCCCTACTGACATGCAGTTTGCTCGCCACTCATACCGCCTCGGCCGAGACTTCACCCGCTCCCGAGGCGTTATTGCAACAGATGAGCGCTGCCAGTCAATCATTGAACTATGAACTGTCCTTTATCAGCATTACGAAGCAGGGCATAGATTCCTATCGATACCGGCATGCGAAGAAGCAGGCGTCACAATTCGGCGATTTGTTGCTGATGGACGGTCCGCGCCGTGAAGTTGTCCAGCGCGGGAACGACATCAGCTACTTTGAAACCGGCCTGCAACCCTTTACGTTATCGGGCGATCATATCGTTGATTCGCTGCCCGAACTGGCGTTTAGCGACATCACCCATCTGGCGAAATACTACGACTTTATCTCCGTAGGACGCGCCCGTGCCGTGGATCGCAGCTGTGAAGTCATCCGCGTGGTTTCGCGTGATGGCTCGCGTTTCAGCTATATCATCTGGATTGACGATCAGGACAAACTGCCGCTGCGGGTTGACTTGCTCGACAGAGACGGCGAAACCCTTGAGCAATTCCGCGTGATTTCTCTGACGGTCGATCCTGCGGTTGAAGAAGCCTTCAACGGCATCGAAAAAGCCAACCTGCCGCCGTTGCTGAGTATTCCCGAATCCAGCAAGACGCAATTTACCTGGGATCCAAAATGGTTGCCCGACGGCGTGAAGGAAGTGTCACGCAGTAAACGTCAGCTTCCCAATCTGCCGGTAAATATCGAGTCTCGGCTTTACAGCGATGGGCTGTTCAGTTTTTCGATTAATGTGAATACCAGCAGCACGGCCAATGCCGCCGCCGATCAAATCATTAGGCAGGGGAGAAGAACCGTGCAGACAGAAGTGCGCAATGGCAACGAGATTACTGTTGTGGGCGAGTTACCGCCTTCCACTGCCAAGCGAATTTCTGATAGTATTGTCTTCTCTGGACAATAAATAGTCTGTGTTCTGGTTTACGGGGTAGGTGACTTCGATGATGAAAGAATGGGCCACGGTCATTTCGTGGCAAAACGGTGTTGCAGAACTGCGTTGTGAAACGCAGGCGGGTTGCAGCAGCTGTCATTCGCGTTCAGGTTGCGGTTCTCGCGTGCTTAACGAACTTGGCCCCCAGACCGAGCATAACTTGCAGGTGAACAGCGCCGAGCAGCTGGAGCCGGGTCAGAAGGTTGAACTCGGCATCATGGAAGGTAGCCTGCTGCGTTCTGCGCTGCTGGTTTACATGATTCCGCTGTTTGGCGTGATAGCCGGCGGCGGCGTGTTGCAGTGGCTGCTGAAAGCCGACGTCTATGCGCTGATTGGCGCGGTGTCGGGCGGTTTGCTCGGCTTCCTGATTGCCCGCTACTTTGCGGCGCAGGTTGCCGATAAAGAAGCCTATCAGCCGGTTATCCTGCAAGTTGGCCTTCCGCCCAACGCTTTCCGTTTCCAGGCCGAAGAAGCGAAATAGTTTCTCCCTTCCTGCCTAAACGCTTCTCAAAAAAAGCGCCCGATGATTTTCATCCCGGGCGCTTTTTTTATTCTCGAAGGAACCGCAGAGGGGTTTAGCCACGTACCGGAATGCGGTTGTGGATCATGTGCTCGATAAGCGCGATAAACAGATCGGCGCTAAAGAGTGACGTGTAGGGCACGGAAAACAGCGCCCTGCCGTGCATATCCAGAAGCTTGATCATCTGGCTGTTGCTGCCGCCGCTGATAAATTGCACTTCTTCAATAGAAATATGGTGTCCGTCGTCGGAATCTAATGAACGCGCCGAAAGCCGCAGTTTTCGTTCATTCATCATCAGGAAGTTGCCCCGCAGGAAGCGGCGAATCCGACTTTTACTTTCCGTCAGATAGCTGAATCCGACGGTACCGTCCTGCGCAAGCGTGTTGAGGGCCTGCGGACCTCGAATCAGCAGCTGCTCGTTTTTGATGACTTCAATCAGACGATCGGCATGCGCAATGTTCGGGGTTATTTTGTACCACGGGCGCTTCGGCACTCTCACGAAACGCCATGGTGTTAAGGATCTTGCGGGTATATTTCCCGGAACGATAACGGTAGATGTCATTGATGGTTTCAAACGGAATGAATTTATTCTTGTTGTCGGGTTTGGAAATCACCAGCACGCCGTTTTCGTAAAGCTGGAATATTTGCCGCGGTTTGATGAACTGGCGCAGGATAATAAGGACAATGCCCAGCGAGATGCTGAAGATAGTCGACATCAGGATAACGTGCTGGCCAAAGTAGGCGGATTTTCCGAGTGTCAGTAGAAACACAAGCTGCACGGCGCCCGCTACCATCAACAGAGTAGCCAGCACCATAGTGATCCACGAGTTTGCTTTAGCAAAGCCATGCCGGCTAAGCAGCCGACCTTCATTGATCATGACATTAACCTTGTGACCGATTGGAGTTTTAAATTATTGAAAGTTAAATCTGTTGATAGTTAAAAATATCTAACGAATATCAAAAGGTGTGGTGACACAAATTTATTTTTATAACAGTCAGTTAACGACATTATCTCCGCTCGGTAAATGAGCATTTTCCTAAACTGCCTTAAGCAATTTGGCCCGACAGGGGAGTTATTTAGCTAAGCCAATAATTCAAATTGATATTCTTTTTTAGGGTCACATCGCCGCCTAAAGTTATCGCATCCTTTCGTGTAACCCGCATACAGTGTAAGATGCGCCCATATTTGTATGGGTCGTTTTGGTGTGTAACCCAACGCTGCGTCCATTAGAAAGCTACAAGCGCTATCAATTAGAGAAAATCATCTATAAATGAAGAACATAAGAAACTTCTCCATTATTGCTCACATTGACCACGGTAAGTCGACTCTCTCTGACCGTATTATCCAGATCTGCGGTGGATTGTCAGACCGTGAAATGGCTGCCCAGGTCCTCGACTCCATGGATCTGGAGCGTGAGCGCGGCATTACCATCAAGGCGCAGAGCGTCACGCTGGACTACAAGGCGCTTGATGGCGAAACCTATCACCTCAACTTTATCGACACCCCCGGACACGTTGACTTCTCCTATGAAGTTTCCCGTTCGCTTGCCGCCTGCGAAGGCGCGCTGCTGGTGGTCGACGCCGGTCAGGGCGTAGAAGCCCAGACGCTGGCCAACTGCTACACCGCGATGGAAATGGATCTCGAGGTAGTGCCGGTTCTGAACAAAATCGACCTGCCTGCGGCCGATCCGGATCGCGTATCTCAGGAAATCGAAGACATCGTCGGTATCGATGCCACCGACGCCGTGCGTTGTTCGGCGAAAACCGGCGTGGGCGTGCCCGATATTCTGGAACGTCTGGTGCGTGATATTCCGGCACCGGAAGGTGACCCTGATGCGCCGCTGCAAGCGCTTATCATCGACTCCTGGTTCGATAACTATCTGGGCGTTGTTTCTTTGGTACGTATTAAAAACGGCACCATGCGCAAGGGCGACAAAATCAAGGTGATGAGCACCGGTCAGGTGTACAACGCCGATCGTCTCGGCATCTTCACGCCAAAACGCGTTGATAAAGACGCGCTGCACTGCGGTGAAGTAGGCTGGCTGGTGTGTGCTATCAAAGACATCCTCGGCGCGCCGGTGGGCGATACGCTGACACTGGCCCGTAATCCGGCCGAAAAAGCGCTGCCGGGCTTCAAGAAAGTGAAGCCTCAGGTTTACGCGGGTCTGTTCCCGATTAGCTCCGACGATTACGAAAACTTCCGTGATGCGCTGGGCAAGCTCAGCCTCAATGATGCCTCGCTGGTTTCTACGAGCCGGAAAGTTCAACCGCGCTGGGCTTCGGCTTCCGCTGTGGCTTCCTGGGTCTGCTGCACATGGAGATCATTCAGGAACGTCTCGAACGCGAATACGATCTTGAGCTTATCACCACGGCCCCGACGGTTGTGTATGAAGTTGTGACTACCGCAGGCGAAACCGTCTACGTTGACAGCCCGTCCAAACTGCCGGCCCTGAACAATATCGAAGAGCTGCGCGAGCCTATCGCCGAGTGTCACATGCTGATGCCTCAGGAATACCTGGGCAGCGTGATCACCCTGTGTATCGAGAAGCGCGGCGTGCAGACCAACATGGTTTACCACGGTAACCAGGTTGCGCTGACCTATGAAATCCCGATGGCGGAAGTCGTGCTCGACTTCTTCGACCGACTGAAGTCGACCTCGCGCGGTTATGCGTCACTTGATTACAATTTCAAACGATTCCAGGCTTCTGACATGGTCCGTGTTGATGTTCTAATCAATAGCGAGCGCGTCGACGCCCTGGCACTGATCACTCACCGCGACAACTCGCAATATCGTGGTCGCGATCTGGTCGAGAAAATGAAAGAGCTGATCCCGCGTCAGCAATTTGATATCGCCATTCAGGCGGCTATCGGCAACCACGTGATTGCCCGTTCGACCGTGAAACAGCTGCGTAAAAACGTCCTGGCAAAATGCTACGGCGGCGACGTGAGCCGCAAGAAGAAACTCTTGCAGAAACAGAAAGACGGCAAGAAGCGCATGAAGCAGGTCGGCAACGTCGAACTGCCTCAGGAAGCGTTCCTGGCCATTCTGCACGTAGGTAAAGACAAGTAGTCTTTGTATAAGTTTGTCGAGGAGTAGGAATGGCTAACATGTTTGCCCTGATTCTGGCGGTAGCAACGCTGGTAACAGGGATAATCTGGTGTTTGGATCGTTTTAAACTGGCTCCTGCGCGTCGCGAGAAAATCGCGCGTCTGAAAGTCGAAACGGCGGGCGCGGTAGACGAAACAACCTTGAGCAAGGCGGCAAAACAGCCGGGCTGGGTTGAAACCTGTGCTTCCGTGTTCCCGGTTCTGCTGGTGGTCTTTGTGGTGCGTTCATTTATTTACGAACCCTTCCAGATCCCGTCAGGATCAATGATGCCGACGCTGCTTATCGGCGACTTTATCGTGGTCGAAAAATACGCCTACGGACTTAAAGACCCGATTACCCAGACCAAGCTCGTCTCTACCGGTGAGCCAAAGCGCGGGGATGTCGTGGTATTTAAATATCCGCTTAATCCGCAGCTGGATTATATCAAGCGTCTGGTTGGCTTGCCGGGTGACCGCGTAAGCTATGACCCAATGAGCAAGGAAGTGACCGTTCAACCGGCGTGTAATAACGGACAGGCGTGTGACAAGGCGCTGGCCATTACCTACACGGCGAATGACGCCAGCCATTTCGTACAGACGTTTGGTCAGGCTTCCGGCAATGAGGCAAGCAGCGGTTTCTTCGAGACCGATCCTTCGGCTGCCGTGCCGCAGGACGGCGTTCGTTTACTCGAGCGCAAAGAAACGCTGGGCGATGTTACCCATAATATTCTTACCGGTTCCGGTGCGCGCGACCAGATGGGGGCATATTATCAGCAACCCGGTCAACCGCTGGGTACCTGGGTTGTTCCTGCCGGTCATTATTTCATGATGGGCGACAACCGTGATAACAGCGCCGACAGCCGTTATTGGGGATTTGTCCCGGAGAAAGATCTGGTGGGCAGAGCTTCAGGTATCTGGATGAGCTTTAAGAAGCAAGAAGGCGAATGGCCAACGGGTATACGTTTAAGCCGTATTGGTGGAATTCATTAATAATGTTATGCCCGTCCTTTCTGGACGGGCATATTATCCCAGCATTATCTTTCCACTCGTTGTAGAATATCCCTTCGAGCGATAAAAAGTGGGTTACCCTATTTAAAATAACGGGAACCACTGCAAACGAAACAGCTTTGGATCGGCTTTTGGCGAAGCAGGCCTGTTCCGTATGCTGAAGTTTTTGACGCATTCTTGATCTATTGGTAACTCATGAATCCCATCGTAATAAACAGGCTTCAGCGAAAGCTGGGCTACACTTTTCAACAGCAGGAGCTTTTATTGCAGGCACTGACTCACCGCAGCGCCAGCAGCAAGCACAATGAGCGATTAGAGTTTCTTGGCGACTCGATTCTCAGTTTTGTTATAGCAAATGCGCTGTATCATCGTTTTCCTCGTGTTGACGAGGGCGATATGAGCCGGATGCGTGCGACATTGGTTCGCGGTAACACCCTGGCTGAAATGGCGCGCGAATTCGACCTCGGCGAATGTTTGCGTTTAGGCCCCGGCGAATTGAAAAGTGGTGGTTTCCGCCGTGAGTCTATTCTCGCGGATACGGTGGAGGCACTCATTGGCGGCGTGTTCCTGGATAGCGATATTCAGACCGTCGAAAGACTGATCCTCGAATGGTACATGAGTCGTCTCGATGAAATCAGTCCCGGTGATAAGCAGAAAGACCCGAAAACCCGTTTACAGGAGTTTTTGCAAGGTCGTCATCTGCCGTTGCCTTCTTATCTGGTTGTGCAGGTTCGCGGTGAAGCGCACGACCAGGAGTTTACCATCCACTGCCAGGTCAGTGGCTTGAGTCAGCCGGTTGTAGGAACCGGATCAAGCCGCCGTAAAGCCGAGCAGGCGGCAGCGGAACAAGCGCTGATACAGCTGGAGCTTGAATGAGCGAAGAAAAGAATTACTGTGGTTTTGTAGCTATCGTCGGCCGTCCGAATGTCGGCAAATCGACGTTGCTTAACGAGTTGCTGGGGCAGAAGATCTCCATTACGTCCCGCAAACCGCAAACCACCCGTCACCGGATCATGGGCATTCACACCGAAGGCCCATACCAGGCTATCTACGTCGATACTCCGGGACTTCATATCGAAGAAAAGCGTGCGATTAACCGCCTGATGAACCGTGCTGCAAGCAGTTCCATCGGCGACGTCGAGCTGGTTATCTTCGTGGTTGAAGGCACCCACTGGACGCCGGATGACGAAATGGTTGTCAACAAGCTGCGCGACCTCAAAAGTCCGGTGCTGCTGGCCATCAACAAGATTGATAACGTGACCGACAAGGGCAAGCTTTTGCCGCATCTGCAATTCCTGAGCGAGCAGATGAACTTCGTCGATATCGTGCCTATCTCTGCCGAAAAAGGCACCAACATCGATACCATCGCCTCGCTGGTGCGCAAGCGCCTGCCGGAAGCGATTCACCATTTCCCGGAAGACTACATCACCGACCGTTCCCAGCGCTTTATGGCGTCCGAGATCATTCGTGAAAAGCTGATGCGCTTCCTGGGTGAAGAACTGCCTTACTCCGTGACCGTTGAAATCGAACGTTTCGTCAGTAACGAGCGCGGCGGTTACGATATCAATGGCCTGATTCTGGTTGAGCGTGAAGGCCAGAAGAAGATGGTTATCGGTAATAAAGGCTCCAAGATCAAGACTATCGGCATCGAGGCGCGACAGGACATGGAAAACATGTTCGAAGCAAAAGTGCACCTCGAGCTGTGGGTCAAGGTCAAATCCGGCTGGGCAGACGACGAACGTGCGCTGCGTAGCCTGGGTTATGTAGACGACTTATAAGGTCCGCGCCTATGGAAGGCTGGCAACGCGCTTTTGTCTTGCATGGGCGACCTTACAGTGAAACCAGCCTCATGCTGGATATGTTCACTGAAGGGCAGGGGCGGGTACGCATACTGGCGAAAGGTGCGCGTGGCCGCCGTTCCAATCTGAAAGGCGCCCTGCAGCCTTTCACGCCTCTCCTCATCCGCTGGAGCGGGCGAGGCGAAGTCAAGACCCTGCGCAACGCCGAGGCGGTTTCTCTGGCGTTGCCGCTCTCCGGCACCATGCTTTACAGCGGCCTCTACGTTAACGAACTGGTGTCCCGCGTGCTCGAGCAGGAAGCCAACTATTCCGCGCTGTTTTTCGATTATCTCCACTGTCTGCAAAGTCTGGCTGCGGCCACCCTTACCCCTGAATATGCCCTGCGTCAGTTCGAACTGGCCCTGCTGAACAACCTGGGTTATGGCGTCGATTTCCTGCATTGCGCGGGCAGCGGCGAAGAGGTCAGTGAAGACATGACCTATCGCTATCGTGAAGAGAAAGGCTTTATCGCCAGTCTGGTTATCGACAATGCGACCTTTACCGGCCGAGACTTGATGGCGCTCGACAGCCGTGAATTTCCCGATGCCGCGACCCTGCGCGCCGCCAAACGGTTTACCCGCATGGCGCTGAAACCCTATCTCGGCGGTAAACCCTTGAAAAGCAGAGAGCTGTTCCGACAGTTTGTGCTGAAGAAACCCGCGCCTCCTGCTGAAAATCCTGCCGACTGATTTTGTCTGCGCGCGCGATAGCGTGGTAAACTGCCGCCTCTATTTGCTAAATTCTGCTGCGTTTGAAACCCGCGTGGGTTCAAAAATGAGGAGTGTTTCATGGCCGAGTTACTGTTGGGCGTCAATATTGACCACATCGCTACACTGAGAAACGCGCGCGGTACGGCGTATCCCGATCCGGTTCAGGCGGCCTTTGTCTCCGAACAGGCCGGTGCAGACGGCATTACCGTTCACCTGCGCGAAGACCGTCGCCACATTACCGATCGCGACGTGCGTATCTTGCGTGAAACCATTCAGACGCGCATGAACCTCGAGATGGCCGTTACCGACGAAATGGTCGGCATTGCCTGTGACATCAAACCGCATTTCTGCTGCCTGGTGCCGGAAAAGCGTGAAGAAGTGACCACGGAAGGCGGCCTTGACGTTGCGGGTCAGAAAGACAAGATGACGGTCGCTGTCGAACGTCTGTCGCAGGCCGGCATTCTGGTGTCGCTGTTTATCGATCCGGATATGCGCCAGATTGATGCCGCCGTTGCCGTCGGCGCGCCCTATATCGAAATTCATACCGGTGCCTACGCCGAAGCGCCGGAAGGCATTCATCGCGAGGCCGAGTTCGAGCGCATCAAACACGCTGCAACCTACGCCGCCTCGAAAGGGTTGAAGGTCAACGCGGGTCATGGACTCACCTACAAAAACGTTCAGCCGATTGCGGCGCTGCCCGAAATGCATGAACTGAACATCGGCCATGCCATTATTGGTCAGGCGGTGTTTGATGGCCTGGCAGGCGCGGTCAGCGAAATGAAAGCCCTGATGCGAGAAGCGCGTCGCTAATGGCTATTCTTGGGCTGGGCACCGATATCGTCGAAATCGTCCGCATCGAAGCGGTGGTTGAGCGCAGCGGCGATAGGCTGGCCAGGCGCATTCTCAGCGCCAACGAATGGCAGCTCTATCTCAAGCATCAGCAGCCGGTGCGGTTCCTCGCCAAACGTTTCGCGGTCAAAGAGGCGGCGGCCAAGGCCCTCGGCACCGGCATTCGTAACGGATTGGCGTTCGAGCAGTTTGAAGTCGTCAATGATGCGCTCGGCAAGCCGAACCTGATTTTCCACGATCGCGCGGCGGAGATGGCCGCAGAATTCGGTGTAAAATCCGTGCACGTCACGCTGGCCGATGAACGCCATTACGCCTGCGCCACGGTGATTATCGAAAACTAGCGGTCTGCGTGCTGCCGCCGCTTACAGCAAAACGGAAGGGTGGAGCAGCACGAATTTATCCCACAGCTGCTCGCTGCTTTCGCGGCGATGCGGGTCGAAGATAACGGTATTGTCGATCGGGCATACTTTCTGACAGGTTGGGGCGTCGTAATGCCCCACACATTCCGTACAGCGCGTGCTGTCTATCTGATACACCTTCTCTCCACGAGCAATCGCCTGATTCGGGCATTCCGGCTCGCACATATCGCAATTAATGCATTTTGATGTAATCAGCAGCGCCATGAGTATCTTGTGGAAGGATCAATAAAAGGTCGGCAAATTATACCTGCTCGATAATCCGGCGCGCAGATAAAGGCGCAAAAGCTGATGCAGATCAAATCAGCTTCTTCACCAGCGCTTCACTTTGTTTGATGCGATCGGGCGCTTTTTCGGTATCTTGCTGAATCAGCGCCATAAACAGGATATCGGTCAGGGAAAATTGCGCCGTGCTTGCCGAAATAGCTGCACCGCGCGTTACCGGCAATTCTGCCAGCGTATAGAGGCAGTGATCGGCCTGCTGTTGCAGCGAATTGGGCGAAAAACTGGTCAGCGCCAGCGTTTTGGCCCCCGCCTTGCGCGCCACTTCGGCGGCCAGATTGATCTCTCGCCGTTCACCGCTAAACGAAATGGCCAGCAGCAGATCCCGTTCATCCAGCGCCTGTACCGTGGCCAGCAGCACGTGAGTATCCGATTCGGCGATCGCCGTAATGCCGATTTTCAGCAGCTTATAGGCAAAATCGCGCGCCACCAACCCGGACGCGCCCATACCGGTCAGCACGATTTTTCGCGCATCGGTCAGCATAAACAGCGCCTGCTGCAAGCGCTGCTCGCTGTTGACGTCGAGCGTGGCGCGCAGGGCGGCCTGTTTTTCCGCCAGTAATTTCTCGCCGACGACCAACAGACTGTCGGTGCTGAGAATGCGGTGGTGAACGGTAATCGCCGCATCATGCTGCGGCGCGGAAAGCGCCTCGCTCAATGCCAGCTTGAGTGCCGGAAAGCCCTTGTAACCCAGTTTCTGCGCGAATTTCACCACGCCCGACTGACTCACGCCCGCCAGTTCCGCCAGCTTTTGCGAGCTTAAATGACGCGCCTGTTCGGGCTGCGCCAGTAAAAAGTCGGCCAGCTTCCTGTCGTTTTCGGCCAGCTGCGGATACATCTGGCGAATGCGTATCATACTGCTCATGATCCGTGTCCTGCGCTGAGTTTCTGGAGCGATGTCTCTAAGCTAGCAAAAAACCTCGCTTTGCTGAATAAACTATTCAAATATGAGAAATGAATTTCGAATTAAATATTCACGAGGACAGCATGAACCTAGGCGCTTTGGTATCTGAAACCCGCAACCCGGCCACGACAACGCTCGACGAGATGTCGACGCTGGAAATGGTAACCTGTTTCAATGAAGAAGACGGCAAGGTGCCGCTCGCCATTAAAGCGGTGCTGCCCGAGATTGCGCAGGCAGTCGATCTGGCGGCGGCGTCTTTTCGTGCGGGAGGACGACTGATTTATCTCGGCGCAGGGACCAGCGGTCGTCTGGGCGTGCTCGATGCTTCCGAATGTCCGCCCACCTTCGGCGTGCCGCAGGGCATGGTGGTCGGATTAATCGCGGGCGGGCCGGGCGCGCTGTTGAAAGCCGTTGAAGGTGCCGAAGACAACGCCGCACTCGGCGAAGAAGATTTGATGAATTTATCGCTTACCGCCGCCGATACGGTGGTGGGGCTGGCCGCTTCAGGGCGCACGCCGTATGTGATTGGCGCGCTGCGTTATGCCCGAAATCTGGGCTGCGCGACCGTCGCGCTCTCCTGCAATCCCGATTCGCCGATTGCAGGCGAAGCGCAGGTGGCTATCTCTCCGGTGGTCGGCCCCGAAGCGCTGACCGGCTCGACCCGTTTGAAATCCGGCACGGCGCAGAAGTTGGTGCTGAACATGATTTCCACTGGCGCGATGGTAAAAATCGGCAAGGTTTATCAGAATCTCATGGTCGATGTGAAAGCTACCAACGTCAAACTGGTGGATCGCGCCTGCCGTATTGTGGTTGAGGCTACAGGTGCGGAGTACGACGAAGCAAAAGCGGCGCTCACGCAGACAGAATTTGAGGTCAAACCGGCGATCCTGATGATTTTGGCGCAGATAACTGCCGATCGGGCCAAAGCAAGATTGCAAACACATCACGGCTTTCTACGCGCCGCACTGAACGACTAGGCTACAATTTGTTATGCTGCGATCGAATGGCTAAAGACGTTCGCGCGAGAAATGGCCGACGCGATAATCAGCCGCACAGAAAAAGGGCGGAAATCGCCGTATCACGTTTCGAGTTCGTTGTGCCCTGATGAACAGGGCATGGCGAATATTTACCTGAATCATGGGGTTAAACGATCCCGGGGAGTAACGCATTGAGCGCGAAGACGGATCGACGAGTCGTTTTTTTCGACCTTGACGGCACGCTGCATCAGCAGGATATGTTCGGCACCTTTATGCGCTTTCTGCTGTGGCGGATGCCGCAAAATTTACTGCTGGTCATCCCGCTGCTGCCGGTTATCGGCATTGGGCTGGTATTGTGCGGCCGTGCCGAGCGCTGGCCGATGAGCCTGCTGCTGTGGTCCATTACCTTTGGTCACAGCGAGGCGCGTTTAAAGGCGCTGGAACTGAGTTTCGTCAACTGGTTCCGCCAGAAAGTGGTGGCGTTTCCAGTGGTGCAAATGCGCCTGCGTGATTATCTCGAGCACGGCGACGCCGACGTCTGGCTGATAACCGGTTCTCCCGAGAATCTGGTGCAGCAGGTTTACAATGCGTCGCCTTTTCTTCCGCACGTCAAACTGGTGGGCAGCCGCATCGCTCGCCGTCGCGGAGGATGGGTGCTGGCCATGCGCTGTCTGGGTGAAGAGAAAGTTTCCCAGCTCGAGCAACGTATCGGTTCGCCGCTGAAACTTTACAGCGGTTACAGCGACAGCAAGCAGGACAATCCGCTGCTGTTCTTTTGCGAACACCGTTTTCGCGTCAGCAAGCAGGGCGAACTGCAACAGCTGGAATAAGGGCTGCGCGCGCGAAATCAGGCTTCGCTCTTTCTTTGTTAACTAAAACCGTCGTCATACTGTGTCTGCCGTGACGGGCAGTGTATGATAGCCGCCGTTTTGGAAAGGGTGAGGTGAAAGTGACAGAGCAATACAGCGATCAATACTGGATGCAACATGCGCTGGCGCTGGCGGTAAAGGCACAGGATGCGGGTGAAGTGCCGGTAGGCGCAGTATTGGTGCTCGACAACAAGGTAATTGGCGAAGGCTGGAACCGCTCAATCGGCCATCATGATCCCACGGCTCACGCCGAAATCATGGCGCTGCGTCAGGGCGGGCTGGTGGTTAAAAATTATCGGCTGCTGGAGGCGGTGCTTTATGTCACGCTGGAACCCTGCGTGATGTGTGCGGGCGCGATGGTCCATAGCCGCATCCGCCGTTTGGTCTACGGCGCGGCAGATATGAAGACCGGCGCGGCCGGATCACTGCTCGACGTGTTGCGCCATCCGGGCATGAATCATCAGATTGACATTACCTCCGGCGTGCTCGCCGAAGCCTGTTCCGCACAGTTGAGCGCCTTCTTCAAAATGCGCCGTCAGCAGCAGAAAGCGCTGCGTCAGGCGCAGCGCGACGCCGCCACAGATTCACAAGCCGAATAAGGGCGCGGCCTGCTAGCCGCCCACACTGCGTAACTCTTCCTGTGAAACCGCCGGATAACCGGCCGCCAACTGCGATTGCAGCAGGGCGGCCGCTGCTTTCTGTTTCTCTTTCTCGAGCAGATAGCCCACGAGGCTAATCTGGTATTTGCGAATATTCTCGACGTAGTTAAATGCCTGCGTGCCGCGCGCATAGCCGTAAGTCGTCTTGCTGTAATAGCGCTTCTGGTTAAGCATCGGCAGGCGCTGTTTCACATCGACCCAACTGTCTGGATTGCCTTTCTGCGCTGCCGTCATCGCGCGGGCATCGAGCATGTGTCCGTAACCCATGTTATAGGCCGCGAGCGCAAACCAGATCTTGTCATCGTCGGCAATCGAGGTCGGCAGCGTATTGATGATGCGATTAAGATAAAGCGCGCCGCCGCGAATGCTCTCTTCGGTATCCAGACGATTCCCCACGCCCAGCCCCTGCGCCGTGGCACGGGTCAGCATCATCATGCCGCGCACGCCGGTCGGCGACGTGGCCGAGGGATCCCAGTGCGATTCCTGATACGAGATGGCCGCCAGCAATCGCCAGTCAATCTTGTCGGCATACTTTTCGAATAGAGGTTGCAGCGTGCCCAGTTTGGCATCGATGCTATTAAGGAAAGCGCGGGTATCCACAAAGTCGAAACCGCCCACGTGGCCCAGATACTTCTCCTCCAGCCGCTCGAGCGTGCCGTCTTCCGAGATTTGACTGTAAAAGTCGAGCATGGCCGCATACAGGCTGTCGTCATCGTCTTTCTTGTTGAAATACCAGGTTACCGGCTCGTCTTCGGTGGCGTCGAATGCCACGGCAAGACGCGGATAAACCCGCTGCAACAGGGCAACGGTGACTGAGTCTCCCAGCGTATATTTGAGTTTTCCCTGCGCCACCTGCTGCATCAGCTCGGCAGGCGAATAACGATGGGTCACGCCCCAGTCGAGGTCGGGAAACGTCTTTTTGGCCTCTTCGAGCGTAGTGATGTGCGCGGCTCCGGCGGACACCACCAGATTGCCTTTAAGATCCTCATAGGATTTCGGGCGCACCGAGCCTTGTCGATAAAGTACCTGCTGGGACACGGTGTAGTATTCCGGTCCGGTACGAAACGACTTTAAACGCTCGGGATTATAGATAAGGCCCGAAGCCAGCATGTCGGCTTTGTTGTTTTTGAGATCGCTGAAAAGGCTCTCGATATCTTTGTGTGGCGATAACACCAGCTTCACGCCGAGGTAGTCGGCGAAGCGGCTGGCTAATTCATAATCAAATCCCCGGTCACCGGTGGTGCCGTTAAAAAAGGTCTGTGAAGAGTCGAGCGTACTGACGCGCAATTCCCCACGGGAAAGTATGTTTTGCAGCTGGTCTCCGGACCCGCGTTCCCACGGAATGCTCGGCCATAGGGCGAGCGCCAGTAACAAGGTAATGAGACCTACAATAAAATAGGTTATTTTTATGCGCTTCAAATAGTTATCTCTCTGCGGCGCTATTCTTTTAATAAGATAAAACAGTGCTGAAAAAGGGGGCGTCGCCCTGGTGCCGACGCATTTTGCTCAACAAAACGGCAATCTGCAACTTTATTCCTGATAACCCCTGTAAACTGTGAGGATAAAGGTATTATTAATATTCCCTGCGCAAACGGTTTCGTCGCGCTCGAGGATTCTCTATAATAGCCCGCGTTTTCCCCCTGTTGCGCCCAATGAAGCACCTACGGTCAGTTGCTTCGAAGACGAGAGATATTTGATTATGGAAATACTGCGTGGTTCGCCCGCTTTGTCGGCTTTTCGCATTAATAAACTGCTTTCCCGTTTTCAGGAAGCCAAGCTTCCGGTTAACGACGTCTACGCCGAATTCGTACATTTCGCCGATGTCAGCGCGCCGCTGACTGCGGAAGAACAAACCAAGTTACAACGCCTGCTCAAATATGGTCCTTCTCTCGCCGAACATGCACCCGTTGGCCGTCTGATTCTGGTTACTCCACGCCCGGGCACGATTTCCCCGTGGTCTTCCAAGGCAACCGACATCGCCCATAACTGCGGCCTGTCTCAGGTTGTGCGTCTCGAGCGCGGTCTGGCGTTTTACGTGCAGGCACCTGAACTGACCGAAGCACAGTGGAAAACACTCGGCGCGCTGCTGCACGACCGCATGATGGAAACCGTCTTCAGCGATCTGTCCGATGCAGAAAAACTGTTCGCTCAACATCAACCGGCACCGGTTCAGCATGTCGATCTGCTGGGCGAAGGCCGCGTTGCGCTGGAGCAGGCCAACGTCAAACTGGGTCTGGCACTGGCGGAAGACGAAATCGACTATCTGGTCAACGCCTTTACGCAACTTGGCCGCAACCCGACCGACATCGAGCTTTATATGTTCGCGCAGGCCAACTCCGAGCACTGCCGCCATAAAATCTTTAACGCCGATTGGGTTATCGACGGCAAGGAACAGCCGAAATCGCTGTTCAAGATGATCAAGAACACCTTTGAGCATACTCCCGACCACGTGCTGTCTGCCTATAAAGACAACGCCGCAGTGATGGAAGGCTCGAAGGTGGGCCGTTTCTATGCCAACGCCGAAACCGGCCTCTACAACTTCAATCAGGAAGATGCGCATATCCTGATGAAAGTCGAAACTCATAACCACCCCACCGCGATTTCTCCGTGGCCGGGTGCCGCGACCGGTTCAGGTGGCGAAATTCGTGACGAAGGCGCAACCGGACGCGGCGCGAAACCTAAAGCGGGCCTGGTCGGCTTCTCGGTTTCCAACCTGCGTATTCCAGGCTTCGAACAGCCTTGGGAAGAAGATTTCGGCAAGCCGGAACGCATCGTGACCGCGCTTGAAATCATGACCGACGGTCCTCTTGGCGGCGCAGCCTTCAACAACGAATTCGGCCGTCCGGCGCTTCTGGGTTACTTCCGTACCTATGAAGAGCAGGTCAACAGCCATAATGGACCAGAACTGCGCGGATATCATAAGCCAATTATGCTGGCGGGCGGTATTGGTAACATTCGTGCCGACCACGTACAGAAGGGTGAAATCACCGTCGGTGCCAAACTGATCGTGCTGGGTGGCCCGGCAATGAACATCGGTCTGGGCGGCGGCGCAGCCTCTTCCATGGCTTCGGGTCAGTCCGATGCCGACCTCGATTTCGCCTCCGTTCAGCGCGATAACCCGGAGATGGAACGTCGCTGTCAGGAAGTGATCGACCGCTGCTGGCAGCTGGGCGAAGACAACCCGATTCTGTTTATCCACGACGTGGGCGCGGGCGGTCTGTCCAACGCCATGCCTGAGCTTGTCAGCGACGGCGAGCGCGGTGGCCGCTTCCAGCTTCGCGATATCCTCAACGACGAACCGGGCATGAGCCCGCTGGAAGTCTGGTGTAACGAATCGCAGGAACGCTACGTGATGGCGGTTGCGCCTGCGCAACTGGCGCAGTTCGATGCTATCTGTAAACGCGAGCGCGCACCTTACGCCGTGATCGGTGAAGCCACCGAAGAGATGCACCTGACGCTGGAAGACAGTCACTTCGACAACCAGCCAATCGACATGCCGCTTGACGTGCTGCTCGGCAAAACGCCGAAGATGACTCGCGACGTGCAAACCCTGAAAGCCGCCGGCGATGCACTCAACGGCGAGAACATTCAGATTGCCGAAGCGGTGAACCGCATTCTGCATCTGCCGGCCGTGGCCGAGAAAACCTTCCTTATCACCATCGGCGACCGTACCGTGACCGGCATGGTGGCGCGCGATCAGATGGTGGGTCCGTGGCAGATTCCTGTCGCCGACTGCGCGGTCACGACTGCCAGCCTCGACAGCTATCACGGCGAAGCGATGTCACTGGGCGAACGTGCGCCGGTGGCGCTGCTGGACTTCGCCGCTTCCGGTCGTCTGGCCGTGGGCGAAGCGCTGACCAACATTGCCGCGACCGAAATCGGTAGCCTCAAGCGGGTGAAACTGTCTGCAAACTGGATGTCGGCAGCCGGTCATCCGGGTGAAGACGCCGGTCTGTATGCCGCGGTTAAAGCGGTAGGCGAAGAGCTTTGCCCGGCGCTCGGCATAACCATTCCGGTTGGTAAAGACTCGATGTCGATGAAAACCCGCTGGCAGGAAGGGACCGAGCAGCGCGAGATGACTTCGCCGCTGTCGCTGGTTATCACTGCTTTTGCGCGTGTCGAAGACGTTCGTCATACCGTGACGCCGGAACTGCGTACCGACAAGGGCGACACCTCGCTGCTGCTGATTGATCTCGGTAACGGTCACAACGCGCTGGGCGCGACCGCGCTGGCACAGGTTTATCGTCAACTGGGCGACAAACCGGCCGATGTGCGCAACGTCGAGCAGCTGGCAGGTTTCTTCAACGCCATGCAGAAGCTGGTTTCCGAACAGAAACTGCTGGCCTATCACGACCGTTCGGACGGCGGCCTGCTGGTCACGCTGGCCGAAATGGCCTTCGCGGGTCACTGTGGCATTACTGCCGATATCGCGGCACTGGGCGATTCCGCGCTTGCTGCGCTGTTCAACGAAGAGCTGGGTGCGGTCATTCAGGTACGTAACGGGCAGCGTGCCGACGTCGAGCAGATCTTTGCTCAACATGGTCTTGCCGAGTGCGTTCACGTGCTGGGCAGCGTCGAACAGGGCGATCGCTTTGTCATCACCTCTGGCGACAAGCCGGTGTTCAGCGAGAGCCGCACCACGCTGCGTACCTGGTGGGCCGAGACGACCTGGCAGATGCAGCGCCTGCGCGACAACCCCGAGTGTGCCGATCAGGAACACGACGCCAAGAAAGACAACAACGATCCGGGTCTGAACGTCGAGCTGACCTTCGCACCGGAAGAAGACGTGGCTGCGCCTTATATCGCCACCGGTGCGCGTCCGAAAGTGGCCGTTCTGCGCGAGCAGGGCGTCAACTCCCACGTCGAGATGGCCGCGGCATTCCACCGCGCCGGTTTCGATGCGGTGGACGTGCACATGAGCGACCTGCTGGCGGGCCGTCGTGACTTGCAGGACTTCCACACGCTGGTGGCGTGCGGCGGTTTCTCCTACGGCGACGTGCTGGGCGCGGGTGAAGGCTGGGCGAAGTCCGTGCTGTTCAACGAACGTGTACGTGACGAGTTCGAAGAGTTCTTCCATCGTCCACAGACGCTGGCGCTGGGCGTGTGTAACGGCTGTCAGATGATGTCCAACCTGAAAGAGCTGATTCCGGGCGCCGAGCACTGGCCGCGTTTCGTGCGCAACCTGTCTGACCGCTTCGAAGCGCGTTTCAGTCTGGTTGAAGTCACCGCCAGCCCGTCGCTGCTGTTGCAGGGCATGGCCGGTTCCCGTATGCCAATCGCCGTATCACACGGTGAAGGCCACGTCGAAGTGCGTGATGCGGTGCACCTGTCTCAACTGGAGCACGCAAATCTGGTGTCGCTGCGTTTCGTGGACAACCACGGCCACGTGACCGAGAACTATCCGGCGAACCCGAACGGTTCTCCGAACGGGATCACGGCAGTCACCAACCTTTCGGGTCGTGTGACCGTGATGATGCCGCACCCTGAGCGCGTATTCCGTTCCGTGAGCAACTCCTGGCATCCAGAGACCTGGGGCGAAGACAGCCCGTGGATGCGTATGTTCCGCAACGCCCGTAAGCAGCTTGGCTAATTAACGCCACTCGGCTGACCCTGAAAATCCACAGCGCCCCGGCCTGTGGATTTTTTTGCCAGATTTCCGCCTTCGCCAGTTCAACGTGCTCGATAAGCATATCCCGACAGGTATCGATAAGGTCTGCCCGATGGCGACTCACGCCGTCATAGGCAATGTCGGGCGTTTCAGGAAAAGTCGGGTAGTGGATGTCGCCGTGAAAATAGGGAAGGCATTGCCGGTCAAAGCGTTTTTTACGGGTGAATGAGCCGACAATATTGTTGGCCTCTTTATCGAGCACGGAATCGCACTCTTCATCGAGAAGGCGCGTGCGAGCATAAATGTCTTCGATGCGCTGTTTTTTGGTGTCTATCACGGTGCGAATAATCGCGGCCTGGATGTGTGTGGGTTGATTGTTGTCGAGCGTGCGGATTTCGTAATCCAGATGGTTATCGGCAAAGGCCAGAATCTCGGCATTCATCTTGAGGCTTTTTTGGGTATCTGCGCAAAATTTCAGGCAATTGGCGGGCGGAATGGGGACGAGCGCCACCGGTAATGCCTGTTGGGCAAGCGCCATCGCCTCGTCCATCTCGCCACATATTTCACTCTCGTGGATCTGGGGTCTTATCACCTCGTTCAGCGCGTTGAGGTCGCTGATGACGTCCTTGATGCATTCCCGCTGAATTCTATACTGCCTGCGGGTCTGCGCCGAGGTGCGTACGGGAGGTTCCTGCTCGTCGTAAATATTCAATGACCTTAGCGCAATGTGATGAAAGTTATCGCTTTTATCATTAATTGTGTTCAATGAATGCAGAGACAGAGGATGCTGCGGGACATTGCCAATCGCCGACACGTGCGATAACGGCTGTATGGCAGGCGATGCAAGAACACGGGTTACGCCATTGAACAGACTAAGCAGGTTAAGAAGGGTGGCATTGGAAATTATCATGGCGACGTTCCAATTCGGGAAGAGATAGCGCGTAAATTAGGCTTCCTGACGACTTTTGGATAGTAATTTCCGCTCAAATTTATATTCATTATTTTAATGTAAAGTTAATGTTGCCAAAATTATAATTTTTTATTAATCGAAACGGCGTGCTTAATAATTAATGTTTGATTTTTTCCTATAATGAAATTATTAGTTTCATGATTATTTCAGTCATATCAGTACGCTATATTTTTCTGCCTGTTCATTTAAGACTTATTTAATATTTTATAACGACCCGTGCGTTATTATTAAGTATTGAAATACCTCAATGAAGCTGTAAAGAAGATATTGTGTATGCGTATTATTAGTCATCTGTTCCTCGCGTTGCTCTTCTGGGGGAGCGCCTTCTCGGCCGCAACGGCCAGCAACACCTATACAGAAACGTTACCCGAATCAGCGGCTGCAACGCCTTCGACAGGATTTCACGGCTGGTGGCAAGCCTGGCAGCAGGACGTGGCTGACACCTGGCATGCCCCGCAGCATCACGACTTTTATCTGCCGGTTATCACCTGGCACAACCGCGCCACTTACGATCGCGAGAAAACGGATCGTTATAATGAACGGCCGTGGGGCGGCGGTTACGGTATGTCGCGCTACGACGAAAACGGAGACTGGCATGGGATTTATGTCATGGCCTTCAAAGACTCATTTAATAAATGGGAGCCTATTGGCGGTTACGGCTATGAGAAAATATGGCGACCCGTTGACGGGCAGGAGCTTAAATTTGGATTGGGTTATACCGCCGCGGTCACGGCACGCGATAACTATAATTATATTCCTATCCCGCTGGTATTGCCTTTGGCCTCTGTGGGTTATCAGCGATTTACTTTTCAGGCGACCTATATTCCGGGCACCCATAATAACGGCAACGTTTTCTTTGGCTGGTTAAGATTTCAGTTTTAACGCCACGCTCCTGAAGCCTCGGCGCTGTGAGCCAGATCTCTCTCTGCCGAAGCCTGATGACTTATGCTTGATTTCCCTTGTCTTTATTTACCATTACCCGTAATAAAACGAGAGGATATCGTCATTCCTCATAATAAGTCGCACAGGAGAGTCACGTGAAACGTTTTTCCCTTAATGCACCTGGAACCTGCCTTTTATCCGTCGCGATCGCCGCGGCGGCCATAACCTCGCTGCCCGTGATGGCCGCAGAGAGCCATCTTGAATTACAGCAGGTACTGATTTTCAGCCGCCACAGCATTCGTGCGCCACTCGCCAACTACAATAACGCGCTGGGTAACGCGACCACGCATTCATGGCCGACATGGAGCACGGAAGGCGGGTTGCTGACGCCAAAGGGCGGCCAGGTTGAAGAGCATGTCGGCCAGTATTATCGCCTGTGGCTTGCGAAGAACAATCTGGTGCCGGCCAAGGGCTGTCCGCAGCCGCAGTCTGTGTTCGCCTACGCCAATAGCCTGCCGCGCACCATCGATACCGCGAAGCATTTCCTGATCGGTGCCTTCCCGGGTTGTGAACTGCCCGTCGTGAATCGGGTGGAAGTAGGCAAGATGGATCCCGTCTTCAACCCGATTGTGACCGCCACCGTTGACGAGAAATTCAATCAGGGCGCTATCGATGCAACCAATACACTGGCAGGCGAGGGCGGGCTGGATGGATTGAACCAACGGCTGAAACCGAACTATGCGCTCATCGAAAAGGTCATGGATTTCAAGAAACGCCAAAACCTGTAAAAAGGACAAGATCTGCGATTTGACCGCCCAGCCGTCAAAACTGGTGCTGGCGCAAGGTAAGGAGCCGGGCATCTCCGGACCTCTGGGACTGGGAACCGGCGTGAGTGACGCCTTTATGCTGCAATATTACGAAGGCCTGCCGATGAAGGACGTGGCGTGGGGGCAGATCTCGACGCCCGAGCAGTGGAAGCAGGTTGAAGAATTTAAAAATGCCGATCAAAAGGCACTGTTCAGCTCGCGTGAGGTCGGCGTCAACACCGCTGCGCCCACACTGAACTTTATCTCGGGTGTGCTGGATCCCTCTCTCGCGAAAACTGCCGATCAGCAGGCCGCGCAAAAGGCCAGGGTCACCTTGATGGTAGGGCATGATTCCAACATTGCCGCGTTTGTATCGGCATTGAAAATCAAGGACTTCACCTTGCCCGGTCAATATGAGCGCACGCCTATCGCCGGGGCCGTGGTGTTCCAGCGCTGGCATGACAAGAAGGCCGACAGGGATCTGATGAAAATCGAATACGTTTACCCCACCGCGGTACAAATACGTAACAACAGCACGTATAGCTTAAAGAATCCGATGAAGCGAACCGTTTTAGAAATGGAAGGCTGTGCCATTGATAATCAAGGATTTTGTTCTGCGGAAACTTTCAATAAGCTGTTGCAGGAACGGCTGAAAGGGTAAAAATGGGGTGATTGAAACATTTTGTATATTATTTGATTACATTTTTATAACAACAGACCGGTGGATTCGTTCTACACTTGTTGTCAGTGTTACCCCAGAATAAAGATAGACTCTCTCTGATAGACCAGTTTGTTCTGCCCGTACTTCGGTACGGGCTTTTTTTGCCGTCTCGAGACGGAATTACGTCGACGGCAACAAGGGAATCAGTGAGTCTCTATCGGGTAATCTTCATTGATATCGCCCCATTCGGCCCAGGAGCCGTCATAGATTTTCACCGCGTCGGATCCAATCAGATGCAGGCCGAACAAGAGAGCGGTTGCCGTCACGCCGGAGCCGCAGCTTGCTATTGTCGGCTGGGTGATATCCACGCCAAGACGCGAGAAAGTCTCTTTCAGCGCCTGCGGCGATTTAATCTTGCCGTTTTCGGTCAGTTCGGTAAACGGCACGCTCAAGCTGCCGGGGATGTGTCCGCCGTGCAGACCCGCACGCGGCTCCGGCTGCTCGCCACGAAAACGTCCGAGCGAGCGCGCATCGATAATCTGCGTCTTGCCAAGCGAGTCTTTGACCTGCTGGGCATTGACCACGATGTCGGGTGCGAGATGCGCATTGAAAGCGGCGGGCGGCAGGGTATTTTCTCCGCTTTCCGTCACTTTGTGCTCTTTCAGCCAGGCATTCAGACCGCCGTCGAGAATGCGCACATCCGTTGCGCCGAAACGGGTAAGCATCCACCAGACGCGCGGAGCGCTGAACAGATCGCCTTCATCGTAAAGAATAATCGTGCTGTCATTGCCGATACCGCGTTCGCTCATGGATTGTGAAAACGCCGCCGCCGTCGGCATCATGTGCGGCAGGCCGGTGCTGCAATCCGAAATATCGTCGACTTCGATATGCAACGCACCCGGAATGTGGGCTTCAAGGTATTTACCTTTGAAATCAATGGGTGGCGTGATGCCCGGTTTGGATTTCCGGCAGTCGATAATGATAAGGCCGGGCGCACCCAGATGCTCAGCCAGCCAGTCGGTCGAAACGATAGATGAACACATTATTTCCAGATCCTGTAAGTCATTGTCGAGAAAGCCATGGGAGGCGAAAGCAGAACACGCCTCGTCGCCCTCGTATTACGCCAGATCCGAGGGTATCAGTGAATAAACCCAGGCGTCGATAGGCTTGCCCTGCAGATAAAGACGATTGCGGTGCAGTCCTTCATCGACCGCGCCGGATTTTTCGGCCACCCGACGGCTGCGAAGGTTTTTTCCATCGCCACGATTTCAAGTCGGGTCATGGCCAGTTCGTCGAAGGCGAAACGCGCCAGCGCCTTGACCGCCGTTACCGCCAGAGAACGCCCGGTGAAATCGCTGCGGATCCAGTATCCGATATTAGCGGTTTTATATTCATGAACAATACGATTCAACGCCACCGAGCCGATAATCTTTCCGCTGGGCAGATCATACAGGCAATAACGGTATTCAAGCCCGCGCTGGCGTTTGATGAAGGAGTCGATGAGATAGGTGCGGCTGTCTTCGAGGCTATAGCCTGCGCTGCACCAGTTTTCCCAGGCGGAAATGTCTTTGAACGAGGCCTGAATCGCCTCGAAATGTAGAGGCGCCTCCAGTTCATTGGGGACGCGGATTTCTAGATTATCATCTCGATATATCATGCGGCTCGCCATAGCGCTCTCCTCTCGGTAAAACTTTTTTCCCAGCGTGAATGGCAGACTCACATATTTTGTAACAGGTTGTCAAATAGGCAATTAATAGTGTTAAGTTGCTTATGAATCAGTAAGTTCGACGAGCATGACCAGTTTCAGTTCACGGCGTCCTGCCGGGATAAATGTCTGCTGTCGATAGCACACCGGCCCCTCTATCGGATGCATAAATCGGCGCTCTCCTGCCTCCCGTGCCAGCACCTCCTGCTGCGCCCACCACTGATTAAAAACACTGCTTTGTTCACGCAGACTTAACACTAGCTGTCGAATCTCTTCCGAGTGCGCGTAGTGGCTGGTTTCGGCCCGAAATTCCGCCACGATCCTTTTGGCTCGCGCCGGCCAATCAATGAGCAGCGTGCGCGCCAGCGGGTCCAAAAACATAAAATGCAGAAGATTAGGTTGAGGGTCGATATCCAGCCATCCTGCAAAAAGTTGGTGCGTTTGCGCGTTCCACGCCAGCATGTTCCAAGTGCTGTCGAGCAGATAGGCGGGGCAATTCAGCTGGTGCACACTTTGCCTGAGATGCTCGTCGGGAAGGGGCGGCTTTGCAGACTCATCAGGATTTTTAATCCCGGCCAGACTAAACAGGTATTCCCGCTCGGCAGGTTGCAGCCTAAGCGCCTGCGCCAGACGGCTCAGGGTGGCCGCCGAGATGGAGACATCGCGACCCTGTTCTATCCAGGTATACCACGTTGTGCTGATGCCGCTGATTTGCGCCAGTTCCTCGCGTCGCAGGCCCTGGGTTCGGCGACGAGAGACGTGCGGAAGCCCTACCATCTCGGGCGTAACCCGCTCACGGTGCGCGCGGAGAAACGCGCCCAGCGCCTTGGGGCCGGAAAGGGGATCGAGGGTCGACATAATGCGCTCGCAGCGTAAACAGGGAGTCATTGATACTAGTATAAATCGTCATATTGTACCCGTATAAAAACGGGGGTAGGGTGAAGTTCTGTTGAGCAAAACATCCAAAACGGAGATTCAGATGGACACCAGACACAGCCACGCCGAGCGCGTCAGTCAGCAATTTAGCCCGAATGCCAAAAACTATTTGACCAGCGCGGTTCATGCGCAGGGCGCCGATCTGGATAGACTGGCATCATTGCTTGCCGCCTACCCGCATGCGCAGGTGGTGGATTTAGGCTGTGGCGCAGGCCATGCCAGCTTTACGGCGGCTAAAAATGTCGCCAGGGTCATTGCCTATGATTTATCGGCAGAGATGCTGGCGGTGGTGGAGCAGACGGCGGCGGACAAAGCGCTAAGCAATATCGAAACGCGACAGGGCTATGCCGAATCGCTGCCGTTTGCCGATGCGAGCATGGATGTGGTCATCAGCCGCTATTCCGCGCACCATTGGCATGATGTCGGGCAGGCGCTGCGGGAAGTGCGCCGCATTCTGAAGCCCGGAGGCAAACTTATCATGATGGATATCGCCTCGCCCGGACATCCTGTGCTGGACGTGCATTTACAGGTGGTCGAAAAGCTGCGCGATACCTCCCACGTAAAAAATTACGCGACCGGTGAATGGCTGCAAATGTTGAACGAAGCCGGAATGCGGACCACGGCGCTCAATAGTGGCAAGCTGGAACTGGAGTTTGGCAGCTGGATAGCGCGACTGAACACCCCGACGCATTTCGTGACCGCGATACGCGAGCTGCAAAAGGTGTCGTCAGAAGAAGTGGTACACTATTTTGCGATACAGCAGGACGGGACGTTCCAGGCGGACACCGTGTTTATCGAAGCCACCCGGTTCTGAGAAACAAAAAACGGGCCACCGTCGGCCCGTTGTCATTCTGCGCGAAACGCGATTATTTCTTCCTGAACAGCTTGCTGCCCACGGTGACGACCAGCAATACCAGCGCGCCCACAATGATGCCCGTGACCAGATCCGTTGCGCCCGTAATCAGCGTGTTGACCCAGCCTTGATGGCCGTGCGTCAGTCCTTCCAGCAGACTGTGCATAAACGGCAGGCCGTGACTGATAATGCTGCCCCCTACCAGGAACATGGCGAAGGTGCCGACGATAGACAGGGTTTTCATCAGCAGCGGCGCGGCATTGACGATACCGCCGCCGAACGCCCGCACGGCACGCATGGAAACGCTGTCGCCTTCGAGTTTGCTGAGATACAGCCCGGCGTCGTCAATTTTCACAATACCGGCCACCAGACCGTAAACGCCAAGTGTCATGACCACGGCAATCGCTACCATGACCATGACCTGATCGATAAACGGGGCGGTGGAAACGGTACCCAGTGAAATCACGATAATTTCTGCCGAAAGAATAAAGTCGGTACGCACGGCACCTTTTACTTTGTCCTTTTCCATTTTTGCGAGGTCATCGGGAGATTGGCTGGCCGCCTTGAGTTTGGCCTTTTTCTCGGCTTCGGCTTCTTTGTCGTGCGGCATGAATTTGTGCGCAACTTTTTCGAAACCTTCATAACAGAGATACGCACCGCCCACCATTAACAGCGGTGTAATGGCCCACGGGGCAAAGGCGCTGATAAGCAGCGCGAGCGGCACCAGAATCGCCTTGTTCAGCAGGGAACCCTTGGCGACCGCCCAGACGATAGGCAATTCGCGATCGGCTTTGACACCGGAAACCTGTTGCGCATTGAGGGCAAGATCATCGCCCAGCACGCTGGCGGTTTTTTTGGCCGCCACTTTACTCATCGCGGCGACGTCATCGAGTATCGAGGCGATATCATCAATCAAAGCCAAAAGGCTACTTCCTGCCATGTAAACTCTCCCTAGAGGTTTTTCGAATTGTTTTTAAATATAGAACGTTAAAAAGAATCATAACAGCGATTGCCATCGGGCGTCGATTTATGCGAATCTAGCAAGAGTTCGCCGAATGACTTATCTCAAATTTATTTTCTCTGCACCAGTAACGTGCCTTTTTATTACATTTTCCCCATCATCGCGCATTAATGAAATAATCAGCCGCATTCTCTCCTCATTTTTCACATATTGCTTAACTTTCTTTACCTTCTCTGACCTCTAGTTTTCATTTAATGAACGATAATTAATTCAAGGAAAACATCCTGACCTATTAATCATCGATTCATCATTCGATATATGACCAAGAAGAGGTTAATCATGAAACTATTACCTTTATTTGCCGCCGCACTCATTACCACCGCGTCATTCTCGACTTTAGCCGCAACGGAAATCACGGAATCTCAGGTGAATAGCAATAATTATCAGTCACTCGGCGTCGTCGACGTCCGTCAGGACAATACGGCTGACATGAACCTGAAAGCGCAGGTCAATCAGAAAGCCAATGAAGAAGGCGCTACGCACTACCGTGTCATTGGTGTGAGCACGCCGGGCGACTCAAGCCTGCCGCGCGCAAGCGTTGAGCTTTACCGATAAGCCGCCGTTGTGCAGTAATGGCCGCCGAGTGTGGGGATACCCTCAATCAGAAGTGACGCCAGCGCTTCTGTCCCCTGTGTCTCACTCGGCGGTTACCCTGAAATATCTCCCGCGTTAAACCTATTATCCCCTTAAATCAAGCAGACTCTATTTGTCTGATTCTTCATTTATTCTGCAAATTACCCGTCATCGATTCCCTTTATGACAACCTTCTTCCAAGTGTGTTAAAAGAGAGCATGGTCGTGAGATGTGAATTTCCCGATATTCTGAAAATGACTGGGCGAAGAATAATTAAGACGTTTCTTATTTTGAAAAGGATTTAAAAAGTTTTTTCAAAATAAGTGGGGTAAATAATTCTGGCTTAAGAATTTTTCAGCATGATGGTGGTCTACTTTTTCAGGGGGTTGTAAATATGCTGAATACCACGAGATTAACGATTAATGCGACGAGAATGACAATTAACGCGACACGTAAGTCCATCAAGAATCAGTTCTCCTATTTGCAGAACTTTATTTCTTCGCCACGCACCTTTGGCACGCTGGCACCTTCCTCGCCGTGGCTGTGCCAGGCGATGGTAAACCAGGTTGATTGGGCGAATACGTTCAAAATTGCCGAATTCGGAGCGGCCGATGGCGTGTTGACTCGCCGCGTGCTTGGAAAGATGCAGGCCGATGCGCAACTTCAGGCGTTTGAAATCCAGCCGAATTTTATTCACAAACTCAATTTGATCGACGATCGCCGTTTGCAGGTGATGGGGTATTCCGCAGAACATCTCGAGGGGGATTTCGATGCCATTTTCTGTTGTCTGCCGCTGCTGTCGATTCCTACCCGCATCAGCATGAAAATCCTGCAACGCGCGCAGCTTCGTTTAAAAGAGAACGATGGCGTGCTGGTGCTGTTTCAGTACAGCCGTCTGTCTGAAAAAATGTTGTCGCGCTACTTCAGCTGGAAGAAAATACGCGTAGTAAAGAACTTTCCACCTGCGCTGGTCTATGTTTGTAAGCCCTTATAAAGTAAGGGTTATTGATGTAACATAAACTTTACATAACGTTTACAGGGATTGCCAATTTATTTTTTGTCGGTATGATGCCCAACAGGTTAAAAGATGTTTCAGGCACATAAGGATAGCGGTAATGACGCAACCCATTTTCATGATCGGCGCTCGCGGCGCAGGTAAAACCACGGTCGGCAGAGCGCTCGCGCAGGCGTTGGGCTATGAGTTTGTCGATACGGACCTTTATCTGCTGCAAACCTCTCAACTTAGCGTTGCGGAGATAGTTGCCCGTGAAGGTTGGTCAGGGTTTCGTCGTCGTGAGACTCAGGCTCTGCAAAATATCAGCGCGCCCAACACGGTGATTGCCACCGGCGGCGGCATTATTCTCGCCGAAGAGAATCGTCGTTTCATGCGTGAACACGGTCAGGTCATCTACCTCAGTTCTCCCGCGAGTACGCTTGCACATCGTCTGGAAGATGCACCACAAGAAGATCAACGCCCCACGCTGACCGGCAAACCAATCAACGAAGAGATCTCGCAGGTGCTGAAGGAACGCGAGGCGCTCTATCAGGAAGCGGCGCATTTTGTACTGAACGGCACCCTTCAGCCTTCCGTCATTGTCGATGACATTCTCGACGCGCTGGCGCTGCAAATCGCGCGTTAGTTAACATTTTGTAAATGTTTTAGGAGGCTTCCGAGCCTCCTGACTCCGGTAAAAGTCTTGGGTTGTCTATACTTAACGAACCCGCGTCATTTACAGGAGTTCTCTATGCCAAGTAAACCACCGTATCCGCGTAAGGCCGAAATCGTTCCCGTCGAGAAAGGACAGCCGGGTCACACCGAAACCTGGTATGAACTGCGTGCCGACCATCCAAAGCCCGATACTCTGATCAGTGAACACAAAACCAAAGAGGAAGCCGAGGATTCGAAACGTCGCTACGAGGACGAAGAGGGCGATTAATCGTTCTTTGCTCAATAAGCACTGCCTTGCAGGAGGCGGTGCTTTTTTTATGTCTGCGCCGGTTTGCCACGGGGCAACGCGGAATTTTTTTACAGCGAAACGTTTCTCCGCAATACAGAGTATCGCCCTGAAAATGAGCGGCTACAGCGTATTAATCACTGCTTTCCCCGCCGTACTTAAACAAAATTTCCTTTAATCGTGACGTCCGGGTGATGTTCACGAGGCTATTTCGGCCACTCAAAAAATAAACAACTTGACGCTGATCCTCATCGGCATTAGTTTTTGATTCATCTTAACTAGGAACTCGGTTCCGAATAGTGGAACTACTGCCGTGACGACACTGGAAAACGCTTCTGCCGTACTCAGGCTTTTCGCGCAAAAGGGAATAAGACAGGGGCATCCCGGTCTCTCTTTCAGCGAGGTGGTCGAGCAACTGAGTCTGCCGAAAAGCACTGTGTCCCGTCTGATGACCACGATGGAGACGCAGGGGTTGCTGGAGCGGGATCCGGATACGCGGCTGTACAAGATAGGGCATCTGCTTCTGGCCGTTTCCAGCCACTATCTGTCCAGCCCGCTGGTCGATGCCTGCTCGCCGTATATGACGCAGCTCAGTCAGCAGACGCAGTGCACCGGCTATATTTCGATGCTGGAGGGGCGGAACATCATGGTCATGCGCATGTTCCCCGGCCGTACTTATCTTCAGGTTGTGACGCCAGCCGGCAGTCTGTTGCCGGCAGCCGAAACGGCCATAGGAAGGGCGATTTTAGCAAGACATACCGACCAGCAGGTAGTAGAAAGGTATCGCGAAGGGTATCGGGTCAACTCGCCGAACTCTCCGCAGACACTGGATGCCCTGTTGCACATTCTGGCCGACATTCGCCGGGTGGGCTGGTCGTTCGCCAACAACGAAACCTTGCAGGGCATCAGCACGCTGGCGACCTGCATCGCCAACAAGCACCGCAACGAAACCGTCGGGTTGTGCTTGTCTTTCCCTTCGCCGCACGAGGGTGATGCATTACCTGCGGGCATTCGCGAGGGGTTGGTGGCTGTCACCAGACAGCTTGCCGAGAAACTCGGTGATGATTACTGGCAATAGACCGGTAACGCACCCAATAACAATAACAATATTAAAAAAATAAGAGCGCAGATACATCAGGTGCATTTCACTCGGCACCTCTGTGCGCCAACACCGGGAAACATTGCATTTTTCGCCAACATCAGGGGATTTTATGACAGGCAACACCGGCAATGACGGCAAGCTCGCCGACGGAAGTTATAATCCGTTAAAAGAAATCGGCACGCTGACCGTCATGATTCTGCTTTCCATTTTAGGCGCCATTATTGGCGTCCAGTTGATTACCACACTCGGCGTTACGCCCAACACCTCTATCATCGGCGCACTGTTTGCCATGCTGCTGGCGCGTGTGCCGATGAAAGCCTTTCAGCGTTATCGTTCCATTCATACCCAGAATCTCGCGCAAACCGTTATCTCTTCCGCTACCTTTGGCGCGGCCAACAGTTTGCTGATGCCTATCGCCATTCCGTATGTCATGGGCCAGCCCCAGCTTATTCTGCCGATGTTTTTCGGCGTGTCGGTCGCCATGCTGCTCGATGCCTATCTGCTGTATCGCATGTTTGACACCAAAGTCTTTCCTGCCAGCAATGCGTGGCCTCCGGGCGTAGCGGCGGCCGAGGCTATCAAGGCCGGCGACCGGGGCGGGCGTCAGGCCTGGCTGCTGGTGGTTGGCGTGGTGGTCGGGCTGGGCGGCGCGATGCTCAAGATCCCGATGGCTGCCTTCGGCACCGCCTTTATCGGCAACATCTGGGCGCTCGGCATGTTCGGCATCGGCCTGTTGATCCGCGCGTATGCGCAACCGATTGCCGGTATAGATATCAATGCGATGTATATTCCGCACGGCATGATGGTCGGCGCAGGGCTGGTATCGCTGTTCCAGGTGATTCAGGTGATCCGCAGCAAGCGTAACGACACCCATGCCGCGTTTACGCAATCCGGTACCGAAGTTCGCAAGGCGCTGGGGCTGGGCGCGTTCGGCTATATCGCCATTGCCGCCGTGCTGGCGCTGGCGGGCGGCCTCTACACGGATATGCCGGTGACGATGCTGATAGCCTTTATTTTCTATGCCGCGTTTGCCGCCTTCTTCCATGAACTGATTGTCGGCATCGCCGCGATGCACTCCGGCTGGTTCCCGGCCTTCGCGGTGGCGCTTATCACTCTTATCATCGGCATTCTGATTGGTTTCCCGCCGGTCGCGCTGTGTATTCTCACCGGTTTCACTGCTGCGACCGGTCCGGCCTTCGCCGACATGGGCTTTGACCTGAAAGCGGGCTTTATCCTGCGCGGCTACGGCAAGAATCTCGAGGTGGAACTGGCCGGACGCCGCATTCAATTGTTTGCCGCGCTCATCGCCTTCCTGATTGCCATTCCCGTAGTCTGGTTCGCCCATATCGGCTACTTCGCCCAGGATTTGGTGCCGCCCGTCGCCCGCGTCTATGCCAAGACGATTCAGGCCGGTGCGCAGCCGGGTATCGCCCATAGCTTGCTGCTGTGGGCCATTCCGGGGGCCATTATCCAGTTAATCGGTGGACCGAAACGCCAGCTCGGCGTCCTGCTCGCCACCGGCTTGCTGATAAACAGCGTGATGGCCGGTTATGCGGTCGTGCTCGGCATTGTGCTGCGTATTCTCATCATTCGCATTTGGGGTGAGAAGGGCCGCACGCCGATGGAGATTCTGGCCGCCGGATTTATTGCCGGTGACGCGCTGTACAGTTTCTTCAACTCCATTTTCAGCAGTAAAGGCAAGTAGGCCCACACGGGACCAGACAACGGCAGTATTGCGTCAACACCAGGGCTCGCAAGAGCGATTTTGATAGCTAATTAATAGCTACATTAATAAACACCCCACCCCTCAAAGAGGGGGGACTCACGCGGTTGCTTTGATTGTGCGCCTTGGGCGTCAGCCGCGTCGTTCAGAGGAAGATGACATGAGTTTGCTTCAGACCCTTACCGTATTTGAATTGATCGACAATGCGCACGTCAGCGGACAGGACATCGTCGATCTCTTTGACGACTACCCGTCCGTAACCGCCTCAACGCACCGTGTAAGCGGCGCAAAAGGCGCGACCGATTTCGTGCATATCATTATTCCGGGCAGCACCGGTAAAACGCGTGGCGGCGAGGCCCCGACGCTCGGCATTATCGGCCGTCTGGGTGGCATTGGCGCGCGTCCGACCCGCATTGGCGTGGTTTCCGATGCCGACGGCGCGATTGCCGCCATCAGCAGCGCGCTCAAGCTGGCCGAAATGCAGCGCAAGGGCGACGTGCTGGCGGGAGACGTGATAATCACGACGCATATCTGTCCGAACCGCGCCGACTCGTCCGCATGATCCGGTGGATTTCATGGATTCACCTATCGATGACGTCACCATGAATGAAAACGAAGTGGTCGACGGCGTTGACGCCATCCTCTCCATCGATACCACCAAAGGCAACCGCATCATCAACCATAAAGGTTATGCGCTGTCGCCGACGGTGAAAGAGGGGTATATCCTGCGCGTCTCCGAAGACTTGCTGCGGATTATGGAGATGACCAGCGGTCGTCCGGCGGTGACCTTCCCGATTACCACGCAGGACATCACGCCTTACGGCAACGGCGTGCATCACCTCAACAGCATCCTGCAACCTTCAACCGCCACAACCGTGCCGGTTGTCGGCGTGGCAATCACGGCGGAATCCGTGGTGCCGGGCTGCGGTACAGGCGCGAGCCATGAAACCGATATTGCGCTGGCGGTGAAATTTGCCGTGGAAGTCGCCAAGGAATTTGGTCGCGGTACCTGCCAGTTCTATGACGCCGACGAATACCAGCTGCTGCTGTCGCTCTACGGCAGTCTGCGCCACCTGCAAAGCCGAGACTAAGCATGATGACCTCTTTTGCTACGCTGACCATCGGACAGGCGCCTCGCAGCGACATTATGCCGCTGCTGGATGAATATCTGCCCCGCGACCGCGTGACCCATACGGGCTTGCTCGACGGGCTGACTCGCGAGCAGATTCGCGCGCGCTTCGAGCCTGCCGCGGGTGAGGACATTCTGGTTTCCCGTCTTCTGGACGGCACGCAGGTTCGCCTGGCATCGGCGCGTGTAGAAGCGGCGTTGCAGCAAAAGATTGACGAGCTGGAACACCAGGGGTGCAGCACGATTTTGCTGCTGTGCACCGGCGTGTTTCATCATCTGAAAACCAGACAGGCGCTGCTGCTTGAGCCGGACCGCATCATTGCGCCGCTGATGAGCGGGCTTGTCGGCGGGCATCAACTCGGGATAGTCGTGCCGGTGGTCGAGCAGATTACCCATCAGAGCAGCAAGTGGGGCGCGCTGGCTACGCCTCCCTGCTATGCCACGGCGAGTCCGTACGAGGCCGATGAACACACCCTGATGATGGCGGCGCAGTCGCTGAAGGCGCAGGGCGCACAGATTGTGTTGCTCGATTGCATCGGCTATCGGCGCAGTCACGTCGACCTCATCCGTCGGCATCTCGATGTGCCGGTGCTGCTCTCAAATTCGCTGGTGGTCAAGCTCGCGGCCGACCTGCTTCTGTGATGCGTTTCTCAGCCTCTGGCAACAGTGAGAAACAGGGCAATAATAATCAGTGACAGCGGCTGTCTTCTGACCCTAAGATGGAGTTTCTGAACACTGAATATTTATCGCGAAGGACCCATTTTATGTTGAAAAATAATGAGTATTTTGAAGGCAAGGTTAAGTCGATCGCTTTTGACAGCGACAGTCTCGGCGCACTGAGTGTTGGTGTGATGGTGAAGGGCGAGTACACTTTTGGTACCGCCAAACCTGAAGAGATGACTGTGGTAAGCGGTTCACTGACCGTACTGCTGCCGGGTTCGAAGGCTGGCAAACCTTCACGGCGGGTGAGACTTTCTATGTGCCCGGAAACAGCGAGTTCAATCTTCAGGTTCCTGAAACCAGCTCATACCTTTGCAAGTACCTGTCCAAGTAATAGCGGATGACGGTCAAGGCGTTGCACGCCGCCCCAGGTGCGCGTGCAACGCCGTGGTATTGTCAGACGCCAGTCTGACCTAGCGCTGGGCTTCGCCGCCCAGTGCTTCAACCAGATTCTTGATTAACGCCGCCAGTTCGCCCGTCATCAGAATGAAATCGGCATCGAAACGTGCGCCGAAATCTTCGCGGTCGATATCATCGTTTTGTTCACGAATCACATCGGCGAACTTCAGACGTTTGATGCTGCCGTCATCGGCCAGCACCACCTGAATGCGCTCCTGCCAGTCAACCGCCAGTTTGGTCACCAGCTTGCCATTTTCAATGTGGTTGGCAATCTCGTCGCTGACCAGCGCCTGCTTCTTGCAGCGGATCACGCCGCCTTCTTCCAGAATGGCTTTCAGCTCGGCTTCATCCTGCAGGGCAAAACCGGCAGGCGTTTCGCCGGAGCGCACCCATTCGGTCAATGTCAGTTCGATAGGGCTTTCCATCGTCAGCGGCACCACCGGCAGCGAGCCCAGGCTCTTGCGCAGCAGGGCCAGCATGTCTTCGGCTTTTTTCGCGCTGCCTGCGTCGACCATAATCAGGCCGTTGACGGTATCTATCCACATGAAGGTCTGACTGAAACGGCTAAAGGCGCGCGGCATCAGCGTGTGCAGCACTTCGTCTTTCAGCGAATCTTTTTCGGTCTTCTTGAGTTTGCGATGCTGCTCGCCTTCAATTTTGTCGATTTTTGCCTGCAACTCTTGCTTGATGACAGGCGAAGGCAGGATTTTTCCTCTTTGCGCGCGCAAATCAGGATCTGGCCGTTACTGACGTGAGTCAGCGCATCGCCGCCCTGCGAACCCATCGGGGAAACCCAACCGGTTTTCGACATATCCTGGCTGCCGCAAGGGGTAAAGGTGAAGGCACTCAGCTGTTTTTCCATCTCGTCGGTAGACAGTGAGATTTCACGGCTTAAGCGATAAACCAGCAAATTTTTAAACCATAACATGATGTTATCCCTGTCTCGTCACGCTCGCGGCGTGCGTGTAAATGGTAAGCAGGGCGGCATGATAACCAATTGAGCGGCTCCAGTCCCTAAGAAAAATGCGCTTGTGCAGAGAGAGCCTTTTCGGAGCGCTGAACCCCGCAAGCGACCATTATTGTTATAGACTTAAGAAATAAAAAAACCGGCAATGGAGAAAGCTTGTGCGTATTGGAATCGATCTCGGTGGCACCAAAATTGAAGTCATCGCCCTGTCAGAAGAAGGCCATGAACTGTTTCGCAAACGTGTAGACACCCCGCGCAATGACTATCAGCGGACCCTGAAAGCCATTGAAGGGCTGATTCACGATGCCGAACAGCATACCGGCCATCGCGGCAGCATCGGTCTTGGCATTCCCGGCACCCTTTCGCCGTTCACCGGCAAAGTGAAAAATGCCAACTCGGTGTGGCTGAATGGGCAGAAACTGGATGAAGATTTGGCGTTGCTGCTCGGGCGCGAGGTGCGCATCGCCAATGACGCCAACTGTCTGGCGGTCTCGGAAGCCACCGACGGCGCGGGCGAAGGCAAGAAAACCGTCTTTGCGGTGATTATCGGCACGGGCTGCGGCTCGGGGATTGCGCTGCACGGCGAAGCCCATGCCGGCGGTAACGGCATCGCGGGCGAGTGGGGCCATAATCCTCTGCCGTGGCAGGATGAAGACGAAATCCGCTTCCAGCAGGAAGTGCCGTGCTACTGCGGTAAAGCAGGCTGCATCGAGTCTTTCGTTTCGGGAACCGGTTTCGCCGAAGACTACTTCCGACTGTCGGGCACGCGGCTTAAAGGCTCTGAGATCATGGCGCTGGTAGAGCAGGACGACCCCGTGGCCGAACTGGCGCTGGGTCGCTACGAACGCCGACTGGCGAAGGCGCTGGCTGGCATCATCAACGTGCTCGACCCCGACACCATCGTGCTGGGCGGCGGCATGAGCAATGTCGATCGCCTTTATAAAACCCTCCCGCTGCTCATCCGTCAGTGGGTATTTGGCGGCGAATGCGAAACGCCTATCCTGAAAGCCAAACACGGCGATTCCAGCGGTGTGCGCGGCGCGGCATGGCTGTGGCCCGCCGAACGAAACGCGCTGTAAGGGCATTGTCGTCCGACTGACAGTGGCGATAAAAAAATGGCCTGCGCATCGGCAGGCCATCATCATTCTCCTTTCTGAATTGCGTTATTCACCCGACAGCATCGCATCGGGTGCTGCCGCATTGCGCTGCGCCTTGGTCGCGCCGAAATAGAGGTAGGCGACCAGCATAAACACCACAAAAATACCGGCGATTTCGAGGTTGAATCCTATCATCGCAATCAGACAGACCACGGCGAGAAAGAGCGCGATACCCGGCACAACCGGATACCCCGGCGCACGGAAACTGCGTACTAGATCCGGCGCGGTTTTGCGCAGCTTGAACAGGCTGAGCATGCTCATGATATACATGACAATCGCGCCGAAAACCGCCATCGTAATCATCGCAGCGGTCAGAGACATGCCTTGCAGGTTGATGACGCCGTCGCTGAATATCGCGGCAATGCCTATCACTCCGCCGAGAAGAATGGCGCGATGCGGAGTCTGGAACCGCGACAGCCTGGCCAGCCCGGCAGGAAGATATCCGGCCCGCGCCAGCGCAAAGAACTGTCTCGAATAGCCCAGAATAATGCCATGGAAGCTGGCGACCAGTCCGAACAGGCCAATCCACACCAGCATGTGCATCCAGCTCGAATGCTCGCCGACCACCATTTTCATCGCCTGCGGCAGCGGATCGTTGATATTCGCGAGCTTGCTCCAGTCACCCGCGCCACCGGCCATGATCATTACGCCGATTGCCAGCACCACGAGTGTCAGGATCCCGCTGACATAGGCTTTGGGAATGGTGCGTTTCGGATCCTTGGCTTCTTCGGCCGCCATCGCCGCGCCTTCAATCGCGAGGAAGAACCAGATAGCAAACGGGATGGCCGCGAAGATACCCGAGACCGCCGTCATGCCGAAATGATTGCCGCCGGACCAGCCGTTGAGCACGAAATTACTGACGCTGAAGCCGGGCGCGACTACGCCCATAAACACCAGCAATTCCAGAACCGCCAGCACCGTGACGACCAGTTCAAACAGCGCGGCAAGTTTCACCCCAGAATATTCAGTCCCATAAACAGCAGATACGCGCCGAGCGCGGCGACTTTGGGATTGAGATGAGGAAACTGCACATTGAGGTAGGCACCTATCGCCAGCGCAATGGCGGGCGGCGCGAAAACGAACTCAATCAGCGTCGCCATGCCCGCAATCAGACCACCTGTTTCTCCAAAGGCTCGTCGGCTGTAGGCAAACGGACCGCCCGCATGCGGAATGGCGGTGGTCAACTCGGTAAAACTGAAGATAAAACAGGTGTACATGGTGGCGACCAGCAGGGTGGTCGCCAGAAAACCGAGCGTGCCGGCCACGCCCCAGCCATAACTCCAGCCAAAATATTCGCCGGAAATAACCAGGCCGACGGCGATGGCCCACAGATGTAGCGTGCCCAGCGTCGGTTTAAGCTGTGTTGTCATGTTGCTCTCCTGAAGATGAATGAACCGCACGCCCGCCAGTACCGGCGGAGAAAATCAGTACATTTTGGCCAGCACTTTTTCCAGACTTTCGACCAGAATCAGGCTGTGCTCGGCGGTAAAGACCAGCGGTGGGCGGATCTTCAGGATATTGGCGTGCGGGCCGGATGCGCCAATCAGCACGCCTTCTTCACGCAGCGCATTGACGACCGCCAGCGCGGTGGCCGAATCCGGTTCGCCTTCCGGCGTGGTGAAATCGACGCTGACAAACAGACCCGCGCCGCGCACGCTGCCGATAGCCGGGAAGCGGGTGGCGAGTTCGGTGATGCCGTCGAGAATCGCCTTGCCGGCACGGCCCACGCTCGGGATCAGGTTTTCCTGTTCAATCACCTCCAGCACCGCCAGACCGACGGCAGAAGACACGGTGTTGCCGCCGAACGTATTGAAATAGCTGGATTCGCTGCCGAAGCGCTCAAGAATGTGCGGCTTGATGGTAATGGCGGCCATCGGGTGACCGTTGCCCATCGGCTTGCCGAGGCTGACGATATCCGGCAGCACGCCGTGACGCTGGAAGCCCCACATGTGTTCGCCCGAACGGCCATAACCCGGCTGGACTTCATCGGCAATATACAGCGCGCCTGCCTTGTGAATTTCATCGATAGCCTCTTTCAGGAAACCTGCCGGATCAAAGAAACCGCCGTCGCTGGTAAAGAAGGTATCAATCATCAGTGCCGCAGGCTTGATGCCGTGGCGGCGCATGTCAGCCAGCGCGGCGCGCACGTCGGCGGCAAATTTCTTGCCGACCTCGGCAGGGTTGGCCGGATTATGAATCGGGGCAGGGATCACGCGGGCGTCGCCGTTCACTTTCACATACGGCCCCATCGAGGCCGACAAACCGGCAATCGCCTTGGTCATGCCGTGATAGCTGAATTCGGTCACGATAACGCCGGTACCGCCGGTAAAGTCTTCGGCGATGCGTAGCGCCAGATCGTTGGCTTCACTGCCGGTGCAGGTAAACATCACCTGACTCAGCTCCGGCGGCATGGTGGAAACCAGTTTTTCGGCGAAATCAAGCACGTTGTCGTGCAGATAGCGAGTATGGGTGTTCAGCGTCGATGCCTGGCGGATCAACGCCTCGAGCACGTGTGGGTGGCAGTGTCCCACGGAGGGCACATTGTTGTAGACATCGAGATAGCGTTTGCCGTCGGCGTCGAAGACCCACACGCCTTCGCCGCGGACCAGATGCACCGGATTCTTGTAAAACAGCTGGTAGGCCGGGCCGAGCAAGCGGCGGCGGCGTTCAATCATCTCAAGTGCGGCAGGTGAAACGTCTGCGCTGGCGGCAGCATCGAAAGCATTGGTTTTCAGCATGTTAATTATCTCCTGACGGGATGCGGCTAAATTTTTCCGGCAGACTTAATCGACCGGCAAGTGAAGTTGTCTCGATAATGCACCGCGCCTGCCCACAAAACTTGACCGCAGAGCCCTCACTCCCGCACGCCAGAGTCAACTTCACGCCGCCGCGCCGGTTTCAGACCGTTGAAGTCAACAATTGGTCTTCCCGAGTCAAGCGCAGAAGCGCCGTCGCTTTCATTCTGGTAGCACGACCTCACATTGACTTGCCCGGAGTAAATCCTGATGAATGCAAAACAGTCTGATACGCTGGACAACGCCAGCCTGCAACAGCTCGCCGAACCAGGCGCTGCTCGCCTATCCCGAATCTCTGCACGGAGAAATTACCCTGATCTGCCGTTCCGAAAATGCGACCTTCAAGGTGCGCCTTGCCGACGGCAACCTTTTGGCGCTGCGCATCCACCGCGACGACTATCATCAGCGCAACGAGATTGAAAGCGAACTGGCGTGGCTCGACAGCCTGCGAGACAGCGGCATTCAGGTGCCGGAAGCGCTGCATACCCGCCACGGCGAGCGGGTGCAAACCGTTTCCCTAAAGCCCATGCAGCCCAAGGGTGAACCTATCAACCGCCATGTGGTGCTGTTCAAATGGATAGAAGGGGAGATGCCCACCACCGACGTTGACCCGCGCGCCTTCGCTCAACTGGGCGAGGTGACGGCGCGTCTGCATCTTCATAGCCAGCGCTGGCAGAAACCGGCCGGATTCAAGCGCATTGTGTGGGATCATCACACCATGGTCAGCGCGCAAGGGCATTGGGGGCGCTGGCAGGACGCGCCCGGACTGGCGACGGAAGATCATCCTCTCATTGAACAGACATTGGCGCGGGTCAGCCGCGTGCTGGAACATTACGGCAAGCCAGCCAGCCGCTACGGGCTGATTCACGCGGATCTGCGTCTGACCAATCTGCTGCTGCACAAGGGCGAAACCCGCGTTATCGATTTCGACGACTGCGGCATGGGCTGGTATATGCACGACGCGGCGGCGGCAATCAGCTTTGTCGAGCATCATCCGCGTGCTCACGAATGGGTCGAGCACTGGCTGGCGGGTTATCAGCGTGTCTGTCCATTGGGCGAAGAAGAGTTGGCGGTGATCCCGACCATGATCATTCAGCGGCGCATCCAGTTGCTGGCCTGGGTAGGATCCCATGCGACGACCGAAATGGCGATAAGCCTGGGCGAACGCTGGGTAGCTGACAGTCTTGCGCTTTGCAAAGCGTATCTGGCTACGCAGGAATGTGCGCTGGCGGTGAGCTGAATCCCATTTTTCCACTTTGGCTGCACGGTTTGCGTGCAGCCAGGCTTCACCCGCCATTCCTGTTCTACACCTTATAAAGCGCGCTAAACCCTTGACTGGTCTAGACCAGATTCCCGATTGTGTCTGATAAAACCCTGATATTTTCCTGATAATCTTGTTGCTGGTATGGAATTTGCAATGCTTCACAACGCATAACGTGGAGGATAACACCATGCAGACAGAAATCTTGCGCCAGACCATGATGAGCACGCCGGGCGAAGCTGAAATCAGCAGTAACCGGGGCGTATTGGCAGCAGCGGCGAGTGGATTGAGCGATTTTATCATCACCAAGGGCGCGGATGTCGATCGCGTATTGGGGATCTGCCATATCGATCCCGAGCAGTTGCAACGGCCAACGCTGAGCCTTGGCCTCACCAACTATTGTCAGGTACTGGAAGAAGCGGCCAGACAATCGGGTTGTGATAACTTCGGTTTGCATTACGGCAGGCAGTTCAAACCACAGTCATTAGGCCTGATTGGATACATTGGTCTGTGTTCGCAGACGGCGGAAACGGCACTGCAAAATGTCGTGAATGCCTTTCCTTATCATCAACATAACACGCTAACTCGGCTGGTAGACAAGGGCGATCATTATCGATTCGACTATCAGGTACGTCACGGGAATATTCTCTGCAAACGTCAGGATGCCGAGCTGACGCTGGGCATGGTTTTAAATTTGCTGCGCCACGGCCTCGGCAAAAACTGGGCGCCGCGCGAGGTGCATTTCGAACATCCGCGTCCCGAACAGTGGCACGAGCACTGCAAGATCTTCGATGCGCCGGTGTATTTCGATCAACCGTTCAACTCGTTGATCATCGCCAAGCGAGATCTGCAACGATCGATGCCCGATCAGGATCAGACATTGCTGCTGGTGATGCAGGATGCGATCCGCCGGTTGAATGCCGACAACCTTTCGCCGCAGTCCGTGGTCGATCGCGCGCGATCGCAGGTTAGACAGAGCCTGACGCTCGGTGAGCCGGTGCTGGAAGAGGTCGCCGACAAAATGAGCATGTCGACCAGTTCCCTGCAACGCCGCCTGCGCGAACAGAACCTGACCTTTACCGTGCTGGTCGACAAAGTGCGCTGCGAACTGGCGACCCATTATCTGCAGCAGCAGCAACTGCCGATTTCCGAAATGGCGCTGCTGCTCGGCTACTCCGAAGTCAGCGCCTTCTCGCGGGCGTTTCGCCGCTGGTTTGGCGTGAGCCCGCGTCAATGGCGTCAGGCGCGTCAGCACTAGTCAAAAAGAGGGGGTTTTGTAGCATCAGGGATCGGAATTTACTGACTTTTTAATGAAGCCTATACGGGGCGACAAGCCCGCTCGTATTGTTATCGCGCTCGTGATACTGTGCAAAAAACGGCAATGTAAGCGCGCTCCGAACACCATGATTAACAAAACTATTGACCAGCTTTTAAGCTTATCAACCCATGAAGCGCCCGGTTTCGTAGAAAGTATTTATCAGCAGTGCGACAACAGTGAAGCAAAACCCGAATATCATCTGGTTTTTGGCGTGGATGGGCGTTTTATTCGCCATGCTTTCCTGACGATTCAGTCTGTCATTAATCACAGTCAGGATTGCTGCCTGCATTTTCATATTATTACCGCCGAGAAAATGCACCCCTATAGCGATGACATGCGCACGTTGCTGGCCGGGACGTGCCACGTGATTCATACGCTGACCCTGAACGACTCGCTATTTGGCGCATTGCCTGTCACCGACGTATTTTCCCACGCTATCTATTACCGTTTGCTGGCTCCTTATCTGCTGAGCAAACATGCCCATATTCTTTATCTCGATGCCGATATCATCTGTCTCAATCCCTTTACCGAGCTTTTTAACTTCGCACGTCACGAGAATCGCATTGCCTGCGTGGTGGGTGACAGTCCGGCGCTCGCGGCCTCGCTTGCGGCGGAGATTGGTCTCAAAAACAGCCAGTATTTCAATTCCGGAGTGCTGCTGATGGAGACGCGCCAGTGGCGGGAGAACCAGATAAGCGAACAGGTCATTGCGTTGTTGCTGGCGCGCGGTCAGGAATTTCGCTATATGGATCAAGACGCGCTTAACATCGTGCTCGAGGGCAGGGTGGCGTTCGCACAAACCCGCTTCAATCGACAGCTGATGCTGGCGCATAAACCGGCCGACCACCTGATATTGCCCGAAAAAGAGACCGTTTTTCTGCATTATGCAGGAGCGGATAAACCGTGGCAGCAGTGGAATACGCAGGCGGCGACCCGCTTTTATCGGGAGTTGTACGCACAGTCTGCCTGGTCATCACAGCCTTACGAATTACCCAAAACCGATCAGCAAGCCAAGAAAATGTATAAATTATGCTTTCGGCAGCATGCTTTTTTTAAAGGTATCAAATGGTACCTAAGCTACTATGTGTTGCGTTACTGTAGAAAAGGAAGCTAGAAATTGATTCGTGAATCCGGGAAGAATGTTTTCGCCTATAACCTGAGTTTTCTGGCGCTGCTTTGCGCCTTTTCCATCGACCTGTTTACTTACGGCTATCCGGGTAAGCTGTTTTATCTGGTGAGTTATGTCGCCATCTTTTACACCTTCGTCTATTTCTACCAGAATCGCCGGGCGCTGAATCTCGATAAACCTGCACTGTATTTCTTCATTACGCTATTGCTGGTCGGGTTAAGTCGATTGGTATGGAGCTGGCATTTCAAGCAGACGCATTACGAGGATATTCGCGATAACTACGCGCTGGGAGGCAAACGTTTTGTTATTGCCGCCTTTTTGCTGTTCTATTTTTATCAGTATCGCGCACTGCTGTTGCGCAGCGTATTGAAACTCGGCATCGGCGTAATGTTTATCGGCATGGCTATCTCTCTATGGTACGGACATGTTACCCCCGAGCCGCTAACTCATCGCGCGCAATGGACTTCGGATGCCGCGACAACCGGTGCCTATCTGGTGGTTATCTATGCGATGGCAACCATTGTCGCCGTGCGCGCCTGCTATAAAGACAGCGGTTTTTCCATTCTACTGTTTTCTCTGGTGTTTCTACTCACGATGGGCATGATATTGATGACGGAAACCCGCTCGGCCATCTTGCTGACGCCGCTTATCTTCGCCGCGTTCTTTATCTATTATTACCGCAGCGTGAGCCTGAAAATTCAGCTGGCCCTGGCGCTTGTCATCGTGCTGGCGGCATCATCCGTGGTCTATTTCTCGTGGAACCGTATTTCGCAGATTGGCAGCGATATTGCCGAATACAATACCAACAACGCCACGTCGATTGGTGCCCGCTTCTCGATGTGGGGGCCGGAATACACAGCATCTCGCCTGACATGCTGGGTCAAACCGTGGATAGCCGTTATGCCAAGGCACTGGATTATATCGATAATTCGGAACGTGCGAACCCGGCGGCCAAGAGCAACGTTGCCTATCATCTGCACAATGATTTGCTCGATACGTTCTCCTTGCAGGGTATTTTCGGCTTTATTTCGCTGGCGTTGTTCTTTATTGCGGGCTTCTATTTTTCTTTGCGCAGAAATGCGCTGCAGAATTATGGGACCTTCTTTATTCTGCTGCCGATATTTATTCTCGGTTTGGCTGACACGGTATTAATACAGAGTAATACCGTGCTGATGGTCATTATGGCGCTGGCGCTGTCATTCCCTGTGATGAATAAACCGCGCGTCTAAAAAATAACGGCCACACCCTGCAAAAGGGGTGGCCGAGTCATCCGTCAGGTATTCACCTTAAAGATATTATCCAGCCGACTTATTCCCAATCCGTTAACTTTTCTCACCTTGATCTGCACCGGAATCCGGTCTTTCATCGCCTCGACGTGGCTGATTACGCCAATGGTCTTGCCGCTGGCATTGAGACTGTCGAGCGCATCCAGCGCCGTGTCCAGCGTGTCGGCGTCGAGCGTACCAAAGCCTTCGTCGAGGAACAGCGAATCGATACGCGTCTTGTCGCTGACCAGATCCGACAAGGCCAGCGCCAGCGCAAGACTGACCAGAAAACTTTCGCCACCGGAGAGCGTGCGGGTGTCGCGCACCGCATCGGCCTGCCAGGTATCGACCACCTCAAGCTCAAGCGCGTCGCTGGTCTTGCGTTGCAGGAAGTAGCGGCCATGCAGCTTGTCCATCTGCTTGTTGGCGAGATAAACCAGATGCTCCAGCGTCAATCCCTGCGCAAAACGGCGGAACTTCGCGCCGTCGCTCGAGCCGACGATATGATTGAGATAGCTCCAGTCGTCGTGCTGCTCCTGCGATTGCGCTATCTGCATAAACAGCGCCTGTTGCCCGCTCTGCCGCTGTTTATCGCTTTCCAGCTGACTGCGCAGCTCGCCCTGACGTAATTGCAGGGCGCGCAGCTGATTGTCCAGTGTGGCAAGGCTTTCCTCCAGCGTCTCCAGGGCGGTGTGCTGCTCGTCGAGACCCGCCGGACGGCTTTCGAGATGCTGCACCAACTGTTCGGCGGCCTGTAGCAGCAACGCCTTGCTGCGGGTCTGCTGCTGCTGGAGATTTTCTTTAAGCTGTTGCAGTTCGAGGCGCTGCGCCTCATCGAGAAGCGCCTCGATGACGGCCTGTTCACTGTCGAACTCGCTGGCCTCGAGCGCCTGTAGCCACTCTTTTTGGCCTGTTCATGCCGGGCTTCATTCTGCTTCCGGGTCTGATGGAAGGTCACCAGCTGACCGGCGAGGTTATCCAGCTGTTTTCGGACTTGCTGTAAGGCATCAAACGCCCGCTCGCGTGTCTGTTCGGCGGCCTGCTGCTGCTGACGTAAGTGCTCACGCACCTGAGCAACCTGCCTGTCGCCAAACAGGTCGCTGCGCTGCGCGCGAAGCTGAGTTAATCCCTGTTCTTTTTCGGCGAGTTGCTGCGTGCGGGTAGCGAGTGCGAGCTGGCTATCGGCGAGGGTTTTTCCAGCAGCTGGCGGCGAGCCGTGAGCGTCGCTTCCTGCTGTTGCGCCTGATGCTGTTCGTTTAGCGCAGTTTGCAGCGCATCTCGGGCCTGTTGCATGGCCAGTGCCGCCGCGTCGTGTCGAGCCAGCCACTGCTGATACTGCGTTTCCTGCTCTTCGCATTCGCGCAGCCAGTTTTCCAGCTGTTCATGGTCGTGCAACGAAGCACTGGGTGACTGCGCGGGGCTGTTCGCCTGCCACTGTTCGAGGTAGTCCGCCTGCTGTCTTTCGTCTTGGTCGAGAGCCTGTTGCAGCCGCTGCTGCTGTTCTTTCAGGCTTTCCGTTCGGGTGCGCAGTTCGGTTCCGGTGGTTTGCAATGTGTCCGTTTCACGGCGCAAAACCTCCGCCCGCCGCTGCGTTTCAGACACACTGACCGCCTGATACTGCGCGATGGCCGGATGCGACGTGGAGCCGCACAGCGGACAGGGGGCGTCCGTCTGCAAACGGGCGCGCTCGGCTTCAAGGCTGACAATCAACTGCTCCTGCTTCAGCAGGGTTTCGACGTCGGTAAGGTGCTGTTTCTTCTGTTTAAACTGTTCACGCGTGGCGTTGAGACGCGTTTGAAGCCCAGTCAGTTCAGTCTGGCGCGCGGCAAATTCCTGCTGCTGTTGCGCTATTCGCTGACTCAATTGCCGAGAGAGCGGCAACAGCCGGGAGAGTTGAAGGCGACGCGGGCGAAGCGCAATCAGTTCTGCCTGTTGCTGACGCAAGGTGGCTGCGGGCGACTGTTGTTCCAGTTCGCTCTGCTGGCGGGTCCGGGTTTCCAGCGCGGTGAGCAGCTCGTGCTCTTTGACCTTGAACTGACGGCTTTTTTGCTCGAGAGCCGTTTGCTCGACCATGAGTTGGCGGAGATGTTGCGCCTGTTCCTGAACCTGCCGCTGATGTTTGCCATGATCCTGACGATCGTTGTCAAGGTGATCCGCCAGAGACATTATCTTGTTGTCCAGCGGCAGGATCTGGTCGTCAATCAGTTGATCCTGCTGCCGTTTTTCCTCTTCCTGCTTTTTCTGCGCCGCGACGGCGTTTTCCAGCGCCTGCGCCAGTGGCGTCAGGGTGGTGTCGAGCTGCTGCTGCTCGGCATCGAGGCGGGCGAGAGTGCGCAGGGACTCATCCAGCGCGTGCTGATGCTGCTGCCGCTCTTTCAATAAAGGCCGCAGTTTTTCCGCCGGTTCGCTGCGCGCAAGACGTTGCAACTGCGGTAAAGCCTGTTGCGCCTGCTGTTCGGTATCGTTGAGTTGCTGCTGATAATGCTGGTGTTTTTGCTGCTCGCTGTGCCACTGCCGTAGCCAGTCCAGCCCTCGCTGCTGTTGCGCGGAGGACTGAACCAGAGCATTTTCCTGCTCGGCCAGTTGCAGCCGTTCCTGCTCAAGCAACTGGCGCTGTTCTTCGCTCAGCAGTTCGATGCCCGCCGCGCGCTGATGCAGTTGATCGAGGTCGATTTTCGCCTGTTTGTGGCGCTCGAACACTTGCGCAGACAGGCGGCCATAGATTTCGGTGCCGGTCAGTTCTTCGAGCAGATCGGCGCGTTCATTGGGTTTGGCGTTGAGGAAGGCGGCAAACTGCCCCTGCGACAGCATCATCGACTTGGTGAAACGGCCAAAATCCAGACCTGTCAGCTCGGCTATCGCGGGCAGTTTGTCGCGCACCTTGTCGGCCAGTATCTTGCCGTCGGCCATTTGCGCCAACTCAACCTTGGGTGCCTGCAAATTGCCGGTCGGGGAATTACCGGCGCGGCGCTGGCTCCAGAAGGCGCGATAGCCGATGCCCTTGACCTCGAACTCGACCTCGGCCAGAGATTCGGCCGTATGACGAGTCATCAATTCATTCTGGGTCGGCGAGACCTCGAGACGCGGCGTCTTGTGATACAACGCCAGACAGATGGCGTCGAGCAGGGTGGTTTTTCCCGCACCGGTCGCGCCCGTAATGGCAAACAGCCCGTTGCTGGCGAAAGGCTCGGCGGTGAAATCAATCTTCCATTCACCTTCCAGCGAATTGATATTTTTTAAACGTAAGGAGAGAATTTTCACTGGGCGGCGTCCTCTGCCGAATGGCCGTGCTCGACCTCTTCAACCAACTGGGTAAACAGTGTGCGGATCCGCTGCTGTCGGCCCGCTTCAGCGCCAGTATCCTGCGCCAGCCGACGTTCGAACACGTCATTCACACTCAGCTCTTTGAGCGTCTCTTTTTCCTGTTGCAACAGTCCCTGCATCCTTTGTTCCTTGCTGCGGCGCAGTAACACGACTTCGACCGGTAACGGGTCGGTGAGTTGCTGGATGCGGCGTTGAATATCGCTGAGATAATCCTGGGTCGCGACCTCGATATCCAGCCAGACGGTGCCCTGTTCCGCGTGCGATTCATAGGCCAGCAATTGCTGCTCTATTTCGGCGAGCGTGCCGCGTACGATTTCCATAGGTTGCGTGCGCGGCACGGGCAGCGTTTCTACGGCGTTGAGCGTTGCGCCTGTGAAATCCAGCAGGTACACGCTTTTCTCGTTGCTCGCCTCGTCGAAACTCAGGGGAATAGGGGAGCCGCTGTAGCGAATATGCTCTGTTTTGGCAATCTTCTGCGCGCGGTGAATATGGCCGAGCGCGACATAGTCGACGGGCGGGAAAGCCTGCGCGGGAAAGGCGTCGAGCGTGCCGATGTAGATATCGCGCACCGAATCCGAAGTGGTGACACCGACGGTGGTGAGATGGCCGGTGGCGATGATGGGCAACGCGAGGCCGAGCGCATCGCGCCGTTCGCAGGCCGCCTGATACAGCGACGAATAATGCTGGGTAATCGCCTCCTGAAGGGCCATCTGCTTTTCATTACCGGACTGCCCGGCGCGGCTCGCCAGCAGATCACGGGGGCGCAGAAACGGAATGGCACAGAGAATCGCGCCCGGATTGCCTTGCCTGTCTTGCAGGGTGATGACCTGACGCGCGAGAGTGTCGCCGACGGTCGCGATAACTTGGGTATTCAGGCAGGAGAGCAGCTCGCGCGATTCGTTCAGGGTTGCGACGGAGTCGTGATTACCGGCCAGCACCACCAGCTGACAGCCTGTGCGCTGCAAATTGACGATAAAACGGTTATACAACTCGCGCGCGTAGCTTGGCGGCGAGCCGGTATCGAAGATGTCGCCCGCGACGATGACCGCATCGACCCGATGCTGTTCAACCTGCGTGATGAGCCAGTCGAGAAAGGCCTGATGCTCCGGCGCGCGGCTTTTGGTAAAAAAGTACTGACCGAGGTGCCAGTCAGAGGTGTGAATCAGTCGCATGAGGGTCTCGCGGTTGCGGTAACAGACGGCAAGTATAAACGTCCGGCACGGCCGCTGTCGTTGGAAAATCGTTGCAGGGACAATCCTCTGGGGTGAAGATGACGGCTTGACGACAGTTCGCGGCGCGCCGAATTTTTATTCATAAATCTGTCACAAAACTGACGCATAATGACCGCCGAAATCAAAATTAAGTTCGCTAACTTATTTGGCAGGCTATCAAAATGGCTAGACGCATATTAGTTGTGGAAGATGAAGCACCGATCCGTGAAATGGTTTGTTTTGTGCTTGAGCAGAATGGATATCACCCCATTGAAGCTGAAGATTTCGATTCGGCAATCAATCGTCTGATTGAGCCGTATCCCGAGTTGATTCTCCTCGACTGGATGCTACCGGGCGGTTCCGGGATCCAGTTTATCAAACACCTCAAGCGCGAAGCGCTGACCCGGGAAATTCCGGTGATGATGCTCACCGCCCGCGGTGAAGAAGAAGATCGCGTGCGCGGGCTGGAAGTCGGTGCCGACGACTACATCACCAAACCCTTCTCTCCAAAAGAGCTGGTGGCGCGCATCAAGGCCGTCATGCGCCGAATCTCGCCAATGGCGGTCGAAGAAGTCATCGATATGAAGGGCTTGAGTCTGGATCCCTCCTCACATCGCGTCATGGCCAACGAACTGGCGCTCGACATGGGCCCGACAGAATTCAAACTGCTGCACTTCTTTATGACTCACTCCGAACGCGTTTACAGCCGCGAACCAGTTGCTCAATAACGTCTGGGGCACTAACGTTTACGTGGAAGACCGCACGGTGGACGTGCATATTCGCCGCCTGCGCAAGGCGCTGGAAACCAGCGGACATGACCGTATGATTCAAACGGTGCGTGGAACAGGCTACCGCTTCTCCGTACGCTACTGATATTTTCTCTCTTTCAGGATGCTTTCGAACAGGCATCCTGAAAGAGGCCGCTTACGGTTTTATATCTTTCACTCACAGCGGAGATACTGTGTGTTAGAACGATTGTCGTGGAAACGGCTGGCGGGAGAACTGTTCATGTTCTGCTGTCCGGCGCTTATTCTTGCCATCTTTATCGGCCATCTGCCGTGGCTGCTGCTGCTCTCTCTCGCGGCGGCACTAGGCTGGAACTACTATAACCAGCTTAAACTCTCGCACTGGCTGTGGCTTGACCGCAGCATCACCCCGCCGAGCGGTCTGTGGAGCTGGGAACCGCTTTTTTACGGCCTGAACCAGATGCAGATGCGCAACCGGCGCAGAAGGCGCGAGCTGGCGCTGCTGATTAAACGTTTTCGCAGCGGCGCAGAATCCCTGCCCGATGCCGTGGTGCTGACCACCGAAGAGGGCAATATTTTCTGGTGCAACGGTCTGGCGCAGGAACTGCTCGGCTTTCGCTGGCCCGAAGATAACGGCCAGCATCTTTTCAACCTGCTGCGCTATCCCGAACTGCGCATCTGGATCCAGAGTCGTGATTTTACTCGTCCGCTGACCTTGCAGCTCAACAATGGTCATTACGTGGAATTCCGCGTGATGCCGTATTCCGAAGGCCAGTTGCTGATTGTGGCCCGTGACGTCACCCAGATGCGCCAGCTTGAAGGCGCACGCCGCAACTTCTTTGCCAACGTCAGCCATGAATTGCGTACGCCGCTGACCGTGTTGCAGGGGTATCTCGAAATGATGGACGACGACGCGCTGGAAGAGCCGTTTCGCAGCAAGGCGCTGGACACCATGCAGGCGCAGACGCGCCGCATGGACGGCTTGGTCAAGCAGCTTCTGACGCTTTCTCGCATCGAAGCAGCCACTAACATCGACCTGCACGAAAAGGTCGATATTCCGGCGATGCTGGGCATGCTCGAGCGCGAGGTACAGACTTTGAGCAACGGCCGTCATGACATTACCTTCAAGGTTGACGACCAGCTCAAGGTGTTTGGCAATGACGATCAACTGCGCAGCGCCGTCTCGAATCTGGTCTACAACTCGGTAAACCACACGCCGGAAGGCACGCGGATAGAAGTCAGCTGGCAGAAGTCGACGCAGGGCGCGCACTTTGAAATCACGGACAACGGACCGGGCATCGCGCCGCAGCACATTCCACGACTGACGGAGCGATTCTATCGCGTCGACAAGGCGCGTTCACGGCAGACCGGCGGCAGCGGACTGGGGCTTGCGATTGTGAAACATGCGCTGACGCACCATCATTCGCGGCTGGAAATCAGCAGCGAAATCGGCGTCAGTACACGTTTTATGTTCACGTTGCCGCCGCGTTTGATTGTCGGTCAGGAAATAAAAAGTTCCACGGCATGAAGTTTTGACACCCGATCATGAATTTTTTCAAGTGACGTGAAAATTCCTCGTTTTGCGATGTGCCTCTTTCATGGCAGGATAGCCTTAAAGCCGTTTAGACATCCAGAAGTCTAAATATAACCCCCGGTAATTATTTACATTGTTAACTAATTATCGGGAAAGGCATCCTTATTCATTTGTTGCCATGATGTCTTGCCAGAATGTTGCCGGCATCGTGACCCATCCGGGAGTTTATTATGTCTGTAGCCAACCCTGTTTATCGCGCCGAAGTTGTCGGCAGTTTCCTGCGTCCCGAAGCCCTGAAAGTGGCACGTCAGCAGTTCAAGGCCGGTGAAATCGATGCCGCACAGCTTCGCGCTGTCGAAGACACCGAAATCCGCCGTGTGGTTGAGCTGCAACGCGAAGCCGGTTTGCAAGTGGTTACTGACGGTGAGTTCCGCCGTGCATGGTGGCACTTTGATTTCTTCGAAGGGTTGCAGGGCGTTGAAGGTTACGACGCAGAGCAGGGCATTCAGTTCAACGGCGTGCAGACGAAATCCCGCAGCATCAAGGTCGTCGACAAGATTGCCTTCGGCGAGCACGAGATGCTCGAGCATTTCCGTTTCCTGAAAAGCATCAGCGGCGACGCGGTGCCAAAAATGACCATTCCAAGCCCGAGCGTGATGCACTTCCGCTTTAACCGCGATGCCGTAAAACATGTGTATCCGAATATCGAAGACTACTTTGACGATTTGGCGCAGGTCTACCGTGATGCAATCAACGCCTTCTATGCCGCAGGCTGCCGTTATCTACAACTGGATGACACCGTTTGGGCCTACCTCTGTTCGGAAGATCAGAAGAAACAGATCATTGCCCGTGGCGATACGCCGGAAGCGCTGGCGAAAACCTATGCTCGCGTGCTGAACAAGGCGATTGAAGGCAAGCCGGATGACCTGATAATCGGTCTGCATGTGTGTCGCGGCAACTTCCGCTCAACCTGGATTTCCGAAGGCGGCTATGAGCCGGTGGCAGAGATTCTGTTTGGCACCGTGAACATCGATCGCTTCTTCCTGGAATACGATAACGAGCGTTCGGGCGGTTTCGAGCCACTGCGTTTCATCAAGCCGGGTCGACAGCAGGCGGTGTTGGGCCTGATCACCACCAAAACCGGCGAGCTGGAATTGGCGAAGGACGTGGAAACACGTATTAAAGAAGCGACCGAATATCTGGATATCCAGCAGATTTGCCTAAGCCCGCAGTGTGGATTCGCCTCGACGGAAGAAGGCAACAGCCTGACCGAGAAGCAGCAATGGGACAAGCTGAAGCTGGTTGTGGATATCGCTGCGAAGATTTGGTAGTGCCTGACCTGTCGAGTAACAGGTGCGTTCGCCGCCTTCCTGTCACTCGACATCTCAGCACGTATCATAGAGGGCAGCGTCAAGATTCAAGCCTCTACGCCCGCAAGTTCGTTAAGAGGCAAAATGGGTGATGTCTTTTGAAAAGAATCAAATAGAAGACAAAAAGTCACCGGAGCAATCATAATCTCCCGAATAATTGTGCGTGAAATGGCCCTAATGTGGTTGTTTCGCGCACTTTTCATTTCATTAAAGCTCAAAGTGGGCTTTTATCGCTCAAAAATCATACGTATCATGTGATGATTTATTGTCTATATCCAGTGTATATTACTGTTCAGGGTTTTAAATCCAGCTGAACACTCTGCTTTTGGGATCGAGACTTGCCTTCATACACTATAAAAGCGTACCTTAGCGCCGCTGTGATTGGCACCACCCCTGCATAACTACGTCTTTTTTTACTCTAGCCAGGCGTTTCAGCTCTCTCTGGATGTGTGGAACGGGCGCGTATCGTCTTCCCGAAATCGAGAGACTTCCTCAGAGTTTGAGCCGGGTGTCAGCATCAGCAGCGGACATTTTTATTCATTTGCACAGGCATCACGACATCTATCATGAGTCATCGTTTAACTAGCAAAGATATTCTGGCATTGGGTTTCATGACCTTTGCCTTATTCGTCGGCGCGGGGAACATCATCTTCCCGCCGATGGTCGGATTGCAGGCGGGTCACCACGTCTGGTGGGCTGCACTCGGCTTCATGATAACGGCCGTGGGCCTACCGGTCATTACCGTGGTTGCGCTGGCGCGCGTCGGCGGCGGCATTGATGCTCTTAGTACGCCGATTGGCCGCAAGGCGGGTCTGCTGCTGGCAACAGTCTGCTATCTGGCCGTCGGCCCTCTGTTTGCCACGCCGCGTACCGCAACGGTTTCCTTTGAAGTCGGCATTGCGCCGCTGACCGGTGATGGCGCGATGCCGCTGCTGGTTTACAGCCTTATCTACTTTGTGCTGGTTATCGGTATTTCGCTGTATCCGGGCCGTCTGCTCGATACCGTGGGCCATATTCTGGCGCCGCTGAAAATTTTTGCGCTGGCCGTGCTGGGTATTGCCGCCGTGCTGTGGCCTGCGGGTCAACCGCTGCCGCCAACGCCTGCCTATGAAGCGGTTCCGTTCTCCAACGGCTTTATCAATGGTTATCTAACCATGGATACCCTGGGTGCGCTGGTGTTCGGCATCGTTATCGTCAACGCGGCACGTTCGCGCGGCGTGAAAGAAGCCAAACTGCTGACCCGTTACACCATCTGGGCGGGCCTGATTGCCGGTCTGGGCCTGTTGCTTGTGTACCTCAGCCTGTTCAAGCTGGGTGTGAACACCGCTTCGCTGGCACCGCAGGCGCAAAACGGCGCGGTTATCCTGCACACTTATGTCCAGCAGACGTTCGGCGGTGTCGGAAGCTTCTTCCTGGCGGCATTGATCTTCATCGCCTGTATGGTTACGGCGGTTGGCCTGACCTGTGCCTGTGCGGAGTTCTTCGCGCAATATGTGCCGCTGTCGTACAAGACGCTGGTATTTATTCTGGGTCTGTTCTCGATGCTGGTGTCCAATCTGGGCCTGAGCCATCTGATTCAGATTTCAGTGCCGGTACTGACTGCCATCTATCCGCCATGTATCGTCCTGATTCTGCTGAGCTTTACTCTGCGCTGGTGGAACAGTTCAACGCGTATCATTGCGCCGGTGATGCTGGTCAGCCTGATTTTCGGTATTATCGACGGCATCAAGACCGCCGATTTTGGCAGCCTTCTGCCAGCCTGGACCCTGCAACTGCCGCTGGCGGAACAAGGTCTGGCCTGGTTGCCGCCTTCTGCCATTATCCTGCTGCTGGCCGTGGTGTATGACAAGGTGAGCGGCGCGCGTAACGTCACTGCCCATCAGTAATGTACGCTTGCTGGACGCCCGCAAGACGCGGCGTCGGGATTGATTAAGCTTTCGCCAATTAAGGCCACGGAACTGTTTCCGTGGCTTTTTCGTTGGCAGAGGATAGGGGTCTGTGCGCCGTTATCCCGTTTTTTAGACTGCGCTTTATGATTTGGAATTTTTAAATGCAACAATCTCTAGAAACAAAGTCGGCAGAAACGCCCCCGAACTCGCTTAAACGCGGATTAAGCACCCGACACATCCGCTTTATGGCGCTAGGCTCGGCCATCGGAACCGGCCTGTTTTACGGCTCGGCAGACGCAATCAAGATGGCCGGTCCCAGCGTTTTGCTGGCGTATCTGGTTGGCGGGATTATCGCGTTCATTATCATGCGTGCGCTGGGCGAGATGTCGGTCAACAATCCGCAGACCGGCTCGTTTTCCCGCTACGCGCAAGACTATCTCGGCCCGCTGGCGGGGTATATCACCGGCTGGACCTACTGCTTTGAAATCCTGATTGTGGCGATTGCCGATGTCACGGCGTTCGGCATCTATATGGGTGTCTGGTTCCCTGATGTGCCGCACTGGATGTGGGTACTGAGTGTGGTGCTTATCATTGGCGGCATCAATATGATGAGCGTCAAGGTGTTCGGCGAACTGGAGTTCTGGTTCTCTTTCTTTAAAGTGCTGACCATTATCGTGATGATTGTCGCCGGTTTTGGCATCATCATCTGGGGTATCGGCAACGGCGGCCATCCGACCGGTATCAGCAATCTGTGGAGCCACGGCGGCTTCTTCAGTCAGGGCATCATGGGTACCGTGCTGTCCCTGCAACTGGTGATGTTTGCCTATGGCGGCATCGAAATCATCGGCATCACGGCCGGTGAAGCGGATGACCCGAAAACCTCGATTCCAAAAGCCATCAACTCCGTGCCATGGCGTATTCTGGTGTTCTACGTGGCGACGCTGTTTGTCATCATGTCGATTTTCCCGTGGGATCAGGTCGGAACGCAGGGCAGTCCGTTCGTGCTGACCTTCCAGCATATGGGCATTACCGTGGCGGCCGGCATTCTGAACTTCGTGGTGATTACCGCCTCGCTGTCGGCGATTAACAGCGATGTGTTCGGCGTAGGCCGCATGCTGCACGGCATGGCGCAGCAGGGACAGGCTCCGAAGATGTTCGCCAAGGTTTCCCGTCGTGGTACGCCGGTCGTTACCGTGCTGGTGATGATGGCAGCACTGCTGGTGGCGGTGTATCTCAACTACATCATGCCGGAAAGTGTCTTCCTGGTGATTGCTTCCCTCGCGACCTTCGCGACCGTGTGGGTGTGGATAATGATCCTGTTCTCGCAGATTGCGTTCCGTCGTCAACTGAGCCGTGAGCAGGTTGCCGAGCTGGCGTTTCCGCTGCGTGGCGGCATCGTGACCTCCGTTATTGCGATTATCTTCCTGTTCTTTATCATCGGGTTGATTGGCTACTTCCCGGATACCCGCGTGTCGCTGTATGCGGGTGGCGTCTGGGTGGTGGCACTGCTGCTGGGTTACTGGATTAAATCTCGTCGCGCCCCGCGTATCGCCTGACAATAAAAAAGGAGGTAAGCACTCGCTTACCTCCTTTACCTTTGCGCGTCTTGACTCGCCGACGCCCATTACCTTCTTTTTGCAAAAGGCTTAATAGCCGATGGCAGCCCCTGCCGGACGACGCACGTCGTTGGCACCGTACAGATAACCTTCACGCACTTTCCCGGATACCGCAGCATCGTTGCCCGAGCTTTGTGGCGTTACGCCCGCCGCCCCCGGCAAACCGACCATAATCAGCTCGGCCGCGCCCCACGGGGTCTGCTCGACCATCTTGTAGCCCATTTTCTGCAACAGGTTCAGGCTGTCTGTGGAAACGCCGCGCTGCTCGTAATAGACTTCGTCCGGCAGCCACTGATGGTGGATGCGGGGCGCATTGACCGCCTCTTGCGGAGGCATGCCGAAGTCAATGACGTTGAGCGCGGTTTCCAACGTGATAGTAATGATGCGCGACCCGCCTGGCGACCCCAGAACCATAAAGGTTTTGCCGTCTTTAGTGACTAAACTCGGGCTCATCGATGATAGTGGGCGCTTACCTGGAGCGATGGCGTTACGGCTGCCCTGCACCAGTCCATACAGGTTTTTCTCACCGACCTTACTGGTGAAATCGTCCATTTCGTCGTTGAGGAAGAAGCCGGTGCCCGGCGCAATTTCAATCGAGCCAAACAGACCGTTGATGGTGTAGGTGGTAGAAACCGCGTTGCCCATTTTGTCGACGATGGAATAATGCGTGGTTTCCGGCTTCTCGTGCGGTTCCATGCCCGGCTCGACCTGTGTTGACGGCGTGGCCTTGTCCGCTTCAATCTTCTTGCGAATGTCGGCGGCGTAGCTTTTGCTCAGCAGGCGGTCAATCGGGTTGTTCACAAAGGCCGGGTCGCCGAGGAAGGTGTTGCGGTCCATATAGGCATGGCGCATGGCTTCGGTCAGCGTATGAATGGCGGCCGCCGAGTTAAAGCCCATGCTCTTGAGGTCGTAGCCTTCAAGAATGTTGAGCGTTTCGCACAGCGTCACGCCGCCCGAGCTTGGCGGAGGCGCAGAGACAAATTTGTAGCCGCGATAGCTACAGGTTACCGGTGCGGTTTCGGTCACTTTATAGTTGGCGAAGTCGGCCGCCGTAATGATGCCCCCGCCTTTTTTCGAGGCTGCCTCGACGGCGGCCGGGATTTTGCCTTTATAGAAGGCATCGGGACCGCGTCTTGAAATGGCCTCCAGCGTGTTGGCGAGGTCTTTCTGCACCAGTCTGTCGCCCGGCTGCAACGGCGTGCCGTCTTTGCGCAGGAAGATTTTCGCCACTTCCGGTTCGTCTTTGAACTTGGCGGTTTTGGTATCCAGAATGTCGGTATCGGCGCGGGTCAGCACAAACCCCTGACGAGCCAGTTTAATCGCCGGGGCCATGACCTGCGCGCGGCTCAGCTTGCCGTATTCGCGCTGGGCGTGATCCAGTCCCATGACCGTGCCCGGCACGCCAACGGCGAGATAGCCGTACAGGCTGGCCCCTTTTTGACATTGCCCTGCGCATCGAGATACATGTTGGCGCTGGCCGCCGCAGGCGCCATTTCACGGAAGTTGATGAAGGTGTCTTTGCCGTCGGCCAGATGCACGGTCATGAAGCCGCCGCCGCCAATGTTACCGCAGCACGGGTTGACCACCGCTTCGGCGTAGCCCACCGCAACGGCGGCGTCGATGGCGTTGCCGCCTTTCTTGAGAATATCCACGCCCACCTGCGAGGCCAGGTATTGCGACGTCACTACCATGCCGTTGCGGGCTTCGACCGCGGGGGCCGAAGCGGCAAGTACCGAACCGCTGACCAGCAATGCCGCGAGTGTCAGCGGCACCGTCAACGGCTTTTTCCATGCGTGTAAAAACATAAAATCTCCTGTCGTACCCTGTCTAAAAAAACATGCAGGAAAAATCTGCATCAATAAAATCACATCAATAAGCCTCTATGTTATTTAACATTTTTTGGCTAAAGGCAAGCAGGAGAGTGTGAGGATGGGAGAAAGTGCGGAATAGCAGCCAATAAAAACGGCCAGCATAAGCTGACCGTAAAGATAAACGCATTCAGGTTTTCACCTGAGGGTCGATTACAGACCTTTGGCGTTTTCAGACAGGTAGGAAGCGACACCGTTTGGTGATGCGTCCATACCTTTTTTGCCTTTTTCCCACTGCGCAGGGCAAACTTCGCCGTGTGCTTCGTGGAATTGCAGCGCGTCAACCATGCGCAGCATTTCGTCGATGTTACGGCCCAGCGGCAGGTCGTTGACAACCTGGTGACGCACAATGCCTTTATCGTCGATCAGGAAAGAACCACGCAGCGCAACGCCCGCTTCAGGGTGTTCGATGCCGTAGGCTTTCTGGATTTCGCGCTTGATGTCGGCAACCATCGCGTATTTCACTTTGCCGATGCCGCCGTTCTCGACAGGGGTGTTACGCCATGCGTTGTGAACGAACTCGGAGTCGAAGGAAATACCTACAACTTCAACACCCTTGGACTGGAAGTCTTCGTAACGGTTGTCGAAAGCGATAAGTTCGGATGGGCACACGAAGGTGAAGTCCATCGGCCAGAAGAAGACAACCGTTGCCTTGCCTGCGGTGTGTTTTTTAAAGTTGAAGTTATCAACAACTTCGCCGCTGCCAAGTACAGCTGCAGCAGTAAAATCTGGGGCCGGACGGGTTACCAGAACCATAACAACTCCTTTCTAGTATTTAATTAAATGAAGGGGATAATAATTTCGGGGCCAGTATAAGGGCAATGGGGGGTGATAAAACCCCACCACACCAATCGATCAGATAGCACTCGGCTATCAAATGTGATCTAGATCTGATTATTGCTGGCATGCAGCATCATTGACGGGTAAAACGCCCAGAACTGGCGTTCCAGCAGTTGATAATGGCGTTCAACGTCGGAAAATGACCCGGCCAGCGCCGCCAGTTTGGGACGACGATTGGCCATGCCCTGTAATACATCCTGAATAAAGGGCAGTTCGGCGTAGCGTTCCATCCAGCGTTGCGACCACAGATAACCGTTGAGATTGCGAAAACGCTCGGGCGTATCGGCAAGATGAGGCTCGATGGACGACTGACACTGCTGAATAAAAGTCGCAAGCGGCGTGCTCGGGCAGATGACATTCCAGTGACGTGACAGGAAGTGATCCCATACCACGTCGAGCGTGATAGGCGCAACGCGATGATAATCGGCGCTGAAAAACCCGCGTGCCACTTTGACTTCGGGCAGGGTGTCGGTCATGACATCGACACGGCGATGCATGCGAATTCCGCTGACAACCTCGGCAGAATACAGGCCGTCGGGGTTACCGCGTACGAAGTCCGCCATCAGGTTTCCCAATAGCGAACTGTCGGCCAGCTTGGCCAAATGAAGGTGAGCAAGAAAATTCATCCGCGCAGTATACCTGTTTTATCAGCAAGAACACCCGCTGTTACCTGATTTATTCCGGTGAAAGCTTGCAGGTGACCCCCTCTCGCTCTAGACTAAGCCGCCTGTTTTTTTATCCTTCATACTTCGCGCTGCAAGTGCGTTGGCTACGCCCGCTCACCCCAGTTACTTACTTGTGGGGCGTCTATAAAGGATATGCGTGTTTTATCACTACGTTAAATTTAAGTGGAAATGTTAGCTATGCGCGTTGCCGATTTTACCTTTGAACTTCCCGAGTCCCTGATTGCCCGCTATCCGCAGAGTCAGCGTAGCGGATGTCGCTTATTGTCTCTGGACGGGCCGAGCGGTGAACTGGCGCACGGCATTTTCACCGACGTGCTCGACAAGCTGAACCCGGGCGATCTGCTGGTGTTCAACAACACCCGCGTGATTCCCGCGCGTGTATTCGGTCGCAAGGCCAGCGGCGGCAAAATCGAGGTACTGGTCGAGCGCGTGCTGGACTCGCACCGCGTGCTGGCGCATGTGCGCGCTTCGAAAGCGCCAAAGCCAGGCGCAGAGCTGCTGCTGGGCGATGCCGAAAACATCAAGGCGACGATGGTCGCACGCCATGACACGCTGTTCGAGCTGCAATTCAATGAAGACAAAGATGTGTTCACGCTGCTCGACGAAATCGGCCACATGCCACTGCCGCCCTATATCGACCGTCCTGATGAAGACGCCGACCGCGAACTTTACCAGACCGTTTACAGCGAACGTCCAGGTGCCGTTGCCGCGCCGACCGCCGGTCTGCACTTCGACCAGCCGCTGATGGATGCGTTGAAGGAAAAGGGCGTCGAGTTTGCCTTCGTTACGCTGCACGTGGGCGCGGGCACCTTCCAGCCCGTGCGCGTCGACACCATTGAAGAGCACGTGATGCACGCCGAATACGCCGAAGTTCCGCAGGAAGTCGTCGATGCGGTTCTGGCCTGCAAGGCGCGCGGCAATCGTGTGGTTGCAGTAGGAACCACGTCGGTCCGCTCTCTTGAAAGCGCCGCCAAGGCCAGCGAAGACGCGCTGATCGCGCCTTTCTTCGGCGACACCAGCATCTTTATCTTCCCGGGCTATGAATATCAGGTCATCGACGTACTGATAACCAATTTCCACCTGCCGGAATCCACGCTCATCATGCTGGTTTCAGCCTTTGCGGGTTACAAGAATACCATGCATGCCTATCAGCAGGCCGTGGCCGAGCAATACCGTTTCTTCAGTTACGGCGATGCCATGTTCATCAACCGTAATCAGCTGGCCTCGCGCGAAGTCGTGGGTCAGTAAGTTTTATTGGCCCACCTGTTGGGCTGTCATTTTGGGGTAACCCAAAATATTACCTGGCGTTGGACTGTTTTTCCGGCGCGGAGAAGAATGTGAAAATGAAGTACGAACTCTCTACCACTGATGGCCGCGCACGTCGCGGTCGTCTGGTTTTTGAACGCGGCGTGGTCGAAACGCCTGCCTTTATGCCTGTCGGCACCTACGGCACGGTAAAGGGCATGACGCCGGAAGAAGTCAAGGAAACCGGCGCGCAAATCCTGCTCGGCAACACCTTCCACCTGTGGCTGCGTCCGGGTCAGGAAATCATGAAGCTGCACGGCGATCTGCATGATTTCATGAACTGGAAAGGTCCGATCCTTACCGATTCCGGCGGTTTCCAGGTCTTCAGTCTGGGCGCGATGCGCAAGATCAAGGAAGAGGGCGTCTACTTCCGCAATCCTATCAATGGCGACAAAGTCTTCCTTAGCCCTGAAAAGTCGATGGAGATCCAAAACGATCTCGGCTCCGACATCGTCATGATCTTCGACGAATGTACGCCTTATCCTGCCGACTGGGATTACGCCAAACGCTCGATGGAAATGTCGCTGCGCTGGGCACGACGCAGCCGCGATCGTCACGATGAACTGAAAAATAACAACGCCTTATTCGGAATTATTCAGGGCGGCGTTTACGAAGATTTACGAGATGTATCGATAAAAGGGCTGGTAGATATTGGCTTTGATGGTTACGCTGTGGGCGGTTTGGCTGTCGGTGAGCCAAAAGAGGACATGCACCGCATTCTCGAGCACGTCTGTCCGCAGATTCCAGAGGATAAACCTCGCTATCTGATGGGCGTCGGCAAGCCTGAAGATCTGGTTGAAGGCGTTCGTCGCGGTGTGGATATGTTCGACTGCGTCATGCCAACCCGTAATGCGCGTAACGGCCATCTCTTTGTGACCGATGGCGTGGTGAAAATCCGCAATGCCAAGCATAAAAATGACACATCGACCCTTGATGAGCATTGTGATTGCTATACGTGTCGCAATTATAGCCGTGCCTACTTGCATCATCTCGACCGTTGCAACGAAATACTGGGTGCGCGCCTGAACACTATCCACAACCTGCGTTTCTATCAGCGCTTGATGGCCGATATGCGCGCCGCGATTGAAAAGGGCGAGCTTGAGCAGTTTGTGGAAGTGTTTTACACACGTCAGGGTAAGGCAGTTCCGCCTGTAAACTTCTGATGTCGAAGGGCCGAGCGTTTTCAACCGCGACAACGGTCGGCCCCTTCGGCTTCGGCGCTTTTAACGTGTTTTAATAACAACTTGTTTTATAACAACAATGAGGGAATTTAAATGAGTCTTTTCATTTCTGATGCCGTCGCAGCCACTGGCGCACCGTCACAGGGAAGTCCTTACTCTCTGGTTATCATGCTGGTGGTATTTGGTCTGATTTTCTATTTCATGATCCTGCGTCCGCAGCAAAAACGTTCCAAAGAACACAAGAAACTGATGGACTCCATCGGTAAAGGTGATGAAGTCATGACGACCGGCGGTCTGATCGGCCGTGTGAGCAAGGTAGCCGATACCGGTTATGTTGTGATCGCGCTGAACGACACCACGGAAGTGATGATCAAGCGTGACTTCGTGGCTGCCGTTTCTGCCGAAAGGTACGATGAAGGCGCTTTAATTTTTGATTTTCCCGAAGGGAACTGCCGTGTTAAACCGTTATCCTTTGTGGAAGTATCTGATGCTGATCGTGGTTATCATCGTCGGTCTGCTTTATGCGCTTCCCAACCTGTATGGTGAGGATCCGGCTGTTCAAATTACTGGCGCTCGGGGTTCCGACGCCAGTGTTGCAACGCTGGACCAAGTCAGAGATTTACTGAATAAAGACAAAATCGACAGCAAGTCCATTGCGCTTGAAAATGGCTCAATCCTTGCAAGATTTCGTGATACCGATGTCCAGCTGCGCGCGCGCGATGCGCTGTCTGCGGCCCTGGGCGACAAATTTGTCATTGCACTGAACCTGGCTCCTGCGACGCCAACCTGGCTGACCATGCTGGGCGGCGAGCCTATGAAACTGGGTCTCGACCTGCGTGGCGGCGTGCACTTCCTGATGGAAGTCGACATGGATACCGCACTGGGCAAACTGCAAGAGCAGACGATGGACAACATGCGTAGCGATCTGCGCGACCAGAGCATTCCCTATGCAACGGTTCGCAAAGACGACAACTACGGTGTTGAACTGACCTTCCGCGACGCGGCTACCCGCGACAAAGCCTCGGGCTACCTCTCTCCTCGCCATCGCGACCTCGTGTTCACCAACAGCGGTGACAATGCCCTGCGTATCGTCATGACCGACGATCGTCTGAGCGAAGCCAAAGAGTATGCGGTTCAGCAGAACATCAACATTCTGCGTAACCGTGTGAATCAGCTGGGTGTGGCCGAGCCTCTGGTGCAGCGTCAGGGTTCCGACCGTATTGTGGTTGAACTGCCGGGTATTCAGGACACGGCGCGCGCCAAAGAGATTCTCGGTGCGACCGCAACGCTGGAATTCCGTCTGGTAAATACCAACGTGGATACCACCGCCGCGGCCAGTGGACGTGTTCCGGGTGACAGCGAAGTCAAAACGATGCAGGACGGCCAGCCGGTTGTACTGTACAAGCGCGTGATTCTGACCGGTGACCACATCACCGATTCCACCTCCAGTCAGGACGAATATAACCAGCCGCAGGTTAATATTTCTCTCGACAGCGCGGGTGGCAACATCATGTCCAACTTCACCAAGGACAATATCGGCAAGCCGATGGCGACCCTGTTCGTGGAGTACAAGGACAGCGGCAAGAAAGACGCCAACGGGCGTTCGATTCTGGCGAAGCAGGAAGAAGTCATCAACGTCGCGACCATTCAGTCTCGTCTGGGTAACAGCTTCCGCATCACCGGTGTGAATGATCCCAACCAGGCCCGTCAGCTTTCCCTGCTGCTGCGTGCCGGTGCGTTAATTGCGCCAATCCAGATTGTTGAAGAACGTACCATTGGTCCAACCATGGGTGCGCAAAACATCACTCAGGGTCTGGAAGCCTGTCTGTGGGGCCTTCTGGCGTCCATCCTGTTCATGGTGGTGTTCTACCGCAAGTTCGGCGTGATTGCGACCAGCGCGCTGGTGGTAAACCTTGTGCTGATTGTCGGCATCATGTCCCTGCTTCCGGGCGCAACGCTGACCATGCCGGGTATCGCGGGTATCGTACTGACGCTGGCGGTGGCGGTTGACGCCAACGTATTGATTAACGAGCGTATCAAGGAAGAGCTGCGTAACGGACGTTCCGTTCAGCAGGCCATCCATGAAGGCTACAGCGGTGCGTTCTCCAGTATCGTCGATGCAAACGTCACGACGTTGATCACGGCAATTATTCTGTATGCGGTCGGTACGGGATCGATCAAGGGCTTCGCTATCACTACCGCAATCGGTGTGGCGACTTCCATGTTTACATCGATCGTCGGTACGCGTGCCATCGTCAACATGCTTTACGGCGGCAAACGCATCAAAAAGCTGTCTATCTGAGGAGTGCGTTGTGGCACAGCAAGATTATACTGTTGAACAACTGAACTACGGCCGTCGAGTCTATGACTTCATGCGCTGGGACAACGTGGCCTTCTGTCTGTCGGGCCTGTTGTTAATCGCGTCTATCGCGATTATGGGCGTTCGCGGGTTTAACTGGGGTCTGGACTTCACCGGCGGTACGGTTATCGAGATTACCCTGTCTCAGCCTGCCAACCTCGACAATATGCGTGATACGTTGGAGAAGGCCGGTTTCCAGGACCCTATCGTTCAGAACTTCGGCAGCAGCCGTGACGTGGTGGTGCGTTTACCGCCTGCGTCCGATACCGCCGGTCAGGAACTGGGCAACAAGGTTATCAGCCTTATCAACGCCGATGTCGATAAAACCGCGAGCGTGAAACGTATCGAGTTTGTCGGCCCGAGCGTCGGGAGCGATCTGGCGCAGGCCGGCGGCATGGCGCTGCTGATTGCCCTGATCTGTATCCTGATTTACGTCGGTTTTCGCTTTGAGTGGCGTCTGGCGCTGGGTGCCGTGCTTGCACTGGCGCACGACGTCATCATCACGATGGGCGTGCTGTCACTGTTCAAAATCGAGATTGACCTGACCATCGTGGCATCGCTGATGTCGGTCATCGGTTACTCGCTGAACGACAGTATCGTGGTTTCGGACCGTATTCGTGAGAACTTCCGCAAGATCCGTCGCGGCAACTCCTACGAAATCATGAACGTGTCCCTGACCCAAACGTTGAGCCGTACCATCATGACCTCGGCGACAACGCTGATGGTGGTGCTGATGCTCTATATCTTCGGCGGTCCTCTGCTTGCAGGCTTCTCGCTGACGATGCTTATCGGTGTTTCCATCGGTACTATCTCTTCAATCTATGTGGCCTCGGCGCTGGCGCTGAAGCTTGGCATGAAACGCGAACATATGTTGCAGCAGAAGGTCGAGAAGGAAGGGGCGGATCAACCGTCAATTCTGCCTTAAACCGACAGACTTACCATAATAAAAAAGGCCCTGCAGTTCGCTGCGGGGCCTTTTTCTTTGCCGATTCGGCAGTCGATACAAGCGTTAGGGTTTGGGCGGCGTCAGTACGGTGACCTGATGCAGATGCACAAAACCGAGATTTTCGACGGTAACATTGCCGAGGCGAACCTCCGTGGATTGCTCGCTGGAGGGCAGCAGGCGAGGCGTGACGGTAATCACCTGTGACTGCATATCCACTGTCAGCGGCTTGCCCGTCACCTGGTCTATCTGTCCCCAGTCGACCACGGCCTTGAATTCCGGCAGCGGCTTGCCGGAGGTCGCGCGGGTAGTCAGCACCACGCTTACGCCGGTGCTGTCGGGCGTCAGGGACGCGATGGCCACACTGAGCTGACCAAAGTCGGTATTGAGCAAGGCGGCGGTTTTCGCCTGTGGCAGCAGGTAGACGCCGTGCGTCGACTGGCGGTTCAGCAACGTCTGGCGCTCGAGCGCCCCGGCGAGGTCGGTCAGGCGATCAAGTTTCTGATTCAGCTGCGTCACTTCTTTGTTCAGCGCGGGTACCTGCGGATTCTGCCGAGCGCATCCAGCCAGAGTAAACAGGGCCGTCACCGCGCAAACGGCACGAAAGAGGGGAGTCATTGGCCTGAGGTCCTTTTCTGCAATTTATGTCAATGTTAAAGAGAGGGTTATGTGCCAAATTGAATACTACGTGCCAAAGTTTATCACGATAGTGCGTCAAGGTTGCGACAGCCTTTGTTGTCGCGTCACTTCGCGGTAAACTGTTGTCCAGATATTATCCGAGCAGGAAGTTCTATGCATTGTCCATTTTGTGCCGCCGTTGACACGAAAGTCATCGATTCCCGTCTGGTAGGCGACGGATCCCAGGTACGCCGCCGCCGTCAGTGTCTGGTGTGCAGCGAACGTTTCACCACCTTTGAAGTGGCCGAGCTGGTCATGCCGCGCGTGATCAAGAGCAACGAAGTCCGTGAACCGTTCAACGAAGACAAACTGCGCAACGGTTTTTTACGCGCGCTCGAGAAGCGCCCGGTCAGCTCCGACGACGTCGAAACGGCGATAAGCCACATTAAATCCCAGCTCCGCGCCACCGGTGAGCGCGAGGTTCCGGCCAAGATGATTGGCAATCTGGTGATGGATGCCCTGAAAGGGCTGGATAAAGTCGCCTATATCCGTTTTGCCTCTGTATACCGCAGCTTTGAAGATATCCGCGAGTTTGGCGAAGAGATTGCCCGACTTCAGGATTAACCGATTTACATGACGACAGGGAAGGCTATGTCCAGCGACGACTTTTACATGGCGCGTGCTTTCGAACTGGCACGCAAAGGCCGCTTCACCACCACACCCAATCCCAACGTCGGGTGCGTTATCGTACGCGATGGCGAGATAGTGGGCGAAGGCTATCATATTCAGGCCGGTGGCCCGCACGCCGAAGTGCATGCGCTGCGGATGGCCGGTGAACGTGCCAAAGGCGCGACCGCCTACGTGACTCTCGAACCCTGTAGTCATCATGGTCGAACGCCGCCCTGCGCCGACGCGCTGCTCAATGCCGGTATCACGCGCGTGGTGGCCGCGATGCAGGACCCCAATCCCGATGTCGCCGGACGGGGCCTCTATCGCCTCGCGCAGGCGGGCGTCGAGGTGTGCAACGGGCTGATGCCGGCGCAGGCCGAAGCGATCAATCTGGGCTTTCTGAAAAGGATGCGCACCGGTTTTCCGTATATCCAGCTGAAAATCGCCGCTTCGCTCGACGGCAAAACCGCAATGGCCTCGGGTGAAAGCCAGTGGATAACCTCCGCCGCCGCGCGTCAGGATGTTCAGCGTTTTCGCGCCGAGAGTTCAGCCATTCTTTCCACCAGCGCCACCGTGCTGGCCGATGATCCTTCGCTGACCGTGCGCTGGACCGAGCTGGACGAAGACACGCAAAGCGTCTATCCCGCCGACTTTGTCTCCTCCGATACCGCCTCGAGCGAGGGGGTGCGCCAGCCTTTGCGGGTTATTGTCGACAGTAAAAATCGCGTGACGCCGCAGCATCGACTCGTCAATCAGCCGGGTCGGACCCTGCTTGCCCGCGTGCAGGCCGACGACAAAACCTGGCCGTCTTCAACCGAACAGCTACAGGTGCCTGCCAATGCGCAAGGCCGTGTAGATCTGGTGATTCTGATGATGCAGCTGGCGAAACGTCAGGTGAATTCCGTGTGGGTCGAAGCGGGAGCCGAGCTGGCAGGCGCATTGTTGCAGGCCGGTCTGGTCGATGAACTGATAGTCTATATGGCCCCGAAACTGCTGGGAGAGACTGCGCGCGGTCTCTGCGTTCTGCCCGGACTCGAAAATCTGGCCGATGCGCCGAATTTCGAGTTTACGGATGTCCGCCAGATTGGCCCGGACCTGCGCTTGCGCCTCAAGCCGGTCTACTGATTTCGACAGTCATCGCCCTGAATATTGCCCGTCTGCGCAGGTTTACAAAACCGTATGTCCAGGCGGGGGAATAATATGATAGAATCCGCCCCCTGCGGCTAAGCATGGGCTGAGTCGGTTCGAATAGTACGAAGCTTTTAATAGAAAACAAAACGATTTAACCCATTCCAAGGAATATCTATGAACGTTATTGAAGGTGTTGTCGCTACGCCAGACGCGAAGGTTGCCATCGCGATCGCCCGTTTTAACAATTTCATCAACGACAGCCTGCTTTCCGGCGCCCTTGATGCGTTAAAGCGTATTGGCCAGGTGGCCGATGACAATATCACCGTTGTATGGGTTCCTGGTGCCTACGAACTGCCACTCGCGACTCGCGTACTGGCCAACAGCAAGAAATACGACGCTGTTATCGCGCTGGGCACCGTTATCCGTGGGGGTACCGCCCATTTTGAATTCGTTGCTGGCGAATGCAGCTCTGGCTTGTCCAGCGTTGCGATGAACAGTGAAATCCCTGTTGCCTTTGGTGTGCTGACTACAGAAAGCATTGAACAAGCCATCGAACGTGCGGGAACCAAAGCCGGTAACAAAGGAGCGGAAGCCGCTCTGACCGCGCTTGAAATGATCAATGTTATCAAGGCCATCAAGGCCTGAATCTAGTTAAGGGGAATTCCGTGAAACCTGCTGCTCGTCGCCGCGCCCGTGAATGTGCCGTACAGGCGCTTTACTCTTGGCAGTTGTCTAAAAACGACATCGCCGATGTTGAATTACAGTTCCTGACCGAGCAGGATGTCAAAGATGTCGACATTACCTATTTCCGTGAGCTGCTGTCCGGCGTTGCCACCTCTGCCGAGAAGCTCGATGCGCTGATGGCTCCGTACCTTTCTCGTCAGCTCGAAGAATTGGGTCAGGTTGAACGTGCAATTCTGCGTCTGGCCTTGTTCGAACTGAGCAAGCGTCAGGACGTGCCTTACAAGGTTGCTATCAACGAAGCCATCGAACTGGCGAAAACCTTCGGTGCGGAAGATAGCCACAAGTTTGTAAACGGTGTGCTGGATAAAGCAGGCCCGCACATTCGCAAGAAGTAAGGTTCCTCATTACAGAACGCGTTTCATTAAGGCCGGATATCCGGCCTTAATGCATTCTAAAAACGCAGATCGTCATTATTTGGACTACTACTATGGCATGCGGCGAATTTGATTTAATTGCGCGCTATTTCAACCGTTACAGAACGGCACGTCAGGACGTTCAGTTAGGCATTGGCGACGATTGCGCCCTGCTGACTGTAACTGACAAACAGCAAATAGCCGTCAGTACCGATACCCTCGTCGAAGGGATCCACTTTCTTAAAACGATTTCACCCGCCGATCTCGGCTACAAGGCACTGGCGGTCAATCTCAGCGATTTAGCGGCGATGGGTGCCGATCCGGCCTGGGTGTCGCTGGCATTAACGCTGCCCGAAGTGAACACCGACTGGCTGGAAGCCTTCAGCGACAGCCTGTTTGATCAGCTGGATTACTATGGTATGCAGCTGATTGGCGGCGATACCACGCGCGGCCCGTTAAGCATGACGCTGACCATTCAGGGTTTGATCCCGACCGGTCGCGCGTTGCTGCGAAGCGGCGCGCGTGTCGGCGACTGGATATTTGTGACCGGCACGCTCGGTGACAGCGCAGCGGGTCTTGCGATTTTGCAGGACCGTCTCGACATCGACGATGACAAGGCCCGCGCGGCGCTGGTCAAACGCCATCTGCGCCCGACGCCTCGCGTCTTGCAGGGACAGGCGCTGCGCCAGCTGGCGAATTCGGCTATCGATATTTCCGACGGCCTTATTTCCGATCTGCGCCATATCCTGAAAGCCAGCGACTGCGGCGCCCGTCTGGATCTCGACGCCATACCGGTTCTCGGCCGAAATGCAGCAGCACGTCGAACCCGAACAGGCGCTGAAGTGGGCGCTTACGGGCGGAGAAGATTACGAACTTTGCTTCACGGTGCCGGAAATCAACCGTGGCGCGCTGGAAGTGGCGCTCGCGCATCTGGGCGTGCGTTTTACCTGCGTGGGGCAAATTATGCCGCTGTCCGAAGGCATCAAGTATCAACGCTCCGGGGAAACCGTGGAGCTTGAATGGCAGGGATTCGACCATTTCGCACAGGAGATTGCCTCGTGACAATAGACAAGCAAGTAAGCGGTAACGCGGGCGATAAAAAGCGCCCGATGCGCCATAAAGGCAGAACCGGTAATGATGCCGTAGACATGGCCGCCGCCAAGAAGCGCCTGAACCTGCGCAATCCGTGGCATTTGCTGGCTACCGGTTTCGGCAGCGGCCTGTTCCCGGTCGGGCCGGGCACCGCCGGTTCCGTCGCGGCGATCCCGTTCTGGATCCTGATGACCTATCTGCCATGGCAGGTCTATTCAATGGTGGTGATGTTCAGCATCTGTATCGGCGTTTATCTGTGCCGCCAGACTGCGAAGGACATGCGCGTGCACGATCACGGCAGCATCGTGTGGGACGAATTCGTCGGCATGTGGATAACCCTGATGGCCATTCCGACCAACGACTGGCAGTGGGTACTGATAGGCTTTGTGGTGTTCCGCATTCTGGATATCTGGAAACCGTGGCCGATTCGCTGGTTCGACCGCAATGTGCAGGGCGGTATGGGTATCATGATTGATGACGTGGTGGCCGGGGTGTTTGCGGCCGCCATTATCTATCTGATTGGTCATCACTGGCCGGTCAACCTGTTCTAACCCATCAGAATGTGAAAGGGCGTCGTGGAGAAAATCCACGACGCCCTTTTTTATGGCGAAGCCTTTAGGTCAATGCCTGGGCGACGCTTCGCGTTATTTGTAGCCTGTGGCCTGATGTGGCTGGTAGGCCATCTCCAGTTCGGCAATCTCGTCGATGCTCAAGGTGATATCCAGCGCGGCAATCGCGTCTTCCAGATGACCGGCACGCGAGGCGCCAATAATCGGTGCCGTCACAACGGGTTTGTTCAGCACCCACGCCAGGGCAATCTGCGCGCGCGGCACGTCGTGATCTTCGGCGATTTTCGCCACACGTTCGGCAATTTTGGCATCCGCTTCTTCCGTATCGCCATAAAGCGCAGGAATCACTTCATCGGACACCGATCGCGCCGTGGTTTCGCCCCACGGACGCGTCAGCCGTCCGCGCGCCAGTGGACTCCACGGCAGCACCGCGATATCGCGCTCCAGACACAGCGGATGCATCTCTTTCTCTTCTTCGCGCTGAATCAGGTTGTACTGGTCCTGCATCGAGACGAATCGCGCCCAACCCTGCTGCTGCTGAATATCCAGCGCCTGCCTGAACTGGGAGGCATGCATCGACGACGCGCCTATGAATCGTGCCTTGCCCGCCTTAACGACGTCGTTAAGCGCTTCGAGGGTTTCTTCGACAGGCGTGTCATAGTCCCAGCGGTGGATTTGCAGCAGGTCGACATAGTCGGTTCCCAATCGGCGCAGGCTGTCGTCGATTGATTGCAGAATCGAGGCGCGAGAAAGACCGCCTTTCAGGTCAGGCAGCGGGAAATAGACCTTGGTCGCCAGAACGTATTGATCGCGAGCCAGCGATTCACGCAGGATTTTACCGACTATCTCTTCGCTGCTGCCATCGGAGTAGCTGTTGGCGGTGTCAAAGAAGTTGATACCGGCGTCGATAGCCTGCTGGATGAGCGGACGGCTACTCTCTTCGGGCAGCGTCCAGGCGTGTTTGCCGCGAGAAGGTTCGCCGTAGGTCATACAGCCGAGACACAGGCGTGAAATCTTTAAACCGGTGCTTCCAAAGTGCGTGTATTGCATGATTTCTCCAACCTCGGTGCGTCGCAGTGTGCGACAGACAGTGACGGTAAACAGTGTCGTTAAAAATAAGACAGGTATGGAGTAACTGTAGCTCAGTCTGCGGCAGGAAGGGGAGAAGCTGGGCGGTATGAGAGGAGAAATCCCCCTTTTTGTTCACTCGAAAAGGGGAGGACATCAGGTAAATCAGGCAAGCCAGTCGGTAATCTGTTTTTCGATACCTGCGGCATCCAGACCGAAATCGCTGCGGACTTCTTCCTGCGTACCCTGCGGAATAAACAGGTCCGGCAACCCGATATTCAGTACCGGTACAGGTTGACGTTTCGCCATCAGCAGTTCGTTCACGCCGCTGCCTGCGCCGCCCATAATGGCGTTTTCCTCAACGGTCACCAGCACATCGTGGCTGGCGGCAAGGGAGAGGATCAGGTCATTGTCCAGCGGTTTGACAAAGCGCATGTCGACCAGCGTGGCATTGAGTTTTTCAGCCGCCGCTCTGGCTTCCGGCAACAATGTCCCGAAGTTCAGAATGGCAATCTTTTCGCCTTCACGACGCACGACGCCCTTGCCAATCGGCAGCGAAGCCAGCGGCTCGCAGGTTGCGCCCGTGCCGTTGCCGCGCGGATAACGCACCGCCACCGGACCTTGCTGGTGGTGATATCCCGTGTGCAGCATCTGGCGGCACTCGTTTTCATCACTCGGCGTCATGATAATCATGTTCGGAATGCAGCGCAGGAAGGAGAGGTCGAACGCGCCCTGGTGGGTTTGCCCGTCCGCCCCGACGATACCGCCGCGGTCAATGGCAAACAGCACCGGCAGATTCTGGATAGCCACGTCGTGGATAACCTGATCATAGGCGCGTTGCAGGAAGGTCGAATAGATGGCCACAACGGGTTTGTAACCGCCGATAGCCAGACCCGCCGCAAAGGTCACCGCATGCTGTTCGGCAATGGCGACATCGAAATACTGCTGCGGATAGCTTTTGGAAAACTTGACCATTCCGGAGCCTTCGCGCATCGCAGGCGTGACCGCCATGAGCTTGCTGTCACCGGCCGCAGTTTCGCACAGCCAGTCGCCGAAGATCTTCGAGTAGCTCGGCAAGCCTTCCTTGCTTTTCGGCAGCGTGCCGCTGGCGATGTCGAATTTCGGCACCGCGTGCCAGCTGATAGGGTCATTTTCGGCAGGCGCGTAGCCTTTGCCCTTGCGGGTCATGACATGCAGCAGCTGCGGACCGGCCAGACCGCGCATGTTTTTCAGCGTCTGGGTCAGCGCGACTACGTCGTGTCCGTCAACCGGGCCGATATAATTGAAACCGAGTTCTTCAAACAGCGTGCCGGGAACCACCATGCCTTTCAGATGTTCTTCGGTACGGCGAATCAACTCCTTGATAGGCGGCACGCCGGACAGCACTTTCTTGCCGCCTTCGCGCAGGCGAGAATAAAGTTTGCCCGACAGCAGCTGCGCCAGGTGATTGTTCAGCGCGCCAACGTTTTCGGAAATCGACATTTCGTTGTCGTTCAGCACGACCAGCATGTCGGATTTGATATCGCCCGCGTGGTTCATTGCTTCAAACGCCATGCCCGCCGTGATGGCACCGTCGCCAATCACGCAAATCGTGCGACGGCCTTTGCCTTCGCGTTCGGCGGCAACGGCCATGCCCAGACCGGCGCTGATGGAGGTCGACGAGTGGCCTACCGACAGCACGTCGTATTCGCTTTCATCACGCCACGGGAAAGGGTGCACGCCGTTTTTCTGGCGAATGGTCGAGATTCTGTCGCGACGGCCGGTCAGAATCTTGTGCGGATAGGCCTGATGGCCGACGTCCCACACCAGATGATCGAAAGGCGTGTTGTAGACATAATGCATGGCCACGGTCAGCTCGACGGTACCCAGACCGGAGGCAAAGTGGCCGCTCGACTGACTGACGCTGTCCAGCAGATATTGACGCAGCTCGTCACAGAGCTTCGGTAGGCTTTCTTTCGGAAGCGAGCGGAGTTCTTCGGGGTTCTCCGCCAGGGCCAGCGTTGGGTATTTGGCTATATCAAGACTCATTGGTTACTCATATAAGAGGCGCTTCCAGGTACTTTTGGAAATATCGCGACGTTAGCATTCGGGTGAAATCAGCTTTCGCGCTCGATAACAAAGCGGGCTAATGCCAGCAAAGGGGCCGTGTTGTAAGAATGTGTGGCCAGCTCTTCCAGGGCCGTAACGGCTTCCTGATAAAGGTCTTTGGCTTTGGCTTGTGCGCCTTCCAGGCCCAGCAGGGCGGGATAGGTGCTTTTGCCAAGCTGCTGATCCGCACCCTGACGCTTGCCCAGCGTTTGGGTATCTCCAATCACATCCAAAATATCGTCCTGAACCTGGAATGCGAGGCCGATAGCTTCCGCATAGCGGTCAAGCAGCGGCAGCGCGGCGCGTCCGCGTGCACCGGCAGCCAAGGCTCCAATACGCACGGCGGCGCGAATCAATGCGCCGGTTTTATGACGATGAATACGTTCAAGTGCGACCAAATCAACCTGTTTGCCTTCGGCTTCGAGATCCAGCGCCTGGCCGACACACATGCCGGCCACACCGCTGGCGCGCGCCAGTTCGGAGATCATCGACAGGCGATCGTTAACCGCGACGTCGGGCATCTCCACATCGGCCAGAATTGAAAACGCCAGCGTTTGCAGGGCATCACCGGCCAGAATGGCATGGGCTTCACCAAATTTGACGTGACAGGTCGGCTGACCGCGACGCAGGTCGTCGTCGTCCATTGCCGGCAGGTCGTCATGGATAAGCGAATAGGCGTGAATGCATTCGATGGCCGCCGCAGGCGCGTCCAGATTGACGAGATTCAGCCCGAACAGTTGTCCGCTCGCGTAAACCAGATACGGACGCATGCGTTTGCCGCCGAGCAGAGAGCCGTGACGCATCGCGGCTACCAGGGGCGTTTCGCCAAAGGGCAGGCCGTCGATGTAGGCTTCAAGTACGCCATCGACGCGCAGTTGCAGCTCGCGAAGCTGATGACCGAAGCTCGGGGCTTCAATGTGTTGTTCAATTTGGGACATCGGGAATTACTCGGCTTCCGGTGTAAAAGGTTGCAAAGGGGCATCGTTGTCGCTGTCGAGCAGGATCTGCACGCGCTGTTCAGCTTGCTGTAATTTTTGTTGTCCCTGACGGGCAAGCTGTACGCCCTGTTCAAACTCATTCAGCGCGTCTTCCAGCGGAAGTTCCCCTGATTCAAGGCGAGCGACGATTTGTTCCAGTTCAGCCAATGCTGTTTCGAAATTGGCAGGTGGTGCAGCTTTTTTGGCATAATTCTCTTTCAATATCGAAGATCGGGGAGCCGTACAAGGTACGACGCGGATAACTAGCCGGTGGAGAGCATCCTTTTGTGCGCAAAGTACCCAATTAAAGTGCTATACTCCGCGCCGCAGAAACTATTGGTAAGGGCAAAACCCGTGAATCATGCGTTTACCAATAGTTGATTCTAGATCCTTATTCAAATACTTACGACCCAGTATTTTCACCAGCCAATAAAAGATTGCCATGAAGTTTATCATTAAATTGTTCCCAGAAATCACCATCAAGAGCCAATCTGTGCGTTTGCGCTTCATTAAGATACTTGCAAGCAGCATTCGTAACGTTGTGAAGAGCCACGATGAGACCCTGGCGGTAGTTCGCCACTGGGATCATATCGAAGTTCGTAGCAAAGACGAAAGCAAACATGACCAGATTGTTGAATTGCTTTGCCGTATTCCCGGCATCCACCACGTGCTGGAGGTTGAAGACCGTCCGTTCAACGATGTTCACCACATCTTCGAGCAGACGCTGGAAGCCTATCGCGACGAGCTGGAAGGCAAAACCTTCTGCGTGCGCGTTAAACGTCGCGGCACCCACAGCTTTAGCTCCGGCGATGTCGAGCGTTATGTCGGCGGCGGCCTGAACCAGAATATCGCCACGGCGTCGGTGAATCTCACCAACCCTGAAATGACCGTCAAGCTCGAGATTAACGAAGACAAGCTGGTGCTGGTCAAGCAGCGCTATCAGGGGCTGAGCGGTTATCCCATCGGCACGCAGGAAGACGTAATGTCCCTGATTTCCGGCGGTTTCGACTCGGGCGTCTCAAGCTACATGCTGATGCGTCGCGGCAGCCGCGTGCATTACTGCTTCTTTAATCTGGGCGGTTCAGCGCATGAAATCGGCGTGAAGCAGGTGGCGTATTATCTGTGGAACCGTTTTGGCAGTTCGCACCGCGTGCGCTTTATTGCCATCGATTTCGAGCCGGTGGTCGGTGAAATCCTCGAGAAAATCGAAGACGGTCAGATGGGCGTAGTGCTCAAGCGCATGATGGTACGTGCGGCGTCGTCCATTGCCGAACGCTACGGCGTGCAGGCGCTGGTCACCGGCGAAGCGCTGGGGCAGGTGTCGAGCCAGACGCTGTCCAACCTGAGACTCATCGACAACGCGACCGATACGCTAATTCTGCGTCCGCTGATTTCTCACGACAAGCAGCACATCATCGATATCGCCCGTGAAATCGGCACCGAAGACTTTGCCAAAACCATGCCGGAATACTGCGGCGTGATTTCCAAAAGTCCGACGGTAAAAGCCATCAAAGGCAAAATCGAAGCGGAAGAAGCGCAGTTTGATTTCTCGATTCTGGAAAAGGTGATTGCCGAAGCCAGAAATCAGGATATTCGCACCATTGCCGAAGAGAGCGAGCAGGAAGTGGCGGAAGTCGAAACCGTGGCCGAATTCGCGGCGACCGACGTCGTGCTGGACATTCGTGCGCCCGACGAGCAGGAAGAGAGCCCGTTGCAGCTTGACGGCGTTGAAGTGACCTCGCTGCCGTTTTACAAGCTGGGCGGGGCATTCAGCCTGATGGACCAGAGCAAAACCTATCTGCTGTACTGCGATCGCGGCGTGATGAGTCGCCTTCAGGCGCTGTATCTGCACGAGCAGGGCTTCAAGAACGTTAAAGTTTACCGTCCGTAAACCAGACGTCGTGACGAAAAAGGGATGGCTTCGGCCATCCCTTTCTGCTTTCTGGAAACCGCCTTTTCAGCGTTTATTTGCCATTCTGGTTCAGCTTCGCAATTTCGTCTTTGGCTTTCGCCAACTGACTGGCGAACTGCGGATTGGCATGAAGGCGGGCAACCACGGCCGAGGAGACAACGCGCGCGGCATCGACATCGCTCTGCCAATGGTATCCACAAATCACGCGGCTTTGGCCGAGATCGAACCCGCGCTTGAGGATTTCGTTTTGACGCTGTGGATTGATTTCGGCGAGCACCAATGCGATCGACCAGCCAATTGCGGTATGCCCCGACGGATAGGAGCCGTTTTTCGCCAATTTGCTTTCGTCATCGGGGCGGCAGGTCGGTTCGTGGAAGAAGGCGAAAGGCCGAATGCGGTTGTATTTCTCCTTGGCGGCCTTGGTGGCGTAGTCACCGGCGTCTTCTTTCATGGTTGAAATCAGCTCATAGGTCGCGGGCGTGTTCTGCGCATTGATCTCGAAGCCGAACGGCGTGGAGAAATTTTTGGTGACGTTGTCGGCGCTGGAATCGGCATCGCTGAAAGCGACCGCGCCGCGTGGCGTCGAGCGCAGGTATTTACCCTGTTCATAGGCGGCTTTGTCGGCGAGAAACGCCACGCTGTCAAAGGCAGGAGGCGGAGAGAGCAGCAGCACGCTGTCGGCGGTATCTTGCAGTGTCAGGTAATGTTTATCTTCGGCATGGGCATGGCCGCTTAATGCCAAACTAATAAGCAGGGCAGAGGTTATTTTCTTCACGCATGATTTCCCTAAGGTGATTGAAAGCCGTTTTATTTCTCTAAGAAATATTTAGAAATAAAATCATATCAATCACTGATAGGTGTGCAACGGCGGCAGCCCGCGATTGTGAGTCGGGTCGCGTAAAGGCGCTTTTTATTCCTTGCCGAGTCTGGAACTTAGGCCAAAGGCTTGAGTTTGATGATATGGGAATACACCACCATCGCCTCGACGTGGTTGTTCAGCTTTTCAAAGAAACCCGTGAAATTCATCTCGGGATTCTCGCGCAGGTTATAGGTCGCGGAGGATTGGCCCAGTCTGCGAATGCTTTCAAGTAACTCGAGCGCCGGTGTCTTGGAATAAAGCGTGTCGGCATTGTTGTGCAGTTTATAGAGCGATTTCAATGCCTTCTGATGTTTTTTATTGAAGCCCGACGTATTGCTCTCAATAAGCAGCGTGACGTTTTTCAGCTCCGTTAACTGCGCAATAATCGCGTCGGCCAGCAGGGCGATTTTTTGATCTGTTGAAATGGATTGAAAGTAACTCGGCGGTGCTTCGTCAAGGGGGAGAACCGGATAGTTGGCGGGCGACGGGGTATAATGAACGACAGGTTGCATGGACTGACCTCTACAAAAAAGGCCATGATATTTTATATAATTTACAGCGGCTTATATGTTTCGCTCTTTATCGCCACCGTGCAGGTAAATGGCCGAAAACTGCTATTTTCGGCCTGCGGTCAGCCGGTTAGTCCTGATAATTATGAATACCCGGATACAGCACCAGCTGGCTGGCGACCTCGGCGGCTTTCTCTTTGCCCATCAGCAAGTCGATCATTTTCAGCGCGAATTCGATAGCCGTGCCGGGCGCCTGACTGGTCAGGAGATTGACGCGCGGGTCGAACATGACGCGTTTTTCCATCCATTTGTTCGGCGAAATCTTGTCTTTCAGTCCCGGAAAGCCGGTCATGTTGCCCACAGGGAACAGATCATGGAATTCCAGTACCAGCGCGGGTGCCGCACAGAGGGCCGCCACCAGTTTGCCGGTGACATTGACGTGCCTGACTTTTTCCACCAGCAGCGGGCTGTCACGAAAACATTCAGCGCCTTTCACTCCGCCCGGCAACACGATGGCGTCGAACTCGTGGTCCGCAACATCGACCAGCGCCACGTCCGCCACCAATGTCACGCCGCGCGAGCAGCGAACCGTTCTGTTACCGTCGCCTGCCACGCTCGCCGTCGTCACGTTGACGCCCGCGCGAACCAGCAAATCTATCGCCGTAACGGCTTCCAGCTCCTCACTGCCAGGTGCCAGACATACCAGTGCCGAAACGCTCATAATTATTTTCCTTACTTTTAATCATTTCGAATAATTGGGTATTCACCGGCAACTGCAAACCGTGCTTGCGGCCGCGGCGTAAAACATAGCCGGTAATGTAGTCGATTTCGGTGTGGCGCTGGGTACGGATATCTTGCAGCATCGACGAATGGTTGGCCGAGGTGGTATCGATTACCTGATAAACGTAGCTCAACAGCGACTCTTTGTGTGTCTGGTAGCCTTCAATGGCCATCACTTCCGCGACTTCGGCACAGATTTTCTCAATCCGATCGCCATAGGCAAGGAGATCGCCATTGGTACAATTGTAAACAGCCGTCAGCGGATTGATAACACAGTTTACCGCCAGCTTGTTCCACAGGGATGGCAGGATATTGTCATGCCAGGCCACATCGGGCAAGGCATCGTGCAGCACATCGGCGATCGCACTCGACGCCGCGCCGTGGGCATTGGCCGGACCGATATGAGTAATGCCCGAAGCAACATGCATAATCGCGTTGCCTTCGTGGCGCGCTGCATGGGTCGTCGCGCCAAGCAGGATTGGCATTTGACTGGCAGGCAGTTCGTCGAGAGCGCCCATGCCGTTGTGCAGCAGAAGGAGGGTGCAATTTTCGGCAAGTAGCGGCAACAGGCTCACCAGCGCGCTGGAGACCTGCCAGGCTTTCAAGGTGACCAGCAGCAGTTCGCTTTCGGCCAGATGCTGGGGATCGTTGGTCGGCAGATTGCGATTAAACGCCTGACCGTCGGCGGAAATGACGTTGACGGCACAAAACGGCTGCGGAATGCGCAACCAGCCCTGAACGTCGTGACCTTGCTGATAAAGCTTCGAAAGCCAGAGTTGCCCCAATGCTCCACAGCCCAATACCGTAATCTTCATCGTTAATCCTTTATCCCGTCCTTTTCGCCCGACAGCCTGTAGGCTGCTTCGGCAACCTTGATTGCCGCCGCGCAAAAAGACCGGTGCGCGGACAATGTCAGTAACGGCCTGATTGAGAGACACGTCGCGACATGTTGCGAAAATGTAAAATCTATAGTGTTAGTATAGCTGTTTATGTGCGACAGATCACATTATTGCGCCTTATGTTTACCCCTTCATGACGAAGGGATCAGCTTTGCTCCAAAACCAGTATTGCGTGAGTATCAGGTTCAAGCGCTTGAAAAACATGAGGCTGGTCGCCGGGATAGCAAATATAGTCGCCAGGATTCAAGGCAACCGGCGCGTCTGTCGGACCAATCAATGCACGGCCCTGTGTGACAATAATGTGCTCGACTGCGCCGTGGGTATGCGGTTTGGAGTGGCGATCTTCCCCGGGTTGCGCAATCAGCATATAGATGTCGCGTCTCGCGCCCGGTGGGCAGGTAGCCAGTAAAATGGCTTTATAGTCGGCCATTTCTGCGCTGACCGACAACCCTTCGCCAAATCGAATCACCTGAGGCGTGTTGGCTTGAGGTTCCATTAAACGTGCGAAAGGAATATCCAACGCAACGCACAGTGCCCAAAGTGTTTCCAGGCTAGGATTACCGTTTCCGGCCTCCAGTTGCGACAGGGTGGACTTGGCAATCCCTGCGCGGCGGGCGATTTCGGCCAATGACAAGCCTGTCCGCTGACGTTCGCGAACCAGGGCTTTGGCAATAATGCTGATGGGCTGTGTCATAAAAGCTACCAGTGTTTTTTATATCGAACGATTCGTTCGTCTTGAAAGATCGCGATGGATTGTTCATTATAACTGCCAATGTGTTCGTTTTGGGAAGGATATATGCGTGCAGGAAGGATTTTGCCGCTAGGCAATGATGTTATCAGGGCCATCTTTTTGGTCTGTCTGGCCGACGGGATTGTGGCGGTGTCTTATGGCTCACTGGCAACCGCAGGCGGATTTCCGCTCTGGGTGCCGATGGCGCTGTCGATTTTCGTGCTCGCCGGTGCCTCGGAGTTTCTGTTTATTACCGTTGTGGCGGGCGGCGGAAGCCCTTTGCCGCAGCAGCGGCAGGATTATTGGTAAACGCGCGTCATCTGCCGTTTGGAATGGCGGTTAAGGATCTGGTCGGAGAAAAGGGCGCGGCCAGCCTCAAAGCCCTGCTGGGCTGTCACATCATGAATGACGAAAGCGTGGTGTTCGGCGTATCGCAAAAAAACCGCCCCAGTCGCGCGCGGCGTATTGGCTCTGCGGTATCGGTATCGCGGTGTTCTGGCCGCTGGGCGTATTACTTGGCGGCACGCTCGGAAAAATTATTCCTGATATCAAGGTAATAGGTTTAGACGCAGTCTTTCCCGCCATTCTCGTCGCGCTGATTGCTTCCGCGCTTCGCAAACGGCAAACGCTGAAGCGCGCAGTGACCGGCATGCTGCTGTCGATGGCCGCCGTTCCGTGGGTGCCCGCAGGTATGCCGGTGCTTTTTTCGCTGCTTGGCTTGGCGATATGGAGAAAACATAAATGACAGGATATGGGACTATTATCGCCGGTATTGCGCTGCTGGCGGCTGGCACCTATTTGCTGCGCTTTGCGGGCTACAAACTCGGCAGTCGGTTAAGCCTGTCACCGGCCGCCGAATCGCTGCTGGCCGATGCGGCGACTACGCTGCTGCTCGCCGTCGCGGCAATCTCGACCTTTTATGAAGGGGAAGCTTTCGCCGGATTTGCCCGCGTCACAGGCGTCGGCGTTGCGGCCTATCTTGCCTGGCGCCGACGTCCGCTTATCGTGGTTATCCTCGTGGCCGCTGCCGTCACCGCCGGTTTGCGTCTGCTTGGGGTCAAATAGCCGTAAAAACCATCATCGGCGACAGTTTATCCCTCCAGTTTTTGGCAACGCGGATGGAAGGCGGTATCATGGAGGTCATCGCAGATAGACGCACAATTACATTTAAGGGAGAAGCCTAGATGCCATCTTTCGATATAGTTTCCGAAATCGATATGCAGGAAGTTCGCAACGCCGTGGAAAACGCCACGCGTGACCTGGCAAACCGCTGGGATTTTCGCAACGTTGAAGCAAGTTTTGAATTAAACGAAAAAGACGAGTCCATCAAGGTCGCCAGCGTTTCCGACTTCCAGGTCGAGCAGTTGCTGGACATCCTGCGCGCCAGCCTGCTCAAGCGCAACATTGAAGGCGGTTCTCTGGATATCCCGAAAGAGATGACTCACAGCGGTAAAACCTTCAGCGTTGATGCCAAACTGCATTCGGGTATCGAAAGCGCCGTTGCGAAGAAGATTGTCAAACTGATTAAAGACAGCAAACTGAAAGTGCAGACGCAGATTCAGGGCGACGAAATTCGCGTGACCGGCAAAGCGCGTGACGATTTGCAGGCGGTAATGGCGCTGGTGCGCGGTGGCGATTTGGGCCAGCCGTTCCAGTTCAAGAACTTCCGCGACTAAGCGCGTTTCACGGCGCTTTTGCGGCGCAAATAAAAAGGGGAGATCGATTATCGATCTCCCCTTTTTTTATGAGGTTGTTACGCCTCGGCGACAAACGCCTCAAGCGCCTGACGGTTGGTCAGTTTGGTATCGACCTTCACGTAGGCACTCAACTCTTCCACCACGACAACCGCATCGGCGACGCCAGGCTGGGATTTGATGCGCGTTTCAAGCGTGGCATCGCGGGCCACCTCTTCGGAAAGCGTGATCCGCAGGCTGCTGACATAAGGCGGCTCCGACATGGTCGCACTGACCAGGAACCACACAACGGCCAGCGCCGCACAGACCAGGAAGACCGCACCTGCGCCTGCATGACCAAAGATGTAACCGCCAAGGCTGCCGCCAATCGCCACCCCGATAAACTGGCTGGTGGAGTAAAGTCCCATTGCGGTGCCTTTATAGCCCGCCGGAGATTCTTTGCTGATAAGCGACGGCAGAATCGCTTCCATCACGTTAAACGCCAGGAAGAAAATCTGAATGCCCGCGATAACCGCCCACAGATGCAGACCGGCGAACCAGAGAACCAGCTCGGCCAGCAGCAGCACAGCCACGCAACCCATGAAGACCTGCTTCATGTGGCGCTTTTTCTCGGCGTAGATAATGACCGGGATTACGGCGACAAACGAGGTCAGCATCGTTACCAGATACACACGCCAGTGTTCGCTCGGCGGGAAGCCTGCGCGTTCCATCACCTGCGGCAACACGACAAAGCTCGACATCAGCATGATGTGCAGGCACAGAATGCCGAAATTGAGTTTGAGCAGCTTGCCGTTGGTCAGCACCTTGTGGAAGCTGCCTTTCACCATGCTCGACTCGCGATTCATCATGTGAGTGGCAGGGGAGGGGACAACGGCAACGGTTATCACGATGCCGAGGAGAGTCAGTGCGGCAATCGCCCAGAACAGCGCGTGCAGGCCATAGGCATGGGTAATGATAGGGCCGAGAACCATCGCGATGGCAAAGGTGATGCCAAAGCTGATGCCGATAAAGGCCATCGCCTTGGTGCGGTTCTGTTCGCGCGTCAGGTCCGAAAGCAGTGCCATCACGGCGGCGGCAATGGCGCCTGACCCCTGAAGTGCACGGCCGATAATGACGCCCCAGATGGAATCGGTGCAGGCGGCGACAATGCTACCGACAGTGAAAATGAACAGTCCGAAGACGATAAGCGGTTTGCGTCCGACACGGTCGGAAAGCAGACCAAAGGGGATCTGGAAAATGGCCTGTGCCAGCCCATAAATACCGATGGCGATACCGATGAGTGTTTCGCTCGCCCCGGCCAATGACATGCCGTAAGTGGTGAGAACGGGCAGAACCATAAACATGCCGAGCATGCGGAGTGAAAATACTGTCCCTAGTCCCCACGTCGCCCGACTTTCCTGCCGGGTCATTTGGTTATCTTTCATTACTACCTCAAAATGACAAACAGCGACATTGTAGTGTCTTTTTTGTGTGCAGGTAAATTGCTGGATGTTTAGCAGATATTTCAGTTTTCTCAAGTCGGGCAGAAAAAATCGTCATACAGCGAATGCAATGAGGGAGAGGGCACTGAAATACTGGAGTTTTAAATAAAAATGGCCGGTTTGTTAACCGGCCATTTGTCGGGTCACCGCAAGCTTACCAGACGTAGGTAAGCAGGCTATTCGGTGCTGCGGCGTTAAAGTCGATAGACATCATGACACTCAGTGAAGTGATGGCAACGATGGAGAAAACAAACAGCTTTCTGGCCCATACGATGTCATTTTCAGTTTTGTATCCGCGCAGTGCCATGCCAAGCCACCAGACGCTGACGGCGGCGGCGACAATCAGGTATTTATAACCTGCGTAACCGCTCAGAGTCAGCATCAGTGTGGCAATCATAAAGGCCAGAATCCAGACCGTAATATGATGCTTGGCAACGGCTACGCCTTTAACAACCGGCAGAACCGGGATATTCGCTGCCTGATAATCTTTGAAGCGGAAGATGGCAATCGCGTACGAGTGCGGCATCTGCCACAGGCTGAAGATCAGTAACAGGATCAACGCGCCGGTATCGAACTGACCGCTGACGGCACAGTATCCGATAACCGGCGGCGCAGCGCCGGATAAGCTACCAATCAGCGTGCCGTAGACGGATTTGCGTTTCATGTACAGGCTATAAATCCCGACATAAACCACAAAGCCCATTACCGCCAACCACATAGACAACGGGTTGGCGCCAACGTACAGCAGCGCAAAGCCTAAAATACCCAGGATAGTAGCGTAAACCAGGGTGGTTTTCGGCGGTATAAGTCCTTTTACCAGAACTCGGTTCTTCGTTCTTTCCATTACCTTGTCGATATCGCGGTCTATGTAGTTGTTAAACACACAGCCCGAAGCAACAACCAACGAGACGCCAACAAATGCAGCGAGAAAGAGAGGGAAATCGATGCTTCCTTTGGAAGCAAGGAGGAATCCCCCGACGACAGAAATTAAATTACCGAAAATAATTCCTGGCTTAGTTACTTGCAGGTATTTCTTAATCATCACATGCAGCTCGGCTTTTAACTGACCATCATATTGAGGTTGAGGTTATACATAATCCACAGTGAGCCCACAACGACGATAAAGATAATCACAGCGGTGAACAGGAACGCGATCAGGTTCCAACGTGCTTCCGACGACGTATTCATGTGCAGGAAGTACACCAGATGAACGACGATCTGGATGACTGCCGAAGCAATTACCGTACCCAGGATCAGCGAATGCGACGCTGTATCACTCATCACCATCGCAAACGGAATAACCGTCAGGATGATAGACAGGATGAAGCCGGTCAGATAAGACTTCAGGCTACCGTGGCTTGAACCGCCGTGAGAGGTGGCTGAATGACTCATGCTAGAACTCCCATCAGATAAACTACGGTAAACACACAGATCCAGACCACGTCAAGGAAGTGCCAGAACAGGCTCAGACACATCAGACGGGTCTTGTTCGTTTCGCTCAGACCGCGACGGCTAACCTGGATAATCATCACGATAATCCAGATAAGACCACAGGTTACGTGCAGACCGTGCGTGGCGACCAGTGCAAAGAATGCAGACAGGAAGCCGCTGCGGTCAGGACCGAAACCTTCGGCAATCAGGTGGTGGAACTCATAGAGTTCCATCCCGATGAAGCCAAGACCGAACAGGAAGGTCACAAACAACCAGCCCTTCACAGAGCCGGTGTTGCCTTTTTCCATGCCCAGCATGGCCATGCCGTAAGTAATACTCGAGAACAGCAGGCAGAACGTTTCGACCAGCACAAACGGAAGTTCGAAAATGTCTTTACCAGCGGGACCACCAGCGGTCCCGTGTACCAGTACGGCGTAGGTTGCAAACAGGCTTGCAAACAGTACGCAGTCACTCATCAGGTAAATCCAGAAGCCAAAGACTTTGGTCTCACCCGCGTCGTGGTGCCCATGCTCCGGATCAACCGTGCTATGAGGATTCAGAGAATCAGTTGCCATATTTCACGCCCGCTTTGCTGATATTTTCATAATGTTCGTTTTCGATACGTTCTACTTCTGCAACAGGTACGTAGTAGTCGACATCTTCATCGAAGCTTTTCCAGATCCAGGTAATCACTACACCCAGGAAGCCAACGATAACCAACCACCACATGTCCCAGATTGCTGCGAAACCGAAGGCCAGGCTGCACACGGCAATGACAAAGCCCGCGCCGCTGTTTTTTGGCATATGAATTTCTTCATATTTTTCTGGTTTCACATAAGCGGTACCTTTCTCTTTCATGTCCCAAAACTCATCGCGGTCGTGGATATGTGGCACGATGGCGAAGTTGTAGAACGGAGGAGGAGAAGAGGTTGCCCACTCCAGAGTACGTGCACCCCACGGGTCACCGGTCAGGTCGCGATTCTTCTCACGGTCACGTACGGAGACGAAGAACATGATGAAGATACAGGCGATACCACAGGCAATCAGGAAGGCACCGAACGCGGCAACACACAGCAGGGTGTGGAACTGCGGGTCGATGTCCTGGCTGATACGACGCGTCATACCCATGAAGCCCAGTGCGTAAAGCGGCATAAAGGCAACGAAGAAGCCGATAATCCAGAACCAGAACGCGCGCACACCCCAGGTTTCGTTCAGCGTGAAGCCGAAAGATTTAGGGAACCAGTAAGTCAGACCTGCGAAGCAGCCAAATACCACACCGCCGATAATAACGTTATGGAAGTGCGCAATCAGGAACAGACTGTTGTGCAGAACGAAGTCGGCACCTGGAACTGCCAGCAGAACGCCGGTCATACCACCCACAGAGAAGGTGATGATAAAGCCGATGGTCCACAGCATTGCTGCGTTCAGGGTAATACGACCCTGATACATGGTGAACAGCCAGTTGAAGATTTTTACCCCGGTAGGGATAGAAATGATCATCGTCATGATGCCGAAGAAGGCATTGACGTTGGCGCCTGAACCCATGGTGAAGAAGTGGTGCAGCCAGACAATAAACGCAAGCACGGTGATGGCAATCGTTGCCCATACCAGTGAGGTGTAACCAAACAGGCGTTTTTTGGAGAAGGTTGCAGTGACTTCAGAGAACACACCGAACACTGGCAGGATAAGGATATACACTTCCGGATGGCCCCAGGCCCAAATCAGGTTGATGTACATCATCATGTTGCCGCCCATATCGTTAGTAAAGAAATGGGTACCGATATAACGGTCAAGCGTCAGCAGTGCTATCGTCACGGTCAGGATCGGGAACGAGATAATGATAAGCACGTTGGTGCACAGTGCAGCCCAGGTAAATACCGGCATTTTCATGAGCGGCATACCAGGCGCACGCATCTTCAGGATGGTCGCGAAGAAGTTGACACCCGTCAGCAAGGTCCCGATACCGGATATCTGTAGACTCCATATCCAGTAGTCGACCCCCACGCCAGGGCTGTACACCTTGCCTGACAACGGCGGATAGGCCAGCCAGCCAGTCTGTGCGAACTCACCAATACCCAGAGAGATGTTGATAAGTACCACGGCGACGGCGGTGAACCAGAAGCTGACGTTGTTCAGGAACGGGAACGCAACGTCGCGCGCACCGATCTGTAGCGGAACCACCACGTTCATCAGACCGATTACGAAAGGCATCGCCATGAAGAAGATCATGATAACGCCGTGCGCGGTAAAGATTTGGTCGTAGTGATGAGGCGGCAGGAAGCCAGGGCTGCCTTCAGATGCCATAACCTGTTGGGTACGCATCATTACGGCATCGGCAAAGCCACGGATAAGCATGACAATCGCAAGGATGATGTACATGATACCCAGTTTTTTGTGGTCAACCGAAGTGATCCACTCGGTCCATAGATATTTCCATTTACCGAAATAGGTTATTGCTGCAAGCAGAGCGATACCGCCCAGAATGATTGCGGCAACAGTGACCATAACGATAGGAACGTCAAATGGAATGTCACTTAGCGAAAGTTTTCCGAACATCTTTTATTCCCCGGCTCCGGCAGTGTGAGACTTGTCACCCATATCCATGCCTTTCATGTCTGTGCCACCCGGCATAGGCATGGTCTGGCCTGCTGGCATATTCATGTCATGCGAATATTGACCAATGATATTTTTGAACAAATTCGGCTGAACGGTGGAGAAGTATTCGACTGGGTTGTCGATACTGTCCGCGGCCAGTGATTTGAATTCGTCCATCGTAGCGAGCTGATTCGGGGCCTGCTTGACTTTGGCAACCCACGTATCGAAATCGGCACGGGTAGGGGTAGCGATAGCGTTGAACTTCATACCAGAGAAGCCACGACCACTGTAATTTGCCGAGATGCCTTTGTAGGTACCCGCTTCATTTGCAATCAAGTGCAACTGAGTCTGCATACCGGCCATCGCGTAAATCTGTCCACCTAACTGCGGGATAAAGAAGGAGTTCATCACAGTGTCAGAAGTCACTTTGAACTGAACCGGCACATCTTTAGGAATAACCAGCTCATTTACCGTTGCGATGCCCTGCTCCGGATAAATAAACAACCATTTCCAGTCGAGAGAAACGACTTCGACGGTCATTGGTTTTTCTTCGGTTACGATAGGTTTGAACGGGTCAAGCGCATGGGTGGTTTTCCAGGTTATCGTCGCCAGAATGGCGATGATGATAATTGGAATGGTCCATACCACGGCTTCTACTTTGTTGGAGTGTGACCAATTAGGACTGTACTTAGCATTGGTATTGGAAGCGCGATACTTCCATGCAAAAGCAAAAGCCATGATGATGACGGGTATAACGACGATCAGCATTAAACCGATCGCTGTCAATATCAGCGTCCTTTGCTCTAGTCCAATTGCTCCCTTGGGATCCATTAGTGCCGTATTGCAGCCACTTAACATTAAAGTGGATGCAAATATAGACAACATCCCAATACTTTTATTGTATTTCTTAAGTCTCATCTAACGACCTCAATAACAGGGCTCTATTGTCGCTTCATGTGTGCGGGCATTTTACGGGAAGGTTACGGTACTGTAAACACGCTTAAAGCAGTGTAAATGCACGTCCCACACTTTATGTTAACGTGGTCACACCTGTTACGGGAAGTGACAATTTCTTTGTGGCGACAATGAGTTGCACTGTTTTTGTCCACTATGTAGTGAAAAAACAAGGCGTAGCAACAGTATGGATATTTAGTGCCTTTTTTTAATGATCGCGAGAGGTATAATTTATGTAAATGGAATGTTGAAATTAGGTGAAAATAAAATGACTAGATGGTTGGATAAAAATTATCTGTGCAACAAAGTGTAAATCGGAAATATTTTTTTATTACCTTTGAAGTAATTTTTGATCTAGATCAGGGTAAATAAATATATTAACCAAAATACAACAATGACGCCCCAGTGAGCATAACAAAATGCCGACTGAGGTAGGAAGATATTGGCTTGAAAATCGCCGAAGACACGAAGAGTGTAGATGAGATTTCAGGATGTGCCAGTCGAATGCAGAGCCCGTGTCAATTGACTCGGGCTCTGGCGGGCAGAAAACAGGATTTGAGATAGGGAAAGGCCGTCAGGCGTGTTGCTCACGGCGAAGCGCAAGAAAGTCCAGCACGCTGCCGAGTGCAATGCCAAACAGCGCCAGCAGGGCGCCGGCCTGAACGAGTGTTGACGCAGGCTGCGATAATTGCGTCCAGTCGAGGCCGTCGGTAATCAAGATAATCACCCACAGCGCGAGCAGGAGACTGCCGCCTGATAACAGTCTGAGCGCCAGTTTATAGGCCGGAGCAAAATGCCGACGCGGCAGGAAGGTCTCCGTCTGCTGGGTGTGTTCGAGCGTTTGCCGACACAGTAACAGCAGAATCAGGCCCGGCACCGCCGCCACGATGGAGAACAGATAAAACAGCGGCCAGCCGTTGGCCTCGACGAACCAACCGGCAATCGGGCCGACATAGACACGCCCCACCGCCGACAAGGCCGACAGCAGTGCAAACTGGGTGGCTGAAAACGACTTGTTGCAGAGCGCCATCAGCAGCGCAACAAAGGCTGCCGTGCCCATGCCGCCGCACAGATTTTCGAAGAAGATGGCCGTGCCCATCGAATAGAGATGTTTGTCGGTGACGGCTAATATCCAGTAACCGGCGGTTCGAGACGCCCTGGAGAATGCCAAACAAGAGCAGGGCGCGAAACAGACTGAGGCGCTGCATCAGCACGCCGCCCAGCAGCGCGCCCACAATGGTTGCCAGCAGGCCCAGCGTCTTGTTGACCAGCCCGACTTCGCCCGCATCGAAGCCTACGCCGCGAATCAGAAAGGTGGTACTCAAACTGCCCGCAAAGGCATCACCTAACTTGTACATCACGATAAGCAGCAGAATCAGCCAGGCATTATTGCGGCCAAAGAAATCTTTAAGCGGGGCAACCACGGCCATTTCCAGCGTCTTCGGGGCAGGGCTATCCACTTCCGGCTCCGGCGCGAAAAGGGTTGCCGCAACGCCAATCAGCATCAATGCCGCCATCAGCCAGTACGTTTGCTGCCAGCCGAGATAACGGTCGGCGAGCCACAGCGCCAGTCCACCGGACACCAGCATCGCCAGCCGGTATCCCAGCACTGAAACCGCCGCGCCGTTTCCTCGCTCCTGCGCGGAAAGCAGATCCGTTTTGTAGGCATCGAATACGATGTCCTGCGAGGCCGACGCAAAGGCGATAAGCACCGCCAGCGACGCCAGCCAGAACAGGTCACGGGTTGGATCCATATACCCCATCGCGAAAATAGCCGCGACCAGCAACAGCTGGGTGATGAGAAGCCAGCCCCGACGGCGACCAAAAAACGACGGCGTGTAGCGGTCCATCATCGGCGACCACAGGAACTTGAATACATAGGCCTGACCCACCAGCGAGAAGATGCCGATGGTTTTGAGATCCAGATTTTCGACTGTCATCCAGGCTTGCAGCGTGCCGGAGGTCAGAGCCAGCGGCAGGCCGGATGCAAAGCCCAACAGCAGCAGGATCGCGGTATTACGTTGGGTAAAGATTGAGAAGTACTGTTTCAGCATGGCATCCGTGTTCCTGCAGGCCGTTGAATAGGGGGCGCAGAGGCATGATAAAGGATAAATGCGGATAATAAAGGAGGGAATCGGCGGGTCGGGGTAAAACGGGAAAAGAATCAGACGCTTCTGCCCGACCGGAGCCGGGCAGAAGAAGAGCTTAGTGCGAGTTGGCCTTGATGAACTCGCTTACGCTGGTGTCTTGCGCCATGTCGGCGATGACATCGCCAAGCACGGTATTGACGACATCGGTGATTTTCGCGTCGGTTGCGGTAAATGCGCCCTGAACGTTATAGGTCGAGCGGTAGTTCTTCACCTGCTTGTTGCCGTTTTTGGCGGTCGCAATGATGGAGATATCCGCTTTGGTAGTGATGTTGTAGCGCAGATTGCCTTCCTGCACATCGGCGTACAGATTGTTGACCACGATTTGCAGATCGACGGTGCCGTCAGGGCCGACCATGTAGCCACGTGCCGTCATCTGCTTCTCGAGGGATTCCTGAAGCAGGAAACGCAGGTCGCGGGAAGGCGTCAGCGACACCAGCTGGCCGTCGCGGTTAACTTTGGCGAGCGCCTTGTCCTGACGCAGATCGGCACCGTTGATGCTGATGGTCACGCCCATAAGGGTAGGGTCCTGCGTCGGCAGGGCAATCTTGGGTGAAATATTCAGGGTATTATTGCTGGTCGCACATCCTGCAAGCATAAATAATGCCAGCACAGGGAAAATAACTTTTTTAAGTAGCGTCATTTTTTCAATTTTCCGTCTTTGCAAAGTCAAAAGTTGGCGTGTTTTCATTGTAGAATTGGCAGCATCATAGCACTGCGAATGTTTAGCGTGCCATGAGATTGGACCGCGAAATGTGTGAAAATATCGTAAGTAAGAGAAAAAATAGTGAGAGGACGCGCCGTTTTGCAGCCCAAACCCCCTTTTTGTTCACATAAGTAATATTTTCTTTTTGAAAGTAAGAATAAAACGGAAAACAGCCTATTCTTTAATGTAAGTAGGCGAAATAGTTGGGCGCAGTTCTCTTGTGGGCATGTTTTTAAGGAGATGGCTATGATTCGCGAACAAATAGAAGCAAAGTTGGCCGCAGCGTTTGAACCAACGCACCTGGATGTAACAGACGAGAGTTATCGCCATAATGTGCCTGCGGGTTCCGAGAGTCACTTCAAGGTGGTGATGGTTAGCGATAAATTCGTGGGCGAACGCTTCCTGTCGCGCCACCGTTCAATCTATTCCGTCTTGTCGGCCGAGCTTGCAGGCAGCGTACATGCGCTCGCCCTGCATACCTATACGCTCAAGGAGTGGGAAGGCCTTCAGGACACGGTACCCGCTTCTCCGCCTTGCCGCGGAGCCGGAACACTTGCCTGAAATCGCGTATTTTCGGCAAAATCGTGACTAAAACGCCTTTAATGGACAGTATTTGTGGAACTTTCCCCCCTGATGCTGTATTAGTAGATGCGAATTTAAAAACGGCCTGCGGGCCGTTTTTGTTTTACGGGTTTTATTTCACGGCAGCCGTCCTCGACTCCCTGCCGTTGCGCCGCTATAATGCTGCGTCTTATTTTTCCGGAATGGTTTCGGGACTTCCTCGAATACTGAGCCAGGTCTGCATGAAGCGTCCCGGTTCGGGGTTGACCGAGCACTTTGATTTTTTTGAGGTAACAAGATGCAAGTTTCTGTTGAAACCACTCAAGGCCTTGGTCGCCGTATCGCTATTACTGTTCCTGCTGAAAGCATTGAAAAAGCAGTAAAAAGCGAACTGGCTAAAGCGTCTAAATCTGTACGTATTGACGGCTTCCGCAAGGGCAAGGTACCACACCACATCATCGAACAGCGCTACGGTGCAAGCGTTCGTCAGGACGTACTGGGCGATTTGATGCAGCGCAGCTTCGTTGATGCCATCATCAAAGAAAAAATTAACCCGGCTGGCGCACCAAACTACGTTCCAGGCGAGTACAAAGACGGCGAAGATTTCAACTTCACCGTCGAGTTCGAAGTTTACCCGGAAGTTGAACTGAAAGATCTGGAAAACATCGAAGTCGAAAAACCGGTTGTAGACGTTAACGAAGCCGATGTTGACGCCATGCTGGAAACCCTGCGCAAGCAGCAGGCAGACTGGAAAGAAACCGACGCAGCCGTTACCGCTGAAGATCGCGTTACCGTTGATTTCTCCGGTTCTATCGACGGCGAAGAATTCGAAGGCGGCAAAGCCTCCGATTTCGTGCTGGCGATGGGCCAGGGCCGCATGATCCCGGGCTTCGAAGAAGGTCTGGTAGGTCATAAAGCCGGTGAAGAGTTCGCCATCGACGTAAACTTCCCTGAAGATTACCACGCAGAAAACCTGAAAGGTAAAGCGGCCAAGTTCGACATCGTTCTGAAGAAAGTTGAAGAGCGCGAACTGCCGGAACTGACCGAAGAATTCATCAAGCGTTTCGGCGTGGCTGATGGTTCCGTTGAAGGTCTGCGTGCCGAAGTGCGTAAAAACATGGATCGCGAGCTGAAAGGCGCGGTGCGTAACCGCATCAAGACTCAGGCCATCGACGGCCTGGTCAAAGCCAACAGCATCGACGTGCCGGCTGCCCTGATCGACAGCGAAATCAACGTGCTGCGTCAGCAGGCTGCACAGCGTTTCGGTGGCAACGAGAAGCAGGCTCTGGAACTTCCTCGCGAACTGTTCGAAGAGCAGGCCAAGCAGCGTGTTGTTGTCGGTCTGCTGCTGGGCGAAGTTATCAGCCAGCACGAACTGAAAGCTGACGAAGAGCGTGTCAAGGCACTGATCGAAGAGATGGCCTCTGCCTACGAAGATCCGTCTGAAGTGATCGAGTTCTACAGCAAGAACAAAGAGCTGATGAACAACATGCGTAACGTCGCGCTGGAAGAACAAGCCGTCGAAACCCTGCTGTCCAAAGCTAAAGTGACAGAAAAGGCGACCACCTTTACTGAACTGATGAACCAGAACACCCCGGCTTAATTGCCTGAGGTGAGCCGTCGATGAGCACATCCATCGACGGCGCTGGTTCCGAAAGCCCGTAGTTTGCGCTACGGGCTTTTTTATTTTGTCATTTTTGGCTGTGGGGTAGTTTTTTCGGAACTGCCTGCTCTATATTAAGTAGACTTTGCACTATATTTATCAGAGTGATAACCACCAAAGCGCCAATAAGTACATTTATTGAGCTATTTAGCGATTCAATGATCAAGGGAAGTAAAAGAATTCGCCAACGGGCTTGAATTCCTGTGCTACCCCCCAATTGTCTAGTGCTACGAGAGTAACGTTGCTGTTAGCTTCTGACTGATAACAACCGTCAGCCGTGTACGTGGCGACTTGGCCGCTTGAGCATAGTCATCATCGCTTATCTCAAGTAGAATCGGTTTCAACTCGCGCTAAAGAGCATTCTATTAGGAGACGGTTATGTCATACAGTGGTGAAAGAGAGCAGTTTGCGCCAAACATGGCTCTGGTACCGATGGTTGTAGAGCAGACTTCACGCGGTGAGCGCTCATACGATATTTTTTCCCGCCTGTTAAAGGAACGCATTATTTTCCTGACCGGTCAGGTTGAAGACCATATGGCCAACCTGATTGTGGCCCAGATGCTGTTTCTGGAAGCCGAAAACCCGGAAAAGGATATCTACCTTTATATCAACTCGCCGGGCGGCGTGATTACCGCAGGGATGTCAATCTATGACACCATGCAGTTCATCAAGCCGGATGTCAGCACCATCTGTATGGGCCAGGCCTGTTCAATGGGCGCATTCCTGCTGACCGCCGGAGCAAAAGGCAAGCGTTTCGCGCTGCCGAACTCCCGCGTGATGATCCACCAGCCGCTGGGCGGTTTCCAGGGTCAGGCATCGGATATCGACATCCATGCCCGCGAGATCCTGAAGGTCAAGCACCGTATGAACACGCTGATGGCGCAACATACGGGCAAGTCTCTTGAAGAAATAGAGCGTGACACCGAGCGAGATCGTTTTCTGTCTGCCAACGAAGCTGTAGAGTATGGCCTGGTTGACAAGGTTATGACGCATCGCGGCGAACTCTAATAGGCCTTTCTGCTGACGCGATGGTCTATAGTTAAACTCATACGGACGTTTTGTGCGTGCGGCGGCGTGAAAATCGCCGCCCGATGCTTTACCCGAGGCACAATATATGAGTGAATTGTCCAATAGACATCAGCCATGCGTCAGAGAATGACCTGTCTGTTGAGTTAAATGGTCGTACCGCCGTGTGTTGTCCGCGGGACTGAGAATAAAGAAGAGGTTTACTGATGACAGATAAGCGCAAAGACGGTTCAGGAAAGCTGCTGTACTGCTCTTTTTGCGGCAAAAGCCAGCATGAAGTGCGAAAGCTGATTGCCGGGCCGTCAGTGTATATCTGCGATGAGTGTGTCGATTTATGCAACGACATTATTCGCGAAGAGATTAAAGAGGTCGCACCGCATCGCGAACGCAGTGCGCTGCCGACACCACACGAAATCCGTGAACACCTCGATGACTATGTTATCGGTCAGGAACCGGCGAAGAAAGTGCTGGCTGTTGCGGTTTACAACCACTACAAGCGCTTGCGTAACGGCGATACCAGCAACGGTATCGAACTGGGCAAGAGCAACATTTTGCTTATCGGCCCAACTGGTAGCGGTAAAACGCTGTTGGCCGAAACGCTGGCTCGCTTCCTGGATGTGCCATTCACCATGGCCGATGCCACCACATTGACCGAAGCCGGTTATGTCGGTGAAGACGTCGAGAACATCATTCAGAAGCTGCTGCAAAAATGTGATTACGACGTGCAGAAAGCGCAGCGCGGCATCGTTTATATCGATGAGATCGACAAGATCTCCCGCAAGTCCGACAACCCGTCGATTACACGTGACGTGTCGGGCGAGGGCGTGCAGCAGGCACTGTTGAAACTGATCGAAGGTACTGTGGCGGCTGTTCCACCACAGGGCGGACGCAAACATCCCCAGCAGGAGTTCCTGCAGGTCGATACGTCCAAAATCCTGTTTATCTGCGGCGGCGCATTTGCCGGCCTGGATAAAGTGATCGGACAACGTCTGAACACCCGTACCGGTATCGGTTTTGGTGCGGAAGTGAAAGGCAAGTCAGAAAAGGCGACCGAAGGTCAGCTGCTGGCGCAGGCCGAACCGGAAGATTTGATCAAGTTTGGTCTGATCCCCGAGTTCATTGGCCGTCTGCCGGTTGTGGCAACGCTGAGCGAGCTGAGCGAAGAAGCCTTGATTCAGATCCTGAAAGAGCCGAAAAATGCCCTGACCAAGCAGTATCAGGCATTGTTCAATCTTGAAGGCGTCGAGCTTGAATTCCGCGATGAAGCATTGACGGCTATCGCGAAGAAGGCGATGGAGCGTAAAACGGGTGCTCGTGGTCTGCGTTCTATTGTTGAAGCTGCATTACTGGATACGATGTATGATCTGCCATCTCTGGACAGTGTGGACAAAGTCGTGGTTGACGAGTCCGTCATTGCGGGGCAATCCGAACCTCTGATGATTTATGGCAAACCCGAGGCTCAACAAGCTTCTGGTGAATAACTAGCCAGTTTAACAGTGGTTTAGATGAGAAATGGGGGATATTTTCCCCCATTTTTTTCCTCGCTTTCTGGTCGTTGAATGTCGGATATTCATCCCCATATACTCAGTTAACTACTTGCTGAAACCCGCTGACTCGTGTTTCACGAGGTTTCCTTAACCTGGCGGAAGCTAAACTAAGAGAGAGCTCTATGAACCCTGAGCGTTCCGAACGCATAGAAATCCCCGTATTGCCTCTGCGCGATGTGGTGGTTTATCCGCATATGGTTATCCCGCTGTTCGTCGGCCGGGAGAAATCAATTCGCTGTCTTGAAGCGGCAATGGATAATGACAAGAAAATCATGCTCGTTGCCCAGAAAGAGGCTTCGACGGATGAACCTGGTATCAACGATTTATTCTCAGTCGGAACCGTAGCCTCCATTCTGCAGATGCTGAAACTTCCTGACGGAACGGTCAAAGTTCTGGTTGAAGGTTTACAGCGTGCACGCATTACCACACTGTCTGACAGCGGTGAACATTTTGCAGCCCAGGCCGAATACCTCGATTCTCCGGCAGTAGACGAGCGCGAGCAGGAAGTCCTGGTCCGCACGGCGATTAACCAGTTTGAAGGCTACATCAAACTGAACAAGAAAATCCCGCCGGAAGTCCTGACTTCATTAAACAGCATTGAAGATGCTGCGCGACTGGCTGACACCATCGCCGCACATATGCCGCTGAAACTGGCCGACAAACAGTCCGTGCTGGAGATGTTCGACATTACCGAACGTCTCGAGTATCTGATGGCGATGATGGAATCCGAAATCGATCTGCTACAGGTCGAGAAACGCATTCGCAATCGCGTCAAGAAACAGATGGAAAAAAGCCAGCGCGAGTACTATCTGAACGAGCAGATGAAGGCGATTCAGAAAGAACTGGGCGAAATGGACGATGCGCCTGACGAACACGAAGCGCTGAAACGCAAAATCGACGCGGCCAAAATGCCGAAAGATGCGCGTGAAAAAACAGAAGCCGAACTGCAAAAGCTGAAAATGATGTCGCCGATGTCCGCCGAAGCTACGGTGGTCCGTGGGTACATCGACTGGATGCTTCAGGTGCCATGGAATGCCCGCAGCAAAGTGAAAAAAGACCTGCGCAAGGCGCAGGAGGTGCTGGATACCGATCACTTCGGTCTGGAACGTGTGAAAGACCGTATCCTCGAGTACCTCGCCGTGCAGACGCGCGTCAGCAAAATCAAGGGACCTATCCTGTGTCTGGTAGGGCCTCCGGGTGTGGGTAAAACCTCTCTCGGACAGTCGATCGCCCGTGCGACCGGCCGTGAATATGTGCGTATGGCGCTGGGTGGCGTGCGTGACGAAGCGGAAATCCGTGGTCACCGCCGTACCTATATCGGTTCGATGCCGGGCAAGCTTATCCAGAAAATGGCGAAAGTCGGCGTTCGCAACCCGCTGTTCCTGCTCGATGAAATCGACAAGATGTCTTCCGACATGCGTGGCGACCCGGCTTCCGCCCTGCTGGAAGTGCTGGACCCTGAACAGAACGTGGCATTCAACGACCATTATCTGGAAGTTGACTACGACCTGTCCGACGTCATGTTTGTCGCGACCTCGAACTCGATGAACATTCCGGCGCCGCTGCTTGACCGTATGGAAGTGATTCGCCTTTCCGGTTATACCGAAGACGAAAAGCTGAACATCGCCAAACAGCACCTGCTGCCGAAACAGATCGAGCGTAATGCGCTGAAGAAAAACGAACTGACGGTTGAAGACAGCGCCATCATCGGCATCATTCGTTTCTACACCCGCGAAGCCGGTGTGCGAAGCCTGGAACGTGAAATTTCCAAGCTGTGCCGCAAAGCGGTGAAACAACTGTTGCTCGACAAGACGCTGAAGCACATTGTCATCAACGGCGACAACCTGAAAGACTACCTTGGCGTGCAGAAAGTCGACTACGGCCGCGCCGACACGGAAAACCGTGTGGGTCAGGTAACGGGTCTGGCGTGGACCGAAGTGGGCGGCGAACTGCTGACCATCGAAACCGCCTGTGTGCCGGGTAAAGGCAAGCTGACCTACACCGGTTCTCTGGGTGAAGTGATGCAGGAGTCCATTCAGGCGGCACTGACCGTGGTACGCGCTCGCGCAGACAAGCTGGGTATCAACCCTGACTTCTACGAGAAACGCGACATTCACGTGCACGTGCCGGAAGGCGCGACCCCGAAAGACGGTCCAAGTGCCGGTATCGCGATGTGTACCGCGCTGGTGTCCTGTCTGACCGGTAACCCGGTTCGCGCCGATGTGGCGATGACCGGCGAGATAACGTTGCGTGGTCAGGTGTTGCCGATTGGCGGCTTGAAAGAGAAGCTGCTGGCCGCACACCGTGGTGGCATCAAAGTGGTGCTGATTCCTGACGACAACAAGCGTGACCTGGAAGAGATCCCCGACAACGTGTTGGCCGATCTTGAAATCCACCCGGTCAAGCGCATTGATGACGTGCTGAACCTTGCACTGCAAAATCCGGCCTTTGGCGCACTGCCTGTTGCAGCCAAATAGTGACCTGATGCATAAAGTGTAAGCGAAACTGAGGCTGGCAAGTGAAATCCTACTTGCCAGCTTTTTTTGTGCCGTTAAGTTAGTAACCCTGTCAGGAGGGGGCAACGCGTTCTGGGTCGCTTGCATACCCCTGACAAGCTTGATATAACAGCTGCGCTGTCGCGTCCGTAGGGAAATTTCGGCGCGACGATAGAATTTTAAGAGGGGATGAAAACGTGAATAAGTCACAACTGATCGACAAAATTGCAGCCGGTGCGGACATTTCTAAAGCGGCCGCGGGACGTGTTCTGGACGCGGTGCTTGAATCGGTAACCGATTCTCTGAAAGCCGGAGAAGAAGTTGCGCTGGTTGGCTTTGGTACCTTCGCGGTTCGTGAGCGTTCGGCTCGCACCGGTCGTAACCCGCAAACCGGTAAAGAAATCAGTATTCCGGCTGCCAAAGTACCTGGCTTCCGTGCCGGTAAATCGTTGAAAGATGCGGTAAACGGATAATTACTAACAATAACCTGACGTCACAGGGTTGCTAAGGTAATATGTGAGGCGCATCGAAGAGATGCGCTTTTTTCTTTTTCGGCGCCGTGAGTGGCTTCGAACAGGAGAATAAGTGCGATTGTTGCCTGTTGACAGTGATTCTTTTGAACGCCGTTTGAAACGAAGTGTCAGTGTAAACACGCAGTTAGCAGTTAATTGTGCAGCACCCTGAAGGGTGTCACAGGGATCGTCGGCATCGTCCACGCAGCCCAAGTTTTAAACCCCAAATACAGCGGAGTGTTGCTTCACTATGATGGACAACTTACGCGCGGCAGCTAATCACGTCGTGCTCAAAATCATTCTTGGCCTGATCGTTTTATCTTTTGTTTTAACGGGTGTAGGCAATTACCTCATCGGTGGAAACAGCGACTATGCGGCAAAAGTCAACGGTCAGGACATCAGCCGTGCGCAGCTCGATGACGCCGTACAGAATCAGCGTAACCGCCTGCAGCAGCAGCTCGGTGACCAGTTTGCCGCACTGGCCGGCAGCGACGGTTATATGCAGCAGCTGCGCCAGCAGTCGCTCAACAACCTGATTGACGTGACGCTGCTTGACCAATACTCCAAAAAACTGGGCATTACGGTCAGCGATCAGCAGATCAAGGACGCG